>JBOFSR010000107.1:0-1851 GCA_051651645.1 Treponemataceae bacterium | reverse complement strand
GTTTTGCTTCGCATTGTTGCAATAACATGACCTTGAAAGTTAAGGATCGCATCAATAAACTTCTTTTGTTTTACCGAGACTTTGCCCCACGCAGAAAAGCTATTACGATTGGTTGAACTTTGTGAGATACGATCAACTTCCTCAGTGAGCTCTCTCCATGCATGTGAAAGTGAATCAATAACCAAGACTTTATAGCCACCTTTTGCACAGTCATTCATAGAGGCAAGGTATGCGTCAATAGTCTTATCAGAAAGATTATCAACATCAAAGCTGATTCTGTCTGCATACTTAGAAGCACTGCCAGCCTCTGTGTCAATAACGGCAAATTTTCCTCCCGTTTTTTCTGCGATTCCTTTTGCTATACGCAAAGCCGTCATTGTTTTTCCAGAGCCACTTGGCCCATAAATTGCACATCTTAAATAAAGATTTGTGCGTGTTGCATTAGTAAATGCCATACGTTCCTCCTTATGCAGCTGCTAATTCTTCTTCTTTGTCTTTGAATAAAGCCACATTGTTTTGATAATAATTACAGAATGCACAACACAGGCAATAATGCTTGCATTTGATGGACTGTCCTTGTCTAACGTCAAGGTAGTATTCTTTTCCTAACTCTGCAATCCTCTTTTCAGCCTCGCTCTTTGTCGAGCAATTTTTAACTGATTTTTTTCTTCCCTTTTTCATAACCGCAAAGACATCCTGCCTTGCCCATCGCTCTTTTTCACTGCACGGCTGAATGTTATCATCACTTGTTGCAGATGATAATTCATACTGAAAGACCTTTTTCATAATAAAAGATTCTATTTCCTTGATACCGTTTGGAGTGACAGAAAACTCATAGACGTAGACAGGGCTTTGTGGGTACGATGAATCTCGCAAGGCTTCTGTTTTTGAATGATCTTTGATCATCGCAATAAAGCGACAGCGAGTTGCAGGTAAGCCGTTTTTCTGAACAAGCCACGCATAAATCATACCTTGCATGTACCAGTCTTCAAAGTCACCACTTTTTATTTTGTATGAAGTGGTTGTCTTATAATCATCGATAACGCCATCTTTAATGTTGTAGTTATCAATGCGACCTGTAACGGTTATGCTAGAGACTTTGTGCGTCATTTTGATTTCAGTAAAATCATGCTCTCCTTCAGTTTCTAATAGTGCATGGACTGCCGTGCCAAAGACTGCCCAAATTCTATCTGAAACATCATCGTTCAGTTGATCCCAATGTCTTTGTGTAAGAATGATTTGCTTCACGCCTTGTAGCAAGGTTGTAGCAGAGATGCATCCGCTCTCGTTATGAGGATCACAGCTTACCGCTCGAACCAAGCCTTCGGGAAGATTTTGTTTGTTTGTAATATGCATACAGTATTCCTCCTTTCAAAGCTTTTAAGAAAGGGATGTAAAAGTTTTCGGCAACGCCGTTTTACTTTCACTTACTGCATTGCTTTGAGGTCTCACTCCTTGCATAAACTCTGAGTGCTCACAAACAATTACTACTTTGGAATGATTTTTACCATCACTTCCAACCCATTTGCTCTGCTTGAGCCTGCCAACTACTCGTATGGCATTCCCTTTTCTTGCTTTCGTTAGATACTCTGCAATACTTCCCCACGCCTCGCAATCAAAGAAACTCGTCTCTTTTTCATACGTTCCAGCCTCTTTTTTGTAACTACGATTTACCGCAATAGTAAAATTGACAAGAGTATTACCGCTTGCCATGTTCTTCTTTTCAGGATCTCGAACAAGATTTCCCTCAAGAATCAGTGAATTAAGTTGATTCATATTGAACCCTCCTTGTATGTTATTACAGAATAATATACAAGTGAAAAAATGCTTTGATACACAATCACTTGACAG
>JBOFSR010000106.1:0-37317 GCA_051651645.1 Treponemataceae bacterium | reverse complement strand
TAGTAAAAGCACAATATACTTCACCAAGCGGAAGCGTCCATACATTTTTATGGGAATCATTAAAAAAAGAAACCGAATTAAAAACAGGTGTTTTTACTTTTCCCGATGTTGACGGTGCAAAAGTTCAGCATAATGGCTCTGGTGTGAGAACCTTGCCCTTTACATGTATTTTTAATGGAAAAGATTGCACAACACAGGCTGATGCCTTTGAAGAAGCTTTAATCGAGCGCGGATCTGGCACGCTTCAACATCCTTTATATGGAACTTTAAGCGTCGTTCCCAATGGCACAATTAAAAGAAGTGATGATTTAGTTGAAGTTTTTGGCGAAAGCATTGTCGAAGTTTCTTTTATTGAAACAATAATTGACGAAGCTCCTTTTGCAGAAGCCGTTGTTTCTGAAGATTTTGATGAGTTTGCAGAAAATCTAGCAAGCGATTTTGCAGAAAACATTACAGCAGAAACAGCGCAAGAACAATTGTCTCTTAAAACAAAACTTATAAAATCAATTAATGCTATTAGCGAAAGTCTTGAGTCAATAGTTGAAGGAACTGAAAAACTAACAGAGTTTTTAACTCTTAAAAATGAATTAACGAATTCTATTGGAAATTTGTTTAACTCTGTTGAAAATGTTGCGTCAGGTCTTTTAAATGTTGGCAGGCAAACACTAAGACTTTTACGCATGCCGTCAAAAATAGCAGTAAATGTAAATGAAAAAATTAAAGGTTATAGCTCTTTGGTTTCTGTGTTACTAAATGATTTTAAAAGAGATCCTGTTGGTGCTAATAATATAAAAAATTCATTTTATTCAAGCAAGCTTTTACTTGAAGGATCTGCTTCATCGGTTGCAATGGGTATTGGTGAGATTGTTGAAACAAGTGATGTAAACATTCAATTAAAAAGTCGTGACGAATCAGTTAAGAGTGTTTTGTCTATTGCGGAATTATTTGATCAGATTAAAACTTTTCAAGATACAAAGTTAAAAAAGAATGTATTTGAAGATACAAGTGTTTCAATGGCACAATTAAACACTTTAATTTATTCAAATATTTCTTTGCTTTTAAATGCAGGTTTTTCTTTGCCATCAAAAAAAACAATTGTATTAAATCGAGATTATCAATTATTAGAACTCATTGCAGAATTGTATCCGTTGCTTACAGATAGCGTGATTGATGATTTTATTGCAGAAAATAATATTAATTACGACGAAATGCTTATTGTTTTGCGTGGCCGTGAGGTTGTATCCTATGTATAAAGTTCACAAGGTTAAATCAGGAGAAACTTTGGGTGGTATCGCCATTCAATATTTAGGTCTTTT
This sequence comes from Treponemataceae bacterium, assembly GCA_051651645.1. GTDB lineage: Bacteria > Spirochaetota > Spirochaetia > Treponematales > Treponemataceae > JBOFSR01. The sequence goes on along the minus strand of JBOFSR010000106.1, from coordinate 36,001 downwards.
TAATAAATGGCAGGAAATTAAAGAAATTAATCCACAGCTAGTTGGACGTGGACTTGCTGTTGATAGCTCACCATTAATTTATCCTAATGATGTTTTAAATATTCCTATTGAGAATACCACGCAATCAAATGTGCCTCGCTCTAGTGTTCCAATTGTTCTTGACTCAGAAGGAGATGATACCGTTTCTATTATCATAGACGGTGTTAAATTTACAGGATTTTCAAGTTATACGCTTGAAGAAAATTATGATAGCTTTGATACTTTTTCTTTTTCTGCACCGTACGACAACAGCATTAAAGAATTAAATGTTGCGTCAAATCCGTTTTCTTTTAAAAATGTTTCTGTCTATTATGAAAAAAAATTGCAGTTTAATGGCGTATTGCTCACCCCTCAGTGCGGTTTGCAAGACAATGCAAAAACAATAACTTTTAGTGGATATCCTCTTTGCGGTGTTTTAAATGATTGCACGCTTCCTATTACTAAATATCCAACGCAGTATGATGGAAAAAACATTAAACAAATTGCAAGTGATATGGCAAGTCCCTATGGAATTAAAGTTGAAGCAACAGGAAGTATTGGGGCAAGTTTTTCTGAAGTTGCGTATGATCCTGCAGAAAAAATATTTGCTTTTTTATCAAACTTAACAAAACAAAGAAACTTGCTTATGACTAATACCGTGCAAGGTGATCTTTTAATTTTTGAATCAAAAAAAAATGAAGTAGTTGCAAATTATAAAGAAGGAGAAGTTCCTCTTATGTCAATTACACCTTCTTTTAATGCACAAGAATTTTATTCGCATATTACGGGATTTACTAAAACAAATGAAAATAAAGATTCTTTGCGGTTTACGTATGAGAATAAATTTTTAAAAAAACAAGGTGTTTTTAGATGCCAAACAATAACTGTTGATGATGCAGAATCACAAACAGACTTAGAAAATGCAGTTAAATCTTATGCAGGAAGGATGTTTGCAAATTCTGTAAGTTATACTATTACTATTGAAGGCCATAAAACTCAAAACGGTGCTTTGTTAAAAAAAGGCGACTTTATTAAAATTGCATCAGAAACGGCAAAAATTAATAAAGAAACTGCCTTTTTAATTAGAAAGGTGCAAAGAATACGTGATTCAAAAGGAAATAGCACTGTTTTGCAAGTAGTGTTTCCTGAAAGCTTTACAGGGGAAATTCCCGAGGTGTTGGCATGGGAAAAATAGCAAAGTTATTAAAATTAAAATTAGAAAAATTAATTATTGCGACGTTTGAATCATATTATGGGATGAGCCAAACAGCCATAGTTTATGGCACAGCTGGGGATGACTCGCCTCCTCTTGATGATGAGCGTATTGCCCTTATAAAAATTGACGGGCAAGGAAAATATGCCGTTGTTGGAACGCTTCTGCAATCACAGGGAGCGAAACAAGGCGAAAAAATTTTATTTAGTAGGGATGCTGACGGAAAATTAGCAGCAGCAATTTCACTTTTGAATGATGGAAAAATCACTCTTAATGGCAAAGACATTACGGTGACAGCAGAAAATTCGCTTGGAATAGATGGACAAAGCATTAATCTTGGCAATGCAAAAACAGCAAAAGCTGCTGCACGCAAAGATGATCAGGTTAAGGTAACTATTCCAGCTGGTACAGTTTTAGTTGCAGCAGATGCAGGTGTTCCCAATCCTTTTCCAATTGAGCTTACGGGAACTATTCAAGCAGGAAGCAATAAGGTGGTTATTGAATGAATGCAACCTTATTTGACGTTGCAAGTTCTGAAGAATTTACGCAACAAAAAGAGCTTTTTGTAAAGACAGGTGATTTATTTCAATTAGGGAATCACCTCTTGTTGTGTGGAGACAGCACTAATCAAAAAGACGTTGACCTTGTTATGGCAGGAGAAAAGGCTGATTTAGTATTTACTGATCCCCCTTATGGTATTGATTGTGATTATGCTCGTACAGAAGTTACAAAAAAATTAAAAATAAAAAAAATTATAAATGATAATTTAAAAGATGATGATTTAGTATCTTTTTTAAAAAATTACTTACAGACTATACAAGCAAAAAAAACTACAAGTTTTTATATTTGCCTGCATTGGTCTACGCAAACTCAATTTGAAAAAGCTATAAATAGTATTGGGTTAAAAATTCATAGTTGTATTATTTGGGACAAAAAGCAATTTGGATTGAATGGAAGAAAAGGCTATCGTCCGCAATACGAAATGATTTATTTTTGTTCAAAAGAAGAATATATTTGGTATGGAAATAATGGACAAAGTAATATTTGGCAGGTACTTAGAGAAATTAACAGATTAGAACAAGGAAGTCATCCTACACCAAAGCCAACAGAACTTTGTTCTATTGCATTAAGAAACTCAAGCAAAGAGCAGGATCTTGTTTTTGATGGATTTGGTGGTAGTGGTTCAACATTGCTTGCGTGTGAATATTTAAACCGCAGATGTTGCATGATTGAAATTGAGCCTTATTATTGTCAAATTATTATTAAACGCTGGGAGCGTGAATCAGGTCAAAAGGCGGTTTTGATTGGGGGGGGGCATGGCTAGTTTTTCTTTTGCAGGCGATTTAACTTTATTCATCAAAGATGATTCTTTTGATTTATTAGAAGAAAATGGACTTTTTATTCCAGATATAAATTTAGAAACAGCTATTGCCCTATCTCTTTTTGGTGGAAATGATTCTTTTGATCAATTTTGGGCAAATTCAATTGTTGGAATAAATATAAAAGAAAAACATAATTCAGCATTTAATAAAATCGTTAAAGGAATGCCTCTTTCTTTGCAAAACATCTTGCTTGCAGAGCAACAAGCAAAGAAAGATTTATCATGGCTCATTAGTGAAAATCTTGCTACAGAAATTACCATAAACATGGCACAAGTTGAAAGTAAAAAATGCAAGTTAGATATAAATATTATTTCAGACAACGAAATTGTTTTGAAAAAAGACTTTTTTGTTGTCTGGGGAGGTGAATAGATGGCAATTCAAAATCAAACAATTGAAGAAATACGTGATTTAATTATTGCTAATTTTGAGAGTAATTTTAATACAAAATTTAGATTGCTTCCAAAATCATTTTTACGCATTTTTGCCTCGATTATTGCAGGCGTCTATATTGTTCTTTTTAAATCAATGGGATGGATTTTTTTACAGTTTTTCCCAAAAACAGCATATTTTGGCGACATAACTATTTTGAATAAAAAAATTAATCCTCTTGTTGCACTTGGTGAAATGTATGGAATTGGATTGCCTCGAACGGGAACAGCGTGGGAAGGAAAGGTAAAAATAATTGTTTTAAAAACAAGAAATTTACTTGAGCAAAATACGCAGCTAAAAAGCGAAATTACAGGAAAAATTTACTTAACTAAAACAACTGTTTTTTTAACAGATACTGAAGTCGTTTTAGATGTTTATTGTGCAGAAACTGGCACGGAAGGAAATATTGAAATTGATGATGTAGTGCAGTTTTCACAACCGCTTGGATTTGTTGATAAGGATTCTGTTGTTGTTGAGGTTTCAAAACTTGCAACTGATGCAGAAACAGAAGAATCTTATCGAAGTAGAGTTGATAATATTTTTAAGATTTCGCCAAACGGAGGTAGTTTAGCTGATTATCGATTATGGAGCTTGGAAGTTGATGGAGTTTTACAAGCATATCCGTATACTGATCCTAATTCTGCATCAGGTGTTCTTGTGTATATTGCAGGTGAGCCTAATACATTTGCTGATCGCATTCCAACAAAAGATTTATTAATAAGCGTAGGAATGTCAATAACATATAATCCAAATACAGGCGAGTCTCGAAAACCTTTGACAGCAATTATTGATCCTCTCTTTAATGAAAGTTTTGAAAATATTCGATCTATTTCAATTATTGAATTTGATATTTATATAAACAATGTAACAGGAGTAAATCCTTTTGATTTTTCACAGGCAATTAAAAGTTCTTTGCAAAACTATCTTTTAGAACGAGAGCCATATATTCGGGGATTAAGTTTTGATGATAACAAGGTTGATGTTATTTCAAAAAATAATGTAATTGGAATTTGCGACTCAATTGCTGATGATTTAAAGGCAACTTTTGAAAATGTTGTTGTTTTGCAAGACGGCGGTGTAGTTACTTTTTATACACTTGAGTTTGGCCAGCTAGCAAAACTTAATCGGCTTTTTGTTAATGGGGAAGAATTCTAATGTTTTTAGAAGTTTTAAAAAAATTAATGCCAAAGAATTCTCTTTTTCGATTAAGCAATGAAAATAAATTATATTTATTTTTGAAAAGTTTTTCAGCATTACCTGATAAAACAAAAGAATCAATTGACTTGCTTTTTTTAGATATTTTTCCCAAAACAACACGTTTTATAAATGAATGGCTCAATGCTTTTGGTTTCTATTTAAATGAAGAAGAAGAAGTTAAATCGAAAGAGATATTATCTTTGCTTTGGACAATACAGGGCGGGTATACTGCAGAATTTTTACAAAAAGTTTTACGTATTTTTGATAAAAAAATTAATGTCATCGAAAATATTCCTACTAGAAATCCTCTTGATTCGTATGCAAGTTATTATTGCGTATGCGGGCAAGAGAATTTTTATTGTGGTGGCCAATATGCTGCTTGTGGATATAGGGTAGGATCTGATGAAGGAGTTGCAGATTATTATTGCGTATGCGGGCAAGAGAATTTTTATTGTGGTGGCCAATATGCTGTTTGCGGGTACAATGAAATTGAAGATACGGTAAAACCTGCTATTTTAGAAAACAATATTAGCAGCATTGGAGGTTTTCCAAACAGCAGCGACTATTGGGAGACATCTTTTTATGTTTGTGGTGAAATTCAAAGATCTGACAGAGGTTATATCTTATATATTGATTTTGTGAATGTTAATAAAAAATGGCAACGGCTTGTTGAATATTTTATTTTAAAAATTAAACCTGCACATACTCGTGCAGTTGTTTATATAAAATGGATTTAAAAATTAGGAGGAAAAATGCAAAAACTAGATAAGAATTACAGTCAGTACACGGATGTAGGAGATCCAAATTTCCCGTATGGAAAAGCAATTGATAGTTCAGGAGGAGGGTCTTTTGACGGAACGCCAATCCTTTCAAATCTTATTAATTCCTTTCATGGTTCTTTAAGTGCTTTATTTTATGAAGCATTTAAAGATATAACGCGCGAACCGTCTGGTGTTCCTGACAACATTGATAATTCTGATATTCGAGATGCTGTCAAAGAGATTATAAAGCAGTCTCGTTCTGCTTCAGTTAAAGAAAGAATGATAACAAGCAATACAACACTTTCAAACATTGATTATAATTATTCTTATGTTGTTGAAGGTGGAAGTGAAATTTTATTAACTGATGCTTTTTTTGTTTTAACAGAAATTAAAATTAAAAATGAAACAGAAGAAGAAGTTTTTGTAAAACAGGGAACTGATGTTGTTGCTATTATTAAAAGCAACAAAACGGTACTGTTTCAATGGGATGGAAATGATTGGATTAACAAGGATTTTGAGGCATTAAAATTAGTTATTTACGAGAGGCTTCCGCATTTCCCCGAGCCGACACATCCTGAGATGTACGGGATGAGCGTAGGTAATTGGATAAACATCAGCCCCTTGTACGCTGCGGCGTTTAAAAGGATTGAGGGAACGAATGGCGACCACCGAGCAGTTACTTTTGGCGGGTTTCAAGAGGATGCAATTCGGAATATAACTGGTGAGTTTAGGGCACTTGATAATTCATCTATCGCACCAACCTACTATAACACTCAAAATACAGGGTTTTGTAAATCTGGAACAAGAGATGGATACACTGGCATAGCTTTCGTCCATGATATACACAAATTCGGTCGGAATCTTATCTTTGATGCTTCCTTAGTCGTCTCAACAGATACAGACAACCACCCATACAACATGACAACGCAAATATGGGTCACGGAGTGGTTCTTTCGACAGTTTTTAGAGAATGCGTGGCTTGACGCAGGATTTGAGTTACCGTATTAAAGGAGAGAAAAATGTATATAGCGATTAAGAATAATAAGATTTGTGGTGTGCTTAGTGGGCAAAAACCGCAGGACACAAAAGACATACGATACGAAAGCGTGCCGTCAACTGCCTCCATTAAGGCGGGAGAGAGCATTGCCTTTTACGACGCAAACTGGGTTAAAAAAACTGACCGCCAGCTTGTAGAGGAGAAGCTCCTTGAAATCCCAGAAGGCATGAAGCTTGATGGCGACTGTATCGTGAAAATGAACAAAGAAGAGAAAGTGATCGCAGGACTTGAGCCATGCGATGTGGGCTTTAAGGTTGTTGATGGCGAGATTGTTTCAAAGACGCTTGACGAAAAACTCACCGATGGAGAGATCACTCAAGAAGAGTTTGAATCTTTCAAAAAAAGCGAAATGGACGGACAGGTTGCACAAGAAATGGCAATCCTGCAAAGTGCGGAGGTGCAAAACAGAATAATATTTGATGAGGAGTTTGCACAATTAATTAAAGCCCGTGCAAAATATTTATTTGAGTTAAAAAATCTCAAAAGTTATCCAAATGTAATTATTGAACCGTTTAAAATGGAGGTAAATAATGGCAGTCGTTGAAGATTCAAATATCGAAAAAATGAATATTCCTGCTGAAAAGTAGACTCTTGTTTGTAGTGATGTAAAATCTGCACGTATTACAAAATATACAAATAATGTAGCATGGGTTACGTATAATAAAGCAGGTGACCCTATTCCCGTTGGAATTCCACCAGAAGGTATTAATTCTAAATATTGGCAGGACTCTGAAGTTGTTTTTAAAAGACCAACAGCACGTAATATTTACATTTTCCCTGTTGGAAGCGATTTAGAAATTTTAGTAGAGGTTTAATATGAATTTAGGAATTGAAACAGAAGAAGGGTCAGGATCTGACGAGGGGCTTGTTACTCGTGTTCAAATTTTAGAAAACGATAAGGCTGAAAAAACACTAGTAAACATTAACGAAGAAGATTTTTATGCCAAAGGGATTGCAAGCGGTTTAGGCGTTGGCGGAAGTGGTGAAATTCAAAATCGTGTTGATATGTTTGTGGTGGGATTTCAAAATAATATTGTAAGCCTTTCTGCAAAGAAACCAACGCAAAGCACACCTTTAAGTATTCCATTTAATCTTTCGCAAACCGCAACAAATATAACATTCCGATATGTTTATGGAGAGGACGGAATAATAAGCCCTCTTTCTATGTTTGATATGGTTCTTTGTGCAAGCAACATTCCTGTTAATACTGATTTAATTTTTGTAGCTACTATTTCTGCAAATGTTAACAAGGTTGATATACCTATTGGTGTTAGCAATTACACGAATAGATACAGTATTTCTAATCCGAGAATGGAGATACCTGTTGAAAACAATAATCTTACACAAAACGTAGAGCGAAAAGCAAATGATTATTTACAGGTTGTTTTAAGCATTAAAAAAAGCAGCGGAAATACTGGATCTATAAACTTTTTATCAAGCAATGTTCTTGACAGTAAGTTGGTTAGAAATGGTGGAGACATATCAAGCACTAATGTGTTTGACCACGACGGAACTAATACTAAATCTGTGTCGCAAAGATTTAGAGAAGTTGGTATTAGTATCTCTGGTAAACAAAACATGATAACAGGGGCTGCAGCTACTATAACGTCTTCAAACCTTTTGTCAAGTAAGGTAGTGGTAACAGACAGCTCTGGTAAGGTAGCAGCTTCTTCTATTACAACGACGAATCTAAGTTGCTTGATCGGTATTACAGAAAATATACAGGATTCACTAACGAATATACTAGATATTATTAGCAGTATGCAGGAAAAGATAACAAAGCTTGAGTCTGATATGGCAATAGAGAAAGAGGTTGTTTACATTCCGCAAGCACAGGCTGGTACTATTATAACATTAAAAAGTGGGTTCTCTGTTAATAATTGGACATGCTATATTAAGGGTGGAGTACTTACTGTAATGGCGTATATTAAGTGTCCGTCAATACCTGATGCAGGATGGAAAGACGTTGGTACTGTTGTTAAGCCCCCAGCAGCAACAATAATAGGAATAAAGTCACGAACAACATCAAGTGTTTACCAGACGTCATCGTATGTAACTACAGTAACAGAGGTTACTAGCGGAGGACAGGTTAAGGTGTATACTACCTCTCCGCTTGTACAAAACAATGGGTTTAACATGGAGTTTTCATATCCAATAGATTATTAGGTATGTTACTATCAGTAGCGTTATTAGAGTCTTTTCGTCAAGCGGAATGACTTCAGGTAATGGATACAATCTTGAATTTACAATCCCGATAGAATATTAAATTATCAAAAGCTGATTGCATTCTATTTAGAAAATTCAGAAATTGAGTGCGTCAGAAACAAGTGCTTTTGATGGTTCTATTTTGTTTATTGCTGCCTCGATTGTTGGACGGTTGTAATATTCTGTCATAGCACGAGATGAATGACCTACTATACTTTGCACAACGCTTGCATCAACTTTTTCAATCATGTGAGTTACATAAGAAAAGCGAAGCGAGTGCGGTGTAAGACCTGCTGTTTTGGTAAGACCTGCCTTACCAACAGCAATATCAAAAACTCGTTGCATATTTCTTTGATTAAAAGGATTTCCTTTTTTATCAGAAAAAATAAAATCATCGTCTTTTTTTGTAAAACAAAATTTTTCTAAATCTTTGATAAAATTTTCAGGAATTATTGCAATTCTTATTTTTGGATTTATTAAATTTCCTGCTTTATTCCAAGCAGTTTTTTCGTTATATGGATTAAAAAATCCATCAACAATTAAAATTCTTTTATCAAAAATTATTTGTTTTTTTTGAACTGCTCTAACTTCGCCCATTCTTAGACCACATAAATATTTTAATTTAAATAGTAAAAAATGTTCTTTTTTTATAAAATTATCTTCTTGTAAGAAAATAGCAATTTCTTCACGGGAAAAGAGTTTTTTTTGTTTTGGCTGAGCAACAAACTTTTTAAAAGTTGGCTTTTCAACTTTTAATCCCTGCCATTGTGCTTCATCATAAATATCGTTAAATCTAAATAAAATTTGATTTTTCCATGAATAGGATTTTTCTTTTTGCAGGAATAAAAAATTGTATACTTTTCTGATATCAAAATCTTCTAATTTTTCATTGCCAAATTCTTGTAGAATATGTTCAATAAAATATCTGCAATGTTGCATTGTTTGTCGCTGAAGCGGCCGATTAAGATTTTCAAGTCTTAAAACATGGGATGAATGTGGTAAGTACATTTCTTTTGCTACACTTTCAATAGTTGTTTTTTTTACAATAATTTCTTTGACTTTTTGTTGCAGGATTTTTTTTGCTTCTTCTCGTGTTTGGGCAAGTTTGCCATTTTCAAACTTTGCTATTCTTTGAATAGTTTTGCCATCTTTTTGGCGAATTTCATAATACCAATCTAATTTACTAGACTTTTTACTAGACTTTTTCTTTTGAAAAACACTGACTGATAAAGACATACGCATTACTTCCTTTATTTTTGTTTTTTATAAAAAACAAAGAAGAGTAATTTTTTGTCTGTCAAAGCATTTTTCTTATATTGTATAAGTTGCTACCATGCAACTACTTACTATACAATATTTTTTATGGAGATGAGGGGACTTGAACCCCTTACCTCTTGCATGCCATGCAAGCGCTCTAGCCAGGTGAGCTACACCCCCAAAGGATCTATATTCTATCGTGAAAGTAAAATAATTTCAAGAGGCATGCAAATAAAACATTTATCACTCTACCAAAAAATAATCTATTTAATCAGGAAAACGGTAAAATCAACTTATAGAAAAATTAAAAATTCGCTGTGATAGTGATATTTTTTGCAGGCATAGAAAATGTTAAAGTTTCCAAAGAGATATCTTCTATTCTATCAGGATATGATGTTTGGAAATAGTACAATCTTTCTGGAGTATTACCTGGTTCAACCTTAACAGTTACTAAAGCGACAGGAGTTGCAGTCGTTGCATCAGTTGATATTCTACCTTTTACACTGTCGTCAATTTCTATCTTATAGGGAACCTCTTGAAACAAATCCTCACAAGAAGTAAACAACAAAAATACTGATAATAAACAAAGTGCAAAAGAAAATTTCATTCTATAAATCTCCAATAACAAGATTATCGGTAAGGAAGCTCGATTTTAGTATATTTTTTATTATTGTGTCAAGAACTATCAAATAAGACAATATATCATTAAAGTGCTGATAATAGTGTAAAAACACTTTACAAATACAATAAAATATGTATATAATACTTTTTTAGATAAACCGATGAAAGTATTGTTGTCTTGTGTTTTTGCCATTTGTATTTTCCTCTCATGCACTTCAAACACTCCAGCTTTTAGGGCAACACGTCAAAAACTTATTTTTTCATATGACACTATGGTTTCAGTGCCACAGGTAACGCTTTCTGTTTTTGTCCTAGCAAGCAGTCCGTATGACAGGGTTTTATCAATCGACATTGAACATGAAAAAAGCGGTCTAAAATGGGATATCACCGATTTAATGTTCATGGGTACAGAAAAAGAGGTTTGGTTTGGCTCCCCTTCCTTACACGCACCATGGCATTTTCCTTTTCCTGTTGGTAATTACCTCATTTCCATCACCGATACAAGCCAAGATTCGGCACGATCATTTTTTGATATTTCATACCCTGAAAAATTTTTAACACAAAATCTAAACGAAACTCAAGAAACAACAGAATTCCAATCATTAACAGCAGAAAGTCTTGTCATTTATTCTGATGAAAATGAAATCCTATACTTTGGACAAGAAGAAGACAATCTTTCATCTACGGCAGGCATTTTAAATTCCTATCCAACAACCGCATATTATACAACATTTAAAACAAGCTCTACAGTCTCATATGGAGTGATGATGCCTAAAACATATGTAAACAGGGATATACAATGAGTGAATGTTCCAAAAATGAAGTTTTGGAGGACACGACTTCTTACGATACGACAGAATCCTCATGCGAAGAAGAAACAACCACGCAAAAGTTTTATCGCACAATTCGCACGTTTGTTTTACGCGAAGGGCGAATGACAGAAAAGCAAAATCGTGATTACCAAACACTGAGCGGCAAATGGAGAATACCTTATGTCTCCTCAACACTGAACTTTGTCAATATTTTCAACAACACAAACCCCATAGTGATAGAAATTGGATTTGGTATGGGGCATGCAACAGCAAAAATTGCACAAGAAAATCCTCACATAAATTATATTGGAATTGAAGTTCACCGCCCTGGAGTTGGACGACTTTTAGGAGAAATAAACACCCTCAATCTACATAACTTATATATCATTGAGCATGATGCCCTTGAAGTGCTTACCAATATGATTCCCGACAATGCAATTTCGGCTTTTCATATTTTCTTTCCAGATCCATGGCCAAAGAAAAAGCACCACAAACGGCGACTTCTCAAACGTCCAAATACTACCTTACTTGCACAAAAATTGTCGGCACAGGGCTATGTGTACATGACAACAGACTGGCAACCCTATGCGGAATTTGCCTTAGAAGAGCTTTGTGCAACAGATGAATTAGAAAACATGTACCAATCTTTTGCACCAAAGCAAGAATGGCGACCAAAAACAAACTTTGAAAACAAGGGACTTTTAGCACAGCGAGAAATCCTTGAACTTTACTTTAAAAAGCGAAGCATCAATGAATAAACAAGAGCGAATTAAAGAGCTTGAACGCCTGATCAAAAAATATCAGCACTCGTACTATAACAATGAAGCAGAAATCTCTGACAGCGAATTTGATTCACTATGGGATGAGCTCAACCAGCTTGATCAAAATAATCCAATACTAAATAAAATTGGCTCAGATATTATACCCGATGGATTTCCAAAAACAGTGCATATTATGCCGATGGGCAGTCAAGAAAAGGCAGCAAATCCTCAGGAATTTGAAACATGGGCAAAAAAACAAAATTTTTCAAGCTTTCTTGTTGAATATAAGCTCGATGGAGCCAGCCTTGAATTACAATATGAGAAAGGACTTTTCACAAAGGGTGTAACGCGTGGCGATGGTAAGATTGGTGATGATATTACACAAAATGTTTTAAAAATGAAAGGACTTATCAAGGATTTAGGTGAGCCTCTTACAGGGGCTGTGCGTGCAGAAGTCATTATGAGTCATGAAGTTCACGCAAATCACTTTTCTAACAAGGCTAACTGCCGAAATGCGGCAAATGGTTTAATGAAAAGAAAAGATGGCAGCGGCGTTGAGCATTTAAATATTATTTGTTACGATGCTTTTTTTTTAGAAAACACGCCGTACACAAATGAAAAAGAAAAATTACAGTGGCTTAAACAAAAGGGCTTTGAAACATCCCCTGCAACCGTGTGTGAGTCAGCCGAACAGGTCAATATATATCGTGCTCTCGTTATGGAAAAACGCAAGGATTTAACTTACGATATTGATGGCCTTGTCGTAAAAGACATCGAAATTGACTACACCGATTTGCAAAGAAATCGGCCAGAAAAACAAATTGCCTATAAATTCAGCTTAGAAGAGGCCGTTAGTATTATTCGTTCTATCAACTGGAATGAAAATGGTGCAACATACACGCCCATCGCTGAGTTTGATAAGGTTGAACTTGCAGGAACAAGCGTGCAACGGGCTAGCCTGAACAATCCCAATATGATTAGGAATTTGAACCTCAAAATTGGAAGCCACGTGATTATAACCAAAAGAGGAGAAATTATTCCCAAAGTTGAGTCCTTAGTAGAAAATCCGCCCGAGGCTACACCGATTGATATGCCAACACAATGCACGTCTTGCAATACACCGCTAAAAGATGAGGGAACTCGCTTATTTTGCCCTAATTCCTCCTGTAAAAAACGTATTTTACATCGCATAGAAAAATGGATTTCCGTCCTTGATATTCGGGATTTTGGGGAACTTTTAATAAAACGCCTTTTTGAGCAAGGCAAAATTGCAAGCCTTGTTGATTTGTATTTATTGACAGCCAAACAACTTGCAAGCCTTGAGCGAATGGGGGAAAAAAGTGCTGCAAAAGTAATTCTATCGCGCGATTCAAAGCGAAACGTACGCCTTTCTCAGTTTATTGCAGGATTTGACATTGAAGGAATTGGAGAGACGCTGATTGAAAAGATTATACAGCAAGGATATACGACGCTTGAAAGTTTTTTTTCTGCAAGCAAAGAAGATTTTTCAAGCGTTTACGGATTTGCAGAAATTACCGCAGTTGCGCTAGTGGAAGGCTTAGCAGAATGCAAAAAAGAAATGCTCGAGCTTCAAAAATATATCACTATTGAGTCAAATGATGGCGGCACCCTTTCAGGAAAATCCTTTTGTTTTACAGGAGAGCTTTCAATTAAGCGATCTGAGGCTGAAAACCTTGTAAAGCAAAAAGGTGGAATGGTCAAAACAAGTATTACCAAAGATTTAAGCTATCTTATAACCAATGACATACACTCAGGTTCATCAAAAAATGTTAAGGCAAAAAATCTGAGTATTCCTATTCTTGATGAAAAAGGATTTTTTGAATTATTATCATGAGTGCATCTTCTACAAAAATTAAATTCTTTTTTATAATAAAAATCCTCATTGTAGCAACGGTACTTTTTTTCACAGGATTGCTCGCAGTCATTTTTTTGCATTATAATACGAGTAAAAAAATTTTCAAAACAATCGATTTACCAGAAATTCTTTATCCCGTTCAATTTACAATCTTTGGCGTTAGTCCAGATACCATTAGTGCTCGTTTTAGCTTTTTTTCACGCAACCAAAACACGCTTGGTCAACTTGAGCGTTCATGGAACGGCTCTAATCTTTTTTTTGATTTTTATTACATTCAATTTGGTGAAAAAACAATGTATTTTCCCTACAGACTTTACACAAATGAAACCAATAAAAAAGACTTTCGAACAGGGACTGTCGTGCTAAAGTATTATCAACCAAACACAAACAATAATTTATATACCTATGCTGATCAAAAGCAAAAAGAAAAAACAAGTTTTACACGAATTTTTAATTTTGTTAATCTTCTTAACAAAACATGTTCAGTAAGGCTTCCTTTTTTGAAAGAGAACACGGGCATAAAAACACTCAATTTATCAGATTTAACAACAAATGAGCTTTATACGGTAAAAATACAAAACAATGATATTTCTATTTTTTCTGAAAAAGAGTATTTTCGATAAACCACTCAGGATTAATAGCTTCCATACGCAGGCGGATTTCCCAGTGCAGATGTGGCCCAGTTGAAAGTCCTGTACTACCAACAAAACCAATTTGCTGCCCCTGCTCAACCATATCACCTTCTGAAACAATGTACTCATTAAGATGATAGTACAAACTATACAAGCCAGGAAAATGCTCAATCGCAAGACTATAGCCTGTGGTAACACGGTCTTCTGCAAGGACAACTTTTCCTTTCGCAGGTGCATACACAGGCGTTCCAGTTTTTGCACCATAGTCAATGCCATAATGTAACGACGTTGAAGACTTTCCATCGGAGTAAGCAAAAACCCTTCGATCAGCAAAAAAAGACGTTTTCCGATTTGTTTCAATTGGCTGAATAAATCCCTTTCCGTCAGTTAAATATGAAATCGACTGATAATTTACTTGCTTCAAAATATCATTTAATCGTTCAATTTGCTTAGCTCGTGCAGGGCCTGTATCTTTTCTAATCGTTGTATTACGTGCATCTAAGTTGATTGTTTCGCTAACAAAATCTTTCTTTTGCAAAGGAATTTTTTCTTTTACTAGAAAATCCTTTTTTTGGGATTTTTTTGATTTGATATCAAAGGTAATATCGCCCTCAAATTGAAGAATATACTCATTTTGTACAAAAAAAGAAGAAAGTGGAATGAGGGCAATATAGGTTTCACTATTTTTTTGTGTTTCAGCTAAATAAAAATCATTACTTGCAAGTTTTTTATCAGCGTTTATTGAAAAAATCGTTGCATTCCCTATAAAAGTGGTTTTTTCAAATTTTATTTTTCGCGTTGGCCGCGTTTTTATTGTAAGGTGAACTAAAAGCGGATCACCTGGGGTAAGAAAGTCAGCATAACGTATTTCAGCAGAAAATTGATCATCTGATACATACACGGTTTTTGCAAAAAGATTATTCACAAAAAAAAGCACAAGAAAAAACACAAAAACTTTAAATAATTTCATCTAAAAAGTATACCAAAAAAAATGATTGTTTTACAATACGTTTTACGCAACTTAACATGATTGCAATAATCCTTTCAAAAAAATCAACACGCAAAATCCTTCTACTCGATTTGTCAATACAACTTGCTATCTTGACAAAAGTGGCTGTTGATGTGAAAATAGGAGCGATGAATAAATATATTTTTGTTACAGGGGGCGTTTGCTCTTCACTGGGAAAAGGGGTTGCGGCCTCTAGCTTAGGCAGCCTGCTTGAATGCAGCGGTTTAACCGTTGCGATGATGAAGTGCGATCCGTATATAAATGTTGATGCAGGCAATATGAGTCCGTATCAACATGGAGAGGTGTACGTAACCGATGACGGAGCCGAAACTGATTTGGATTTAGGCACCTATGCACGATTTACGAATGCAAAGCTGACAAAGGCAAACTCAGTAACAACAGGAAAAATCTATAATACCGTTATAAAGAATGAACGAGCAGGACGTTACAATGGACGAACAGTGCAAGTCATTCCGCATATAACAGACGAAATTAAACGCCGAATTGTCAATGTTGCTCAAAGTTCAAATGCTGATATTTTAATTGTTGAAATTGGCGGAACCGTTGGCGATATAGAGTCAATTCCCTTCTTGGAGGCAGCTCGCCAGCTCATTCGCGAGTTTGGCAAGCAAAACGCAATTTGCATGCACATGACTCTTGTGCCTGAAGTTACAGGCGGAGAGTTAAAAACAAAACCGACGCAACATTCGGTGAAGCACATGCAACAAATTGGAATTCAGCCAGATATTTTGCTTTGTCGTGCTGAAAATCAACTTGATGATGAATTAGAAAAAAAGATTGCACTTTTTTGCAATGTTGACAAGGGGGCTGTCTTTACTTCAAGTGATGTAAAATCAACAGTTTACGAGCTTCCTCTGTATTTTCATCAGCAAGGACTTTGTGCAAAGGTTTTAAAAAAACTCGGACTTGGCGAAAAAAAAACAAATCCCTCGATTTGGAAAGATTTTTTAGCTCATCTAAATCACCCAAAATCAAATATTTGCATTGCAATGATTGGAAAAAAAGGCGACTTAAACGATTATTATAAATCTGTCCGCGAGGCTCTTTTTCATGCGGCAACGCAAACCCATCAAGTAAGCATTTCAATCAAAAAAATTAATGCAGAAGAAATTGAAAACTCGACAAACAGCTCCTCCTTTTTTGAAGGCATTGATGGCATTATCATTCCGGGAAATTACGGGCAACGAGGATTTTTAGGAATGCTTTGTGCCGTTCAATTTGCACGCGAAAATAATATTCCCTACTTTGGAATCGATTTGGGAATGCAGCTTATGGCAGTTGAAACGGCTCGTAATCTTTTGGACTGGAAAGATGCTGATTCAACAGAATTTGTTTCAACCACCGATCATCCCATTGTGAGCTTGCAAGAAGAGCAAACAGGCCTTGTTTCTCCTTCAGTTATGCGATTAGGAAGCGAAAATGTTACGCTCAAGAAAAAATCAAAGGTGGCACAAATCTACAAAAAAGAAGAAATTGCAGAACGTCATCGTAATAAATATGAATTTGATCCTCATTATACGCCCGATATGGAAAAAAATCAGTTGTTGATTACAGGGCTTTCAAAAAATAAATCCGTGGAAGTCTTTGAGTGGGAAAAGCATCCGTTTGGAATTGGTGTGCAATTTCATCCCGAATTTCTGTCAAAGCCGAGTAAGCCACACCCCTTATTTTCAGCTTTTATTGGGGCAACATTAAAAAAATGATGGCATCAATAAAAAATATTTTTTTTGGATTTCTTCTTTTATCTCTGAGTTCATGTTCGCTCAATTATGGCCAGAGAGAATTTTCAGAAGAAGGCGTTCCAGAATTAATTTTTTATGATACTGAATACATGAAATTTGAGCGCTCGCGAAAAACTACAAGTGTTAAAGCAAGCGTGCTCGAATTTTACGGCAAAGAAAGTCTTGTTTTTGGCAAAGAGGTGGAGTTTAAACTGTACAACACTGACCAGAGTCCTTCAGCAGAGGGAAAAACAGGCTTACTCTATGCCGATCAAGATGCAGAGATTTATACTCTTTTGGATGAATCATCAATTAGCAGTTATAATCAAAATATGACCGTCAATGCAGAAAGTTTGCGATGGAACAATCTGACCGAGCAACTTGTTGCGGGTGAGGAAGATGAGGTAACCATTGAATATGGCTCTCTCAAAGATGATGGCGATGCTCACCTTAAAGTCAAAGGAAAAAAGTTTTCTGCAAGCGGAATTGGATTGGAGTATCGCTTTGGAATGACACCCACAGGCACCATTCTTACAGGCAGCGACAAAGCAACTGTCGAGGTTGAACAAGAAGATGATTTTGAAGAGCCCACGAGTGAAATCGTTTCTCAAATGCTAGGCCCTTTGCCCAATAGTGATATAATTATGGGGCCTCAAAACCTAGTCGATACGCAAGAAAGTGCCGATAATATAGAATATGATAATTCAATGGATGATTTGCCAATTCTTGAAGAAGATGATTTTTAATACCAAATACAAAAAAATAATTCTCATTTTTATGGCGAGTACTCATTTTATATCATTTATTTTTGCTGAAAAAATCAGCTTTTCTGCAGAACAAATGAGCGGTAATGCGGGCAAAAACTCAGAATACACCTTGCTAAGCGGAAGTGCTCTTGTAACCACTAGTCAAATGGAAATTAAAGCCGAATCAATTGAAATGTCAGGAAAGGATTTTCGGTTTATCATTGCAAAGGGAAGCGTTACAGGCCGTCATAAAGAGGGAGGCTTTGACTTTTCAAGCGAGAAAATAACATACGATCGCCAAACAAAAATTGCGCTTCTTGAGGGCAACGTCAGTATGGATGACCAAGCAAATGAAGTTACGGCAAAAGCTCAATTTATTGAATATAACGAGGGAAATGACGTTGCAATCATGCAGCTTGGAATTGAATTGATAAACAAAAATTCAACCTGTACCGCAGCCTTCGCAGTGTATCGCAAAAAGACAAAAATCCTTGAACTCAGTGGAAATCCGCAAATTAAGCGCGATGAGGATGTTTTTAGAGCTCAAGAAATCTCATTTAATATAGAAACAGAAGAAATTATTATGGACGGTAAGGTACAAGGGCGTGTTTCTGATAACCGTGATAAACCTGCACCAAAAAAAGAAGAGTCTACGTCTCCTGCACCAGTTACACCACCTCCTGCAAGTACCCCTGCACCTGCTACGCCAGAGGAGCCAGAAGCAACACCAGAGAATGGAGAGCCTGCGACTGCAGATGAATAAATCTTGTAGCCTTTGACGAGATGGAACAAAACCTTGCTTAATCAACAATAAAAAAGGTGAATGATTTTACTTCTTTGACGCCTCTTTCTTTCAATACTCTAGCACAATTTTCTAAGGTTGCACCTGTTGTCAAAACATCATCAAGCAATAATACCTTTTCAGGGATTTTTTTCAGTCGCTTTGCATACTGAGAAAGCACAAAATTATTTTTGCTATTTTCAAGACGTTGTATCTTAGATAATTTTTTTTGCTCAGTAGATTTTATCCTCCGCAGCAAGGGAAGCACCGAAAGCCCAAAAATATATTTTGCAATCAACGCAATATCATTAATTTGATCCCAGCCCTTCTGTGCAATTTTATGTGGCCGTGCAGGGATTGGCACAATTGCGGGCTTCTCTTGTAGGCTTTGATAGTAAATAAAAAATCGTTTTGCAAGCTCAAAAGAAAAAAGGCGATTTTCCGTAATTTTCCATACAAAAAGTATATCTTTTGACCACAAATGATACGAATATAATGCAAAGTTTGAATCAATATGGTGCAGCGTAGGCTTTGTTCGACACTGTACACACATTTCTTTCTCAGAAATCAAAAATTTGCCACAAAGAGAACAACGCTTTTTTTCAAGACGCAGAACATCAATCGTTTTTTTCTTGCAATCTTCACAAATTGCAAAATACTGCATTTTCCCACACTGTATGCATTCGTGTCGACTACATAAAATTGTAAAAAATATACGCAAAAAATGAATACAAAAAAAATTAATCTTAAAAAGAATACAGTAAATTATTTCCATGCCCTTTTTATAGAAGAAAAATAAAGTTTTTACCGTTCAACAAACTTTTCAATGAAAGAAAGTTTTAATTTTTTAAGTTCAGAAGTGATAGAAACTTTGTAAATATGGGGATTTAAAAGGCGTTTATAAGAGGCATCAAATAATTCAATTTGATTTTTCATATGATTGCGACTTTGAAGTATTTGCTCTTGGATAGGTAGTTTTTGCAAACGCTTGCCATTTTCAACTTTTTTATTCAAAAGTTTTTCTGTCTTCAACGGCGTATAATCAAACTGGCGATAATCAATTGACGGATGATAAAAAGTTGATTCAACACCTGCTTGCAACTCCTCGTCTTCTAAGGCCAAAATATCCGCTTTTGCCATTCCCTCTTGATCATACAAACGCCACACATTTTTTATGCCAGGGTTCGTTGTTTTCTCAGGATTTTCAGAAAATTTCATTGTTGAAATAAACTGGCCATCCTTACTCATTCGAGAAGCAAGCTTGTATACGCCCGTAAAAGAGGAATCACTTCCGCCTGTAACAAGATGCGTTCCAACTCCCCAGCTATCAATTGGAGCTTTTTGCTGAATAAGAGTTTCAATTATTTCCTCATCAAGCTCGTTTGAAACAGCAATAAAGGCATCCGTGCAATTAGCTAAGTCAAGTTTTTTACGCACTTGTGTGGAAAGATATTGAATATCACCTGAGTCAAGACGAACGCCAAAGCGTGATTTTTTTTCGTTTAAGGACTTTCCAACTTCAATCGCATTAACAATACCAGATTTTAACGTGTCATACGTATCAATCAAAAAAGTTGAATCGTTTGGATAAATTTCTGCATAGCTTTGAAAAGCTTCCAGCTCAGAGTCAAAACTCATAATCCATGAATGAGCCATCGTCCCTTGTATAGGAATACCGAATTCTTTACCTGACAAAGAGTTGCTCGTACTAGAAGCACCACCAATAAAGGATGCTCGTGAAGCACTCATTGCACCATCTGAGCCTTGAGCCCGCCTAAGACCAAACTCCATAATATGACCTTTTTGCGAGGCAAGCCATACGCGAGCGGTTTTTGTGGCAATCAAACTTTGAAAATTAACTTGATTAAGCAAAATACCTTCTAAAATTTGTGCCTCAATCAAATTAGCGTGAATGCGCAAAAGTGGCTCATTTGGAAAAATGACACTCCCCTCTTCCATTGCAAAAATGTCACCAGTAAAACGAAAATTTTCTAAAAAATACAAAAAATCCTTCTCGAACACTTTCTGATTTTCTAAAAAAGTTAAATCCTCTTGAGAAAAATGAAAATTCTCCAGAATTTCAAAAAAAGGCTCTGTCCCACACAAAATAGAAAAACCACCATTGAAAGGCTGTCGACGAAAAAACATATCAAAAACAGACGGTACATTAAGTGATTTTTTCCAAAAACCCTGTGCCATCGTCAATTCATAAAAATCAGTAAAAAGAGCACTTGAAATACTCATAAAACCACCCTTGTTTAGCAAAGATTACTTACTAGTAAAACTTGTGCGTATAAATGAAATAAGGAGCAAAAAACCGCAAATAACAACGCTCATATCCGCAATGTTAAACGTTGGCCAACGGTCAAAACCAAATAATCCATAAAATTTTATGTCTAAAAAATCAACAACGCCTTCTTTTCTAAATATTCGATCAATCAAATTACCAAAACCGCCACCAATAATTCCTGCAACAAACCAACTTTGCATTGGTGTAAATTCATCAGTTTTGAAATATGAAACAATGATAAAAATAATTACTAAAATAGGTAAAACAGAAAACAAAAGAGAGCGCACGAGATCTGGTAAGTTATTGCCAATGCTAAACGCAATGCCAGGGTTGTATACGTGAATTATTCTAAAAAAATCGCCAAAAAAACTTGGCCCAATTGAATAGGCTGGAATCGTTTTAATAATAATAAATTTTGATATTTGATCGGCAAGCGTAACAAATAAAGTTAGGCTGAAGGGAAGAATTTTTCTCAGTAATAATTGTTTCATGGGAATTCCTTTTTTACAAAAACGTTGGCTCGTCAATAAAAATTGTTTCAATATTTTTTTCACAAGCAATTTTGCTTGCAAGTAGTTTTACGCCAATTGTCTCGGTTTGATAATGGCCTGGTGCAATTATCGCAATATTATTTTCTTTCGCAGTGTGATAAAATTGATGAGAAAACTCCCCTAAAATAAATAAATCAATATTTTCATCTATCACTTGATTTATCATCGTATCAGATTTTCCAGAAATTATTGCACAAGTTGTAATCTCTTTTTTGTCAAACGCAAAAAACTTTGTCAACGAAGCATCAAACGGTAAAAGTTTTACAATGACTTCTACAGAAAGCGGCGTTTTAAAGCGTCCCTTCACACCAATAGTATAGCCGCTGGAAACTCCAAAGGGCTCAATATTTTGTAAATCAATTTGCTTTGCAAGCCCCGCATTATTTCCCACTTCAAGATGGGCATCAAGGGGTAAGTGCACAGCATACAAGGCGATATCATTTTTTATCAGCGTTGCGACTCGTGCATAATGATTTTTTGCAATGACTTGCTCATAGCCCCAAAATAATCCATGATGGACAAAAATCATGTCCGCGTTTTCGGCGGCAGCTTTTTCAAACGTTCCTAAACACGCATCAACGGCAAAGGCAATTTTTTTAATTTCTTTGCCTGAGTTGGCAACTTGTATGCCATTTTTTGAGCTATCCATCGCAGCAAAATCAGAAATCCTCAGTAGCGTTTGAAAATATTCATCAATTTTATTTAAAGTCATTTTAACCTCTCAAGCTTTGAAGCGATAATTTTTGCCTGCGTCCAGCCGTCAGTTTTTATATCAGCATACAGAGTATACTCGAAAGGATGATAAACGGCAAGATTCCCAAAGCCGTCAAGGTAACCAGAAACAGGGGATTTTTCCTCGTTGACAAGCAAGACGTTGTCAACTTGATAATCAAGCAAATTAATAACATCAAAAATCAGATTTCGATTTTCTCCCTCTGCTACAAGCAAAATAGGATTTTTCTTTGCGAGGGCATTTTTGAATACGTCATTTTGAATTTGAGGAAAAAGCGAAAAAACCGATTTGATTTCTTTCGTTTTCAATTGATTCCAATAGTTTCTATTCGATTTTGCAAAGTCTTTGTCAAAGTAGTTTTTCATCCGCAAATAAAAAGTACGTATAAAGCGATTATTAAAAAATGTATGATCGGCATAATCGTGATTAAAAAAATCTACGCTCAGGACAATATTTCCACGATCGGCAAGGTTTTTTATTGTTGCAAAAGATTCTTCAACAGAGGCAAAAACATCGGGCATGTACACACAGATGGGCAAACTTTCTAGCTGCTGTTGGGTAAAGTTATCAGGATAAACAATGTAGGCAATCGTTTTGCTCAGGGTAAAAAGATTTTTTTCCGCAACGGCATATCGTTCAGCAAAGCTATCAAAAAATTCAATGGATTTATGCACTTTTGTAACACTTTTTTTATCAATAAATTGTTCAATTTGTGGGCGGAAAGTCCATGAAAAATACAGGCTTGCGGCAACGCCAAGAAAAAGAATTGCGGATAAAATCCTAAAAAAGATACTATAATAATCAACAAGAATTCCGCGTGCATACTCAAGCAAATAAAACAAATTTGCAATAAAAATTAAAACAGAAAGTGCACTTAAAATCAAAATAGACAGAGAAACACCATGGCTGAGTATCTGGAAAATGCACATAAAAATTGAAAACACACTCAGAAGTGCTATTCCATTTTTAATTTGATTGTGAACATGAAGAAAGGGGCGTAATGTTATAAGAATGAGTAAAAGGCTAATAAGAAATTCACTTTGAAAAACTGGCGACATATAAATATGATAAAGAAAAAAAAGAGAATCTACAACAGGTTTTCAAAGAATATTTTATTAAGAGTGCAAATAATTATGGGCATAAGAAGTTCACCAAGCTGTTGAAAGAAAAGCATAGTTGCACCGCCACAGAAAAATAGCTGTAGCGGTTACAAATACACGTGTCTAAGAAAGCTTAGACTATTTTGAATTTCATTAAGTGAAAGGATTTTGGTGGCAAACATAACTCAGGAAAATCAATTTCCTCACTCGTTTCTTTTATAAAAGCAGGTTTTACTTTCTCTGGATGTGCAATTGTATTTGTTGCACTCAAGTCATCTCCTTGCAAAACAGAATGTTCAATCCATTTCACTTTGCCAAAAGAGCGTAAATCAAGCTCAAGTATTTGATTTGTCTGCGAAATATTTCCACAAAGTACGCTGATTTCGTTTTTTTCTTCATTCCATGTCACCGCATGGGGTAAAACAGACACCGTTCCGTATGCTTCACTTTCTTGTGTTGGTGTTTTTCCGATTGTTCTAAGCACCGTACCAATACAATTTTGTGCAGCCATTGCAAAGGGATAAAAAATTGTTTGACGAATTGCTTTTCCGCCTTTTTCAGTAAAAATTGGTGCAATAACATTTACCATTTGAGCAAGACAAGCAATTTGCACGCGATCAGCATTATTGATAAGAGAGCAAAGCAATCCTCCAAAAACAATTGCATCCAGCAGTGAATAATTATCCTCCAAAATATGTGGAGCAAACTCCCAAGGTTTTAGCTCAGTTTTTGTTTGATACCAAATATTCCATTCATCAAAAGAAAGCATCATTGTCTTTTTTGATCGCTTCAAAGCCTTCACATAATCTGCAGTTGAAGCAACGGCCTTAATAAAATCATTCATTTCATGATATGAGGCTAAAAAATCAAACTCATTGCCATAATTTTCATAGTAGCGATGCAAAGAAATGTAATCAACTTTATCATACGTGTGCTCAAGTACAATTCTATCCCACTCAGGGTAGGTAGTTTGACGAGAACTTGCACTTCCGCAAACAGCCAGCTCAATTGAAGGATCTGCCCACTTCATGATTTTTGCCGTTTCTAAAGCCTTCTTGCCATAATCATGCGCATCAAGATGACAAGTTTGCCACTCGCCGTCCATTTCATTTCCCACACACCACAGTTTTATATTATGAGGATCTTTATGGCCATTTTTTATTCGCAAGTCAGAATAGTATGTGCCCTTTGGAAAGTTTGCATACTCAACAACATAGCCTGCATCCTGTGGGCTTGCCGTTCCCACATTCACCGCATACATAACTTCACTTCCAACCGATTTTGCATAATCACAAAACTCATCAATCCCAATGTGATTTGGCTCAATTGAAGACCACGCATAATCAAGGCGAACAGGACGATCCTCTCGTTTTCCAATACCATCAAGCCAATTAAAGCCTGAAACAAAATTTCCTCCAGGATATCGTAAAGCACCAAAATGCAACTCTTTAACTAAATCACGAACGTCATTTCTAAAGCCATCTTTATCTGCCGTTGGATGATCTGGCTCATAAATTCCCTCATACACACAACGCCCCAAATGCTCAACAAAGGTTGAGTATAACCGTTTACCTACGTTTGCGATTGTATATTCTTTATCAATCAGCAATTTTGTTTTGTTTGACATTCTTTTCTCCTACTCAAAAGATTTAATATTAAAATAACGTTTACCGTTTTAGCCTTTAACAGCACCTGCAGTCATGCCATCAACAAAGTATTTTTGGAAGCATAAAAAAATAATCAGCACAGGGATAACAGAAAAAAAGGAGCCGATAATGAGCAAGTCGTAATTATTCCCGTATGGGGTTAAAAGCGTGTTTAGCCCAATAGGTAAAGTGAATTTTGTCTCCGTTTTTAGCACTAACAGAGGCCAAAGAAGATTATTCCAAGCACCCATTGTATTTAGAATTGCCATTGCAGCAAAAGCTGGCTTCATTATGGGCAAAATGATTTTGAAAAAAATACCATACTCTGATGCCCCATCAATTCTTCCTGCACTAATTAAATCACGCGGAATGCCCCGCAAATACTGTCGAAAAAAGAAAATTGTCGAAGCACTGGTAATGCCAGGCAAGATAATCCCAGTAAAAGAATCAATGAGCCCCATATCAATTATCTGACTGTACATTGGAACCATAAGGATTTCAAAGGGAACCATCATGACAAATAAGACGCAGACAAAGAAAAAGTTTTTGAACTTAAAATCGTACATTGAAAACCCATATCCTACACAAGCACAGACAAATAAGGTTATCAAAACAGTGAGTGCGGTTAAAAAGACGCTATTAAAAAACCATGAAAAATACTGATGATCTCCTGTAAACAAAAAAACAAAGTTATTGAGAGACATCTTATCAAGTTCAAGCTTTAAATTTATGCCATAGCGAACTAAATCATTACCTGGCTTAAATGACGATATAACTAGAATATAAAACGGTATAATAATCAGTAAGGATAAAAGAGAGAAAAAAACAAAAATTGATACTTGCACGGCTACCCGTTTTTTGCCTTCACGCAAATGATTTTTTATTTGTGTTTTTGCACAGGGATTTGCACTTGCCATTTTAAGCCTCCTTAGAGAAAGTACCATTCAGTTTGAGCTGAATCATGTTGATTGTCATTGCAATAGCGAATAAAACAATGCCAACCGCAGAAGCGTAGCCCATTGCATTTCGTTCAATGCCTTGTCTATACAAATAACCAACGATAGTTAAGCCTATATTTTTAGGGGATGCATTACCTCCCCAAATCATGTAGCTTTCTGTAAACATGGCAAGCCCTGCGTAAATTGAAATTGTCAAAACATAGACGATTGTTGGTTTTAACTGTGGAATGGTAATATAGATAAACTTTTGAAAGGCACTCGCTCCGTCAATGTCAGCAGATTCATACAACTCTTCTGGAATACTTTTAAGCCCTGATAAAAAATACAGCATATTAACACCCGTCCAGCGCCAACAGGCTAGTAATAAAAGAGCGAAAAACCCTGTGTGTGCATTGCGAAGCCATTTTATTGGCTCGAAGCCAAAAAAGCTCATTACAGAATTCATTAAAGCATCGTCGAGATCGCTAAAAGCAAGACGAAAGATGGTTCCTGCAACAACAACGGAGGTGAGAGCGGGCAAATACAAGGCTGACTTGAAAAACTCTCTCCCCTTTGCAAACTTATTATTTAAAATCGTTGCCAAAAGCATGGGAAGAGGAATGAGTAAAACCAAAGTCAGCACCATATAAATAACACTATTTGAAACTGCCTTAAAAAATACCGCATCGCCAAGTAGTTTTGCATAATTTTCAAAGCCAATCCAATCTGTCATACCAGGCAATACCGTTTGAAAACTCATGATAACCGTTCTTGACATCGGCGAGATAAAGAAAATCAAAAAGGTGAGTATAAACGGGGATATAAAAACATAGGGAGCAGCATTTTTATTGTATATAAATTTCTTTAACATAGTCTCTCCTTATTGTCTCAATATCCCCGCCAAATGAACGGATTTTTATCTAATTGAGTTTTCTATTTCTTGCTGTGCTTGACGCAATGCAGTTGAAACATCCATTTTATCTTCAAAAATATTATTAAGTGTTGTAGTACAAAGGGTATCAATGATTGTAGGACTGTTTTCAACAACCTTTATTAATTTGATTTCATTTTTAATTTCGTTCAAAACATCAAAGGGATTGTTCACAAAGTATTGCACATATTTGTTATTTGGATTGTGCGTTACTTCTCGATTACTCCAAATAGTGGTATTAACAGGATCAAAGCCTAAGATTTCCCAAATTTTAATATTAGCTTCCTCAGAAAGCTTAGCGTAGGCTAAAAAGTCTTTTGCAAGCCACATATCAGGAGCCGTTTTTGTTATGACAGTACCTGTTCCGCCACCACCAACTGAGCGAGGCTGTCCTTTCTCAAAAACAGGAGCGGGAGCAATTGCAATCTTTCCTGCTAAGTCTGGCATATAATTAATAAATCGTGACATAAACCATATGGGAAGAATAGCAGAAGCATATTTTTCTCTATTGTATTCACCATAAGCTTCTTCAGTATCAGGCTGTCCACCTGCAATCGTTGCAATAGCATTACTGTTTTCTAAATCACGTAACATTGACAAGGCCTCTTTCATCTGAGGAGTATCAACCGTTGGATATCCGTTTTCATCGGTTAAATCACCACCAAGCTCAGCGAGTAAAAGAGGGACAACCCATGCAGCACTGGTGTCAG
Source organism: Treponemataceae bacterium (assembly GCA_051651645.1). Taxonomy (GTDB): domain Bacteria; phylum Spirochaetota; class Spirochaetia; order Treponematales; family Treponemataceae; genus JBOFSR01. Next base: position 8,603 of record JBOFSR010000106.1, on the reverse strand, counting down.
CTGTTCCCAAATAAACATCCGTTTGATCAAATAATTTAGTTCCTGCTTGTTTATAGTCATCCCACGTAATGATTTTAGTGTAATCAATTCCCGCTTTTTCTAGCAACTCTGTATTATAATAAATAACGGTAGCGCCAACATGTGTAGGTAAGCCATAAACTTCTCCATCCTTGCTATATAAATCAAGGCGTGATTGGACAATATTATCATAATCACTAACAACCGCATTCAAAGGTTCTAGCTGTGGCATACCTTTAAGAAAGTTAGGAAACTGTCCAATTTCTATATCACAGAAATCTGGGGCACCTTTTCCTGCAAGTAATGCTGACTGCAATTTTGTATGCATATCCCCATACGGTAAGACCGATATTTTTAGTTTAATTGGTCTGTCAGGATTTTCTTCATTCCAGCGGGCAGCTATTTCTTGGTAAAACTGACCGTGAAGCTCAATAAAAGTCCACAATGTATATTCCTGAGGTTTTCGTCCCTCACTATCAACAGTCTCTGATTCAGGCTCTACTTTAGCTTTACTGCAACCAATTAGTACAACCAGTGCAAAGATACAAACACCTACAATTATTTTTTTCATACTGTCTCCTTATGCTTACTGAATATTCAGCAAACATTGTTTTAATTAAGTTTCTTAACTTTATAGTAATAAGATTTGATATATTATTATAATTGTAATTTTTTACTTTTGTCAACAATTATTTTTGATATTATTCAATTATTTATGAATTACAACTGCATTCACCCCAATATGCTGATATTTCTTACAAAACAAGCTACTGCACAGCACTTAACTAACAGCATATTCATCTAGCAACGGATAAAAGAAAGCATTTTTGTAAAATCAAGCATAGACTATATCAATTATTCATGATATACTTAGCCCATGAATAAAATGAAAGTTATTATTATCAATCCCCTAGAAGATATAAATAAATTAAAAGCACTCGCCTCTGAACAGCGCCTTCAACTACTCTCGCTCCTTCGCACACAAACAATGAACATCAACGAGCTATCAGCTGCCCTATCCTTACCACAATCGAATATCGCAACAAACATAGCAATCTTAGAAGAGGCAGGGCTCGTAAAAACCGAAAAGATTAACGCAAAACGAGGCAGTCAAAAACGATGCGACATTGCCTTTTCTGAGGTGCTCGTAAAGTTTCCTGATGAAAAAACTGCTACAAAGGACGTAATTCAAGTAGAAATGCCTATTGGACTTTTTACAAACTATGAAGTTACCGCCCCTTGTGGACTTTGCTCCACTGAGCAAATTATTGGCTACCTTGACACCGCAGAGTCTTTTTTAGAGCCCGATCGAGTAAAGGCAGGCCTACTGTGGATGGAATGCGGATTTGTCGAATATAAATTCCCCAACAACCTCAAGCACGAAAGTCGTCCCCTGCAAAAACTCGACGTCTCTGTTGAGCTTTCTTCTGAGGTTCCTGGCACCAACAAAAACTGGCTTTCGGATATAACGCTGTGGGTTAATTCAATTGAAATTGGCACATGGACTTCACCAGGGGATTTTGGCGATCGCAGGGGCATTCTTACGCCCTCATGGTGGAAGCTTGAAGGCTCGCAATATGGGCTTTTAAAGCATTGGAGCATAACAAACGAAGCAAGCTTTATTGACGGCTTTCGCTTATCAGACATTTGTCTCAACGACCTAAACTTAAACGATCACTCTTCTATTAAGGTAAAGATTGGCGTAAAGGAAAATGCCCATCACCTCGGAGGGCTAAACCTTTTTGGCAAGAGCTTTGGTAACTACGACCAAGGAATTATTTTACGCCTGTGCTTTTAAAGCAAAGCCACGGACACAGCGGTTCAGCGTTGCAGCGGTGCACCGCACCCTGAGCACACCGCCACCAAAAGGCAAACTACTGTATAATACTACCAAAAAGAGCAGGAACGGCAATAAAGTTACCAATAGCCCCACCAATTGTAGAAAAGATTAAAATCAATAAGACATGGGCAATTCGATTGCGATACAAGCCCTTAAGACTACTAATATCATCAACAAGGTTTTCCATATCCTCAACCTTTGGCTTTTTAACCCATGCTTGTACAACGCCTGTTATCATCCCAACGCCCAGAAGCGGTGAAAGCGTCCCAAAAGGCGCACCAATAATAGCACTCAATACCGTTATCGGATGCCCAAAGGCTGCAAGCGTTCCCACAGCCGAAAGCGAACAATTCCAAAAAAGCCAGCGTTTAAGCATATCAATCGAGGTCGGAAGCCCACCAGAAAAAAAACCTGCAACAATCAAGCCAATAATCAAAGCAGGCAGTGCAAGGCCAAGAAGTTTTCCTGCAATACCTGCAGGCGGCACGTGAGAAATCTCATCCGTGTTAGAAGAAACCTCATTGTTGTGCAAGTGATTAAGCCAACGCTCAACGCCTGCCAAATGCCCTGCCCCAAGGACTGCAACAATTTTAACCGCAGCATCCTTTTTTTGTGCAGGCAAGTCTTCACTAACCGCCTTCCAAATATGACAGGCTAAATATTGATCACGCTCATCAATGAGCACCGTTTTAACCGTGGGCAAGTAATCAGCAAGCTCCCCCATCATAGAGTCCATTTCGTTTGAGTTTTTAAGCTTTTCTATCTCTTCGGCACTGATTTTTTCTTGTTCAAAGGCACTGGCAAACAAGGCTGCAAGCAATTTTGCCTTACCCCACAGCGAGTTTTTTGCCCATGCACGACGCAGCGTTGCCTGAATAGGACGATCCACCATAACAGTCGCAATGCCCAAATCTTCAGCCGTAGACAAGGCAACCCTCATCTCTTCACCAGGGCGAACCCCCACATCAGAGCCCATTCGCTTTTGAAAGGACGACAAAACCAAGTTTGCCATGAGCATAAAGCCCTGCCCCTTTTTAAGCACATCAATAATATCAATATTTCGCCATGCAGTAGGATTTTTAATTGTCTCTAGCCGTTGCTGATCAAGCTCAATGCCCACAAAGTCTGGCTTTTGCTCAGTGATAACAGAGGTAACATCATCTATACTTTGTTGTGAAATATGTGCGGTGCCAAGAAGGATAATCTCCTTGTTTCCAAAATGCAAATGCTTCAAAGTTTTACTCATATATTCCTTAAATAGTGCAAGAGTTCTCTAAACGTAACACGCACGTGTAATACGTACATATAGCACGTACCGCAAGCCTAACACAAACGATACCAATGTTCAAGCAAGCAAGCGTGCGGGCAAGACAACGTGTAAGCAAGCGTGCGTGCAAGCAAGCGTGCGTGCAAGCGGGCAAGACAGCGTGCAAGCGTGCGTGCAAGATCGCCTACTCTAATACAATAACGCCGTCTTTTTCAATTACACACGGTGACCTGCCATCCTCATAAAACACCGTGATAGTAGGGTTTTTAACAACCCCATCAAGGTGAATTAACGCATTAGCATCATCGTCATAATTTGACCCAATCGCAAAGTGACACGTATTAAACGCCTTCTCATCTTCAAGCATATTACCAAACACGCCAGCCAACGGATTTAAGCCAATGCCCAGCTCCCCAAGGTTTCGAGCATTCTTCTTATACCGCTGTCCATCACCACAGGCAAGCTTTCCTTCCTTCTCAAAGTCAAGGGCTCTTTGCTCCCCTTCACTAATAGTTTCAAGCAAAAGCTCTGCCTCTTTAGCACCGCTAATATCAGTAATATAGCCATCCTCAACCTTAACGACAATAGGCTCTTTAATAAGAACCGTCCCATCACGCAAGGCTATCGAGCCATCAAAGACAATCGTCCCCAAAGCTGAATCAACAACAGGGCTAATAAAAACTTCCCCCGCAGGGATATTCCCACCGCGCCCCTTCTTGTTAAAACGCCCATCATCAGCCATTGGCTTTCTTCCTTCTATAGAGATGGTAATGTCTGTACCACTGGGAGCGGTTACCGAAACAATACTTGCCCCCTCAAGAACAGCCATAATCTTTTTACAGCGACGCTCAAGTAAGTCATAGTCAATACACGTACAGCGATTAAAGATATCAACCGTAATTCCTGGAGTCCACACCGCCCTCATATTCTTTTTGCCATGCAAGTTATAATCAAAGATATTATTATGAACACCATGCTCTGAAGTATACGGATGAGCAAGAGCATACTCATCTTTACCCAGCTTATTTGCAGAAACAGAGATACATACATCAGGCTCGGTTTTCAAGGCAGCAATAACAGACTGGTCAGAAAAATCAACCAAGCTCTTCTGTTTTTGAAAGATCAAAGAAGGCTCCGCTTTGGCTGCAATTGCAGCATCGTATAAAGCCATACCAATGTGCGCCGTCTGAGGGTGTGCATTCGTTATAATAAGTACCCGCTCACCTTCTGTAACTTCGCAGACCGTATCAATTACCGTCTGTGCCGATTTTTGTAGCTGTGCTTGTTGCGTTTTATCTAAAGCACGCATATTTGCAAATTGATTCATCCTCAAATGATACCTAACAAAGCCCCTCTTGTCAAGATAATTACACTCTCGTTGCCCCGTAGCAGTGCCTAAAAACAACAGCACGTGACTACCCACCTCGACAAACACACTAAAGTATATTTTACTTGGTATATTTTACTTGGTAAAATGAAACCTCCTGTGGTACACTTATCCTAGTCAAAAAGTTAGGAACGGTACACGCTTATGACAAACACACCACACTATAAAGCACACATACTCACCACAATACAGGATAGACACACCACAGCGCTTATACTGCCACTATCCGTAGTGGCATATAAAATAAATCATCTTTTTTGTTTGTGTATAGCACTCTGCCATGACAAACAAAAACTTAAGAAAAAGGAGTCGTATATGATAAAGTATGCATTACGAGAAAGCCACTTAGGCGAGTCAAGTACACAAAAAAAGTACTTAGCACAAGTTGTAGAGCACCAAAGCTATTCAATGGAAAAGATTGTTCAGCTTATGGCAAAACGCGGAACAACCGTAACGGAGACCGACATCAACGCCGTTATGAACGTCTACCGCGATGTGATTGTTGACCTTATACAAGAGGGCATTGGCATAGAGCATGAAGTGTTTAGCGCAAACTATAGTATCAGTGGCACCTTTGACAGCGAAGATGATATCTTTGATCACAAAAGACACCACATTAAGTGCAATATTCACCCCACCTCCCTTATACGAGAGCGCCTAACAAAGATTGAAACCCACAAGGTTAAGGCAAACAACAGTGACCCCTACATAACCCTTGTCATTGATAGCAAAAGCGGACAAGAGAACACCATTGCAACCCCCGATGAGTTTATCAAGATTAAAGGAAGCAACCTCAAATTTGACAACAGCGACCCCAAACAAGGCGTATTTTTTATCATCCCAAATGTAACAACCGTGCGAATAGAGCAAGTCGAAAGCACCACCGACTCCCTTGCACACGTTCGCCTACCCAAAGACATAGAGCAAGGCGAGTACTTAGTAGAGATACGTACAATGTTGGGTAGTAATAGACAAAAAACAAAAACACTTAAAACAGGACAATTCCATCTGCCCATTCAAGTAGTCTAAAAAGTATTTATACGCTTTCAAGCGTGTGCTTTCAAGCGTGTGCTTTCAAGCGTGTGCTTGTTAGCGAAACTAACTATGCACCTAGTAGGCGTGCGCTCCTGCTCCCTAGTAGGCGTGCGCCCCTGCTCCCTAGTAGGCGTGCGCCCTTGCACCTAGTAGGCGTGCGCCCTTGCACCTAGTAAGCGTGCGCCCTTGCACCTAGTAGGCGTGCGCCCCTGCTCCCTAGTAAGCGTGCACCCCTGCTCCCTAGTAGGCGTGCGCCCCTGCTCCCTAGTAGGCGTGCACCCCTGCTCCCTAGTAGGCGTGCGCCCCTGCTCCCTAGTAGGCGTGCGCTTTCACTAGAACAATTATCGTCTAAAATAACTTTCATGATCAACAGTACGGGGAATATCAATATAAATCTCAGGCTCAAAGGAACTCAACGGAGCTGAGATATAGCGTATGTTTTGTTCAGCAAGGTTACTTCCTGCCAAGCGAACCATTGTTTCTGTGTTTCGTGTTAAGGCATCCCATGCACGAGTTGACTCAGACAATTGCACCATAGCAAGGGCATTTTTGCTACTATCACCTGTTCGGGCAGCAAGCTTGTGCAAGGTTACCCCATAGTTATTAGTCGCCTTCATAAAGGTTTCAGCAAAGTTATGCTCTTCTGGGTTTGTCTGAGGGAACATAATCCCCAGTCTACTTTTTTCAGCCTGTAGGGTATCTAAAAGCTCCTCGTAAAAGCCTTGTGCGGCAAAGCTATTCTCTCGTAAGTAGTGCGTGTTCCCCAGTGCAAGCAAGAGGTTTTTATCCTCTGTTTTCTCGCTAAAGGCAGTAACAAAGGAATCTAATGCCTTACTAAAGTCTTTATTACTATACTGAATGTAGCCAATCTTATACCGAATAGAGGCGCTGTCATTAAAGGACTTTGTAGCATTCTCATAGTTGCGTAAGGCTTGTGCTAAGTCCCCTGAGACAAAGTAATCAATATTTGCCATATCTTCATACAGCTTACCAATATTCTTATTTGCCTTTACACCGTTTTGCAAGGCCTCTCCTTCAAACATCAACAGCCCCTGCATAAACTGCTGTTCAGCTTGCAAATACTCTTCGTTCGTAACATAGTACTCACCAAGCATTCTGTAGGTATCAACGTTTTTAAGCATGTGCTTGCGTGTTCTTTTTTCGGCATTGTCAAAGGTACGCAGAGTAAACTGAAGCTGCTGTTCCATAAAGTTGCGGTTCTTTGTCTCAACAAAATAGCGAGAAAGGTTATACTGAGCATCAGCTGAGCGCGGATTTGCCGTAATAGCACGTTCAAGTAAGGTTCGCACATCTTCAATATACCAGCGAAGGTACTCATCAGCGGGTTTTAACTGACCATATTGCTTATCAAGTAAATACTCACTCAACTCAACTAAGTCATTTGCCCCCAAGGACTTCTCGTTAGGCAAAAAGTAGCCTTTAAGCTGAATAACCTCACGTAAGTTATCAGTGCGAACAAAGTAGCGCATCATACGAGACTGGTACAAGTCATTTGAGCCATATTCATCTATTAAAAAGGTGTACTGCGTAAACGCCTGCTCAAACTTAGACGGATCAACATCGGTTGCCCACTCAAGGAATATATCACCTAAAAGCAAAACGCCGTCTTTATCATTAACAAAGCTATCAAGCACTTTTCGCCGAACAATCTCCTCAGCTTTTTCATAGTTGCTCAAGTCATACAATTCCATTTGCGCATACTGAAGACCAAACTGCTTGTCATTAGGATAGTGTGCCAATCCCCTCTCATACATCTTTCGTGCCCTATCAAACTGCTTTTCTTCACGATAGCCATCGGCATAGGCAAACATCCACTTTTTACTTGGATTATAGGCAAGTCCGTCAAGGAATTTAAGCTCTGATTGCGGATAGAACTTGTTTTGTAGCAATACATAGCCCTCTTTGTAAGCACTATGTGCCAAAATGGGGCGAATCACAAATTGATTTACCATGCGAGCGCTAAACCAGCCACCAAGACCGAGCAACAAGAGCATGATAAGAGCAGGGATAATCCGACTCTTTAGCTGATACCCTGCAGAAGCCTTATATGCCTCGTACTGATCGGCACTTCGCTTTTCAAAGTTATGAGGCACATCGATTGCTATGCCTAAAAGACCACCAATGTAGTCAGCTAGAGCTACCGCAGAGGTCTTTTTTAAGACCTTCTTAAAGACTGTTGAGACAACCTCTTCGGTAAACTCGTTCTCAACAATGAGCTTTTCAATCTCAATGCGTAAGTTAAGCGGATACTCATTAAGGTTTTTAAGGAATAAGTCATAGTCATCTTGACTAATAATATCATCAGTTGGCGACACGCCTTTGCTTCCACTAAAATCGCTTACACTGTCGCTGTCGACTTCATCTTCTTCGTCGTCGTCAATAAAAATATCGTCATCATCAGAGAAGTTAAACTTGTCTACAAGGCTTTCAGCTTCAAGGTTAAAGCCCTCCCCTGTAGGATCTTCTGTCTTTGCCGCGTCTTGAGCGGCTGCGGGATCACCTGCACTCTCGTCAGTAGACGGTGCAGTATTTTCTTCTATATCATCGAGCTGTAAATCAATAAGAGGCTGATCGTCCTCACTTTGTTCACTCGTAATTGCTTGCTCATCGTCAGCCCCATCAGTACCGTCAGTGCCGTCGGCTTCTGCGTCGCCTTGGGCGTCCGCTTGTGGCGTTCCCGCTGGGGTAGCACCGCTTGCAGGAGTTTCATCCGCTACAGGAGTGTCAGCCTTTGTATCATCTTGGGCGTCAGCTTGTGGCGTTCCTGCTGGGGTGTCGCCTTGGGTAGCACCGCTTGCAGGGGTTTCATCCGCTACAGGGGCGTTAGCTTGGGTAGCACCGCTTGCAGGGGCGTCAGCTTTTGTATCATCTTGGGCGTCAACTTTTGCGTCGCCTTGGGTAGCACCACTTGCAGGGGTTTCATCCGCTACAGGAGTGCCAGCTTTTGCGTCGTCTTGGGTATCGTCGCTTGCAGGGATTTCGTCCGCTACAGAGGCGTCAGCTTTTGTATCGCCTTGGGCGTCAGCTTGGGGTGT
>JBOFSR010000105.1:0-31292 GCA_051651645.1 Treponemataceae bacterium | reverse complement strand
GTTTCACTTGGAAAGCCAACTATAATATCGCAGGCAATAAATGGATTATTTTTTGCTTTGCGGAGTTTTTTTACTGCATCGGTGATATCGTTCCTCGAATAGTTTCGATTCATTTTTTGTAAAATTTGATCACTCCCTGATTGCACTGATAGGTGGAAGTGGGGACGAATGCGATTGCTCGTTATTACGGAGCAAAATTCATCGGTAATTTGTTGTGGGTAGAGGCTTGAAATGCGAAATGCAATGCTTTGGGTATTTTCCAATAAAAACTGTAATAGCTTTGAAAAATTATATACATGTGCTTCATTTGTCTGGGGTGAGTTTTCGAACGTTCCTGCGTACTGGGAAAGATTTACTCCAACTAAAACAACTTCTGCATGACCTTTGCTTTCAAGTAACAGCACTCGATTCAAGACTTCTTGTACGGACAGTGAAATAGCTTTTCCGCGTGCAAGGTGAATTCTGCAATAAGAGCAATCACTGTTGCACCCATCTTGGATTTTTAAAGAGGCACGCGAGTGTATTTGAAAATCATCTGCACTAAGGCGAAAAGAAGCACTCTGTTTTTGGGAAGAGCCTTCTATCACGTTTTTTTTCCAATTTGAAATCCATGTATGCAGAGAAAGCTTTTCCTCGATTTTTTGTAAAAAAGAATACAAGGGCTCTGGTAAATCAACTAAGTGATCTTTAAGTTTGCCAGAAATAGCAATAACTCTCTTGGTATCAATACGTTCGATGGCCTTTTCTTCAACAGTTGCATAGCATCCTGTAACTAAAAGGATGACGTCAGGAAATTTTTTTAGCAACAAACGAATAACCCGCCGAGTTTTTTGCTCCGCTTTTCCCGTAACGGTGCAGGTATTTACAATAGCCAGAATAGTTTTTTCATCGTCAGTGGCTGGATTTGCTCCAAGTTTTTGTGCAACATGAAAACCTGCTTTTGAAAAACTTTGTGCAAGTGCCTCACTCTCAATTTGATTTAGCTTACAACCTAGTGTTTCAAAATGTATTTTATACATAAATTAGTTTAAAATACCTGTAATTCGTGTTCGTCCATATTGAGCATCAGCATTTTCTGTGTTTAATTTTAACGCTGTCTCATAGGCAATTCCTGCTTGGGTATAGTTTTTGCTCATTTCACGTGCATATCCCAATCTTGCCCACCACACATCATTTAGATTTTCATAGCGAACTGCAAGCGAGAGTGAGATATCAGCGTGTTGAAATCGTCCTTGCCGAATATAAATCTCGCCCATAAAATAATAAACTTTTGAAATTTTTTGCCCTGTAACAACAAGAGATACGTATTCTTGAAAATAATTGAGTGCTTCATTGTTGCTGCCCAAAAAATAATGGATTTCACCGAGCGATTCTATTAATCGGTGGTCATAAATTGAGAGTTTTCGCCCCTCAAATGCCCAATATCGTGCTTCAAGAAATTGCTTGTTTTCAATGAGACTCCACACAAGATTAACGTAGCTATCAAGGCTTTGAGGACTTTTTTCAATTTCTAGTTTTGCTTGTTTAACAGTGTCTTTAAATTTTCCACTTGAAAAAAGCTTGGTTGACTCAAGTGATGACTGTGCGTATGACGATAAAAAAAGAGTTAAATACAATAGAAGGAAAATAGATTTTTTCATAGTCTAAACTCGTTGATTCATAGAACATTTTCCTGAAAAAAAGCATCCGTGTTCAAGAACAACTTGATTAGAAAGAATATCCCCTGCAACAGATCCTGATGGCATAACGTGCACAATAACGCCTGCCTGAATATTGCCTTTTACCGATCCTCGAACAAGAACTCGTGTTGCTGTTATATCAGCACTTACCGTTGCCTTTGTGTCAATGACTAAATCGCTTGTTGCATCAATAACACCACTAATATTCCCCTTGATCATAAAGGGTTTATCAAAGCGAATCGTTCCAGTAAATGAAATATCATCAGCCATAACTGTATCAAAGTCTTCTTCATCAAAATCAAGTAAGTCGTTACCATCAGTTTTATGCATAGCGTCAATTATAATTAACAAATGAAAACTCGTCAATACTACTTTGCAAATAGCGGCTGCATTGTTTGACTTTGAATATTTTTCATAATTGATAAAGCACGAAAATAGCTTTAAGAATAACGGAGAAAAGATGGATTTTGGCAGAATATATTGGATTTATTTTACCAATAGCGTTGCACATACTTAAATGAATTCAATTATGCAATAACGATCCTTTTTTTTCGCTGGCGGTTACAACTTCTCCTAAAAATTAAATTCTTTCCGAGCCATTATAAAATCAACCTTCCTTTATTTCAAAAAGCCGAGGGTGTAAACTTGGGGACGCAGTTTTTCAGTGAGGGTTTCGTATGCGGTTTTGTAGGCGTCTTTATAGTATGCAAAGTTTATATTTTGGCTCATGCCTTCTGCCTGTATATCTGCGAGTGTTTTGCGGATTTGATACCAGCCAACGTCGGCACGATTGAGTTTGTATTTTTCGCGTAATCCGCTATTGATATCCTGCTCATAGTAGGATTTCCACAGTGCTTTGCCCGCGTCAAGCACCGCTTGGGCTTCACGGCTTTGTTCTTTGTCTTGTAAATATTGCACCATAAAGTCGGACTCAAAGCGGTCGGGGGCATTTACTTCTTGCTCCGTGTAGGGAATAAAATGATTTACAATGCTCCATTGTTTGCCACTCCACTCCAAGCCGTCGGCACTGGCGGTAAGATTACTTCCGTTAAAAAGCATCCAAATTAAGCAATCGTTGATAAATTCCTGCGGAAGGTTTTGCGTGGGTTGTAAAAATTGATCGCGGTCGTTTATCCACGTGGGTTTAATAAGGCGACGAACAGAAAATACAACGGCGGCTTGCCATAAATTTTCAGCGGTAACAAACATTCCATCTCCTTGACTGTAGGGTGAAGAAAATAAAACTGTTTGACCTACATTTTGCATATCACTAGCTTTACACCAAAAAAATCCAATAGCATTATCTGCCCAATTACATAACCTTATTTTTGCCGTAGCAACCTCAATAGCATTTTTTAAAGGAATTCTTATCTCCGTATTAGCCCGTGGACGTTTAATCCACACATTTAAATAGGTATCTTTTTTAAGATTATAAAATCTCTTTTCCCCAATGGGAATTGCATTTTTATCTAAAGCTTCCGTTATTATTTCCGTAATCGGCGTATGAATTTTGTCTCCATTATTAGTTTTCCAAATAAGAAAGCCAATAGGAAAATCTCCCTTTAATCCGTCAAAAGCCTTACTATGCACAATAAATCCATCTAAAAACACTGCATTCCAGCTATTGCGAAACTCTTCAAAGTTAGGAGCGTTTATATATTTTAATTTGCTAAACATTGCCAAAGCAGCACTGGGAATCTCTTTTGCCAAGCGTGCCACAAACTGCGTAAAAAGTTCATTGCTTGCCTTGCCATAACCTGCCATACAATGCTCTGCAACCTTAGATTTAGCAACTTTTCCTTTTGAATCTTTTCCGAGCGTACTTCCCGCCTCTGCATACGGAGGATTTATCAAAACCAAAATCTTTTTATTCTCACTGATGGCTTTTTGCAAACCTTTAGGAATCTTATTAGTCATTGTATAATCAATACTTCCGTCATCGGCAATATCGTCGTTTAAATAATCATACTGAAAGCGTTCGGCTGCAACGCACGTTTTGGTGGCTTTCATCACATTTACGTCAGCCTCATCAAGCGTACTCATAAAAATGTTTCGATGATTTGAGTGTTTAACTTCTAAGTTTCCAACTCCACAACACATATCCCACACAATATAATCTTTTTGCCAATTTTTTCCCAGCACTTGATTAAGCTTATCGTACGCCTTATCAACCACATGAAGCGGCGTATAATACGCTCCTTTAAAGCTTCGCTCATCATACGGAATGAGAGAGTCGCGGCGCTCAAGCAGATAGTTGCGGTATTCAGCTTTAGGTGGACGATCGTAAATTGCCCAAAATCGACGGTAGCCCTCACGGCTTTTGAGTTCGAACAAATTCCCATTAAGCAAAAAACACGGTGCATTATTTTTGTGCAAAAGCTCTGCAGGCAAATCTTGATGAGTTGACACCGTACCATCGCTCATTATGTCGGCAAAAAATAAAAGTGCGTAATCGTTTTCTGACACGCCGTTAATTTCACGCCCAATAAGAACAACCCACTTATCAAACACCTGCTTAAGGTTATCGGGAGTGATTGAGGTGCGAATAATATCGCCATGTGCAATGGTATTTTTGATTGCTTCAATAAATTCGGCTTCGTGAGTTTCAAGCTTAAATGAAACAAGGTACGTTCCAATATACGCAGAGACGGCATCAAGGGCTTCGGGGGTTACATCGCTAGCTGATTTTCCCCATTTAATTGTTTTTTGTTTAAGAAAGGGAATAACGTCGGCAGTTTTCATAATGGCAGCCTTTTGCGTGTCAATTACTGCCAAAAATGGCGGAACATACTCGCCTTTATTCAGTGCCACTTGCACGTAATGCAAAAGTTGCGTGAACATCGCATACGTTGAAGTCTTGCTACTATCCTTTGCTTCAAACCAAATTTCTTTTGTTTGAATATCAATCAAGTTTTTTGAGTAGCCTTTTAAACCAAGGGCTTTTATGTAAATGTCTTTAACGTCTTCTTCACTTTTGACATGCTGTAAAGCTTCGTATAATTTCATGTAACACCACCTTTAATAAACAAAAAAGAAAAACTATAACACGCCACACAAAAACACGCAAGAGAAAAAAATGTATGCGGGTTGACAATTTTTTGAGATATCTTTTCGACTGACTGATTAAAATACTCGTCTAAAAATAAAACTTGACAGGGCAGATTACCTGTGGTATACTATGTTAAGCGATTAACATAGTCATCATCTAATGATTTCGACTGTAACGCTATTCAATAAAAAACTATTCACGTTTTTATTACTCAAATTTGGAGGATTACTAATGAAAAAAACTATGTTTCTTTTATTTATACTTATGTGCGTTTTTCTTGTATCGTGTTCAGGAAAAAACTCAAATTCAGCGGGAAAGCGCTTAACTATTACTATTTGGGATTCCAATCAAGAGCCCGGAATTAGTCAAATCTTAAAAGATTTTACGGCAAAAACAGGGATTGAAACAGTTGTTCAAGTTGTTGCATGGCAAGAATATTGGACAATGCTTGCAGCAGGAGCACAAGGCGGAAGCATGCCTGATGTGTTTTGGATGCACTCAAACGAAAGCCAGCGCTACATGTCAAATGATATGCTTTTGGATATCACCAGCAAAATTCAAAAAAGTGACGTTATTCAAAAGGAAAATTATCCCGACGATATTTGGGGACTTTATACTCACAATAACAAAAATTATGCAATTCCAAAAGATGTTGACACCATTGCAATGTGGTACAATAAAACAATGTTTGATGAGGCAAATCTTCCGTATCCAACAAACGAATGGACATGGGATGATTTTTTTGAGGCCGCAAAACGCTTAACAAAAGAAGACGGAAGTCAATTTGGCGTAGCAATTCGCAACGATCATAATCAAGACGGCTATTATAACATGATTTATGCAAATAATGGCTATGTTATTAGCGATGACAAGAAAAAATCTGGGCTTGATGATCCGAATACAATGGAAGCATTAATGGAATTTGATCAATGGCTTAAAGCGGGAGTTATGCCATCACTTGAAACAATGTCTGAAAACACGCCTGAGGTGCTTTTTCAATCAGGCAAGGTTGCAATGGTTTTGCAAGGCTCATGGATGCTCGCATCATACAAAAACAATGAATACACACTAAACAACTGTGATATCATAGAATTACCACGAAACGCAAAAACAGGAAGAAGAGTTTCGATTTATAACGGATTGGGCTGGGCTGCCGCTGCAGGTGGAAAAAATACTGAGGCTGCATGGGAGCTTTTGGAATATTTTGGCTCAAAAGAAGCTCAATTAAAGCAAGCAGAATTAGGCGTAACAATGTCCGCATACGAAAATACGTCGGAACTTTGGACGCAATCGGCACCATTTAATTTGCAAGCATATATCAATATGATGGATGACATGGAAATTCGCCCTTATTCTCGCAGCACTCTTGTTTGGGAAACCAATAATAGTGAGGTCTTAAAATCGGTGTTTGCTGGCACAAAAAATATGAGTGACGCCTGTATTGAAATGGCACGCTTTATGAATAACGCTTTGCAAGATGAGTAGATAGCTTATGCTAATCAAGATAAAAGGATAGCACGTGAAAAAAACATTATGGGACACTGCAAGACAAAAAGAAGAATTTTTATGGGGTTGGCTTTTTATTCTGCCCACCGTTTTAGGTTTGGTTATTCTAAATATAATTCCCATTTTTCAAACGATTTATCAAAGTTTTTTTAGAACAGGCGATTTTGGACGGGGAAATGTTTTTGTAGGACTTCGCAATTATATACGCGTTTTTGGCGACAAAGAAATTTGGCAAGCCCTTATCAATACGCTAAAATATACAATTGTTGAAGTTCCGCTATCTATTTTTTTAGCACTAATTTTGGCAGTTTTACTCGTTCGCCCAGAAACAAAGGGAAAGTCGTTTTTTAGAACCGTTATTTTTTTGCCAATGGTTGCAGCCCCTGCCGCGGTGGCAATGGTTTGGAGATGGCTTTTCAACTCAGATTTTGGCTTAATCAATAATATTTTTAAGCTGAACGTAAAATGGGTTTCTGATAGCAATATCGCCATTTATTCGATTGTAATCATTGGTATTTGGTCAATTGTGGGCTACATAATGGTTTTATTTATAGCAGGATTGCAAGAAATTCCCCGTGATTATTACGAAGCGGCTGAAATTGATGGCTCAACAGGTATTTCAAGCTTTTTCAAAATCACCTTGCCGTTAATTTCGCCAACAATCTTTTTTGTGTGCATTATTAGAATAATTGGAGCAATCCAACTTTTTGATCTTGTTTTTATGGTAATTGATACAAGCAACCCCGCTCTTTTTAAGACGCAATCGCTCGTTTACCTGTTTTACAAGTACAGCTTTATTCAAAAAAACATGGGGTATGGATCAACTATTGTGGTGCTTTTGCTTGCATTGCTGATGTTTATCACATTTATTCAAATGAAGGCTCAAAAAAAATGGGTTTTTTACAATTAAGGAAACAGTATGCAAAAAATTAAGTGGAAAAAAAATTACTCATTTCAAATATATTTTGTTTTAATTTTAGTAACGACAACAATGCTCGTCCCTTTTATATGGATGATTCTCACCGCGTTTAAGTCAATCACGGAGTCAACATCGGTAAATCCCTTTGTAATTTTTCCATCAGTTTGGAGGTGGGATGCATTTATCACCGTTACGAACAATATGGATTTTTTTATTTTGTATCAAAATACCTTACTGTTCATTTTTTTTCGCGTCATGTGTGCCGTACTGACGGCAACAATGGCAGGCTATGCATTTGCACGCCTTTCATTTAAGGGCAGGGATTTTTGTTTTTCGCTCATCCTCTTTCAAATGATGGTTCCAGCCCAAATCTTTATCATTCCGCAATATTTAATACTGAGTAAAATTAATATGCTAAACTCAATGTTTGCGCTTGTTTTTCCTGGTCTTGTTACCGCTTTTGGCACCTTTTTACTACGCCAAAGATTTTTAGAATTGCCAAAGGAATTAGAAGAGGCGGCTCTTTTAGACGGATGCAATGTTGGACAAACATTTTTTCATGTGATGTTTCCGCTCACTCAGTCAAGCATGGTCGCCTTGGGCATTTTTACGTCAGTTTTTGCATTCAAAGACTTGATGTGGCCACTTATTGTCAACATTGATAAAGACAAACTTGTGTTGTCGGCAGCCTTAGCTAAAATGCAAGGTCAGTATGGGGTGAAGTTTCCAGAACTTATGGCAGCTTCATTAATTGCGTGCGTTCCAATGATTGTCATTTATATAATTTTTCAAAGAAAATTCATTGAAGGCATTGCAACCAGCGGTGGTAAATTATAAAACAAATCGATATATAATCTAAAATCATGAATAGGAGATGATCAAATGGTTAAAATAACTTTTATGGGTGCAGGAAGTACAGTTTTTGCAAGAAATGTTTTGGGTGACTGTATGTGCAGCGAAGCTTTATGCAATAGCGAGATTGCATTGTATGATATTGATAAGCAAAGACTTACTGATTCTGAAATCATACTTAATGCGATTAATAAAAATGTAAATCAAGGTCGCTCAAAAATCAAAACATATCTTGGTGTCGAAAATCGAAAAGCTGCATTACAAAACGCATCTTTTGTTGTCAACGCAATCCAAGTTGGTGGCTATGAGCCAAGCACTGTAATCGATTTTGAGATTCCTAAAAAATTTGGACTTCGCCAAACAATCGCTGATACACTCGGTATTGGCGGAATTATGCGTGCGTTACGAACAATTCCTGTTATGAAAGATTTTGCAAATGACATGGAAGTTGTTTGCCCGAACGCTATCTTGCTCAATTACACTAATCCTATGGGAATGCTTTCAGGTTATATGCAGCGTTACACAAGTGTCAATACTGTGGGACTTTGCCATAGCGTGCAAGTATGCTCTGAGCATCTTTTGAAAGCTCTTAAAATGGAAGACAAACTTGAAGGTCGTGTTGAAACAATTGCAGGAATTAATCACATGGGCTGGCTTTTAGACATTAAAGACAAAGACGGCAATGATTTATATCCAGAAATTAAAAAACGGACTGCTCAAAAGAATGCAAGTGAAAAGCATGATGATATGGTTCGTTATGAGTACATCAAGCACTTTGGCCACTATTGTACGGAATCGAGCGAGCATAACGCTGAGTACAATCCGTATTTTATCAAAACTCGCTACCCTGAATTGATCGAAAAATTTAATATCCCACTTGATGAATATCCTCGTCGTTGTATAAATCAAATTGCTGACTGGGAAAAAGAGCGTGATAGTATTTTGAATAACGGAAAAATCACCCATGAGCGCAGCAAAGAGTATGCCTCATACATTATGGAAGCGGTTGTTACAAACAATCCTTACAAAATCGGTGGCAACGTGATTAATCATGGATCGATTGAAAACCTTCCAGCGGATGCTTGTGTTGAAGTGCCTTGTCTTGTCGATGGTAGCGGAATTAACCCTTGCAGAGTTGGCAGGCTTCCTGTGCAACTTGCAGCAATGAATATGACGAATATCAACGTGCAATTGCTTACTATTGAAGCTGCGGCAACTTTGAAAAAAGACTATATTTACCAAGCGGCAATGCTTGATCCTCACACGGCAGCAGAATTGTCCCTTGATGATATTGTTAAAATGTGCGACGAAATGATTAATGCTCACGGCAAATTTATGCCAAATTACAAATAATCTTTTTGGGTTATAAGCGATTAAAGGTAGCATTTTTTTGCTACCTTTTTTTTTATTTTTACTATTGAAGAAAGAAATTAATTATTTACTATACTTTAAACGGACGCACAAAGAGGGCTTTCTGTTAAAAAATCTTCCTTTTTATCAGTATTTTTTAGTGGGATAATTTGTTCTAACTCAGCAACGCAATGAGATCGAGAGATTTCTTTTTGATCATTGTCATAAAACACTACGGTGGGAGCAGAAAAAATACCTAAATCAATTGCACGAGCATAGCCTTCTGTTGAGTCAACATCAATCGTGATTCCTTTGACATTTGAGAGCTCTAAATAATTTTTTACTGCAGGACAATTGGGGCATGTTTTTCGCACAAACATTTCAAAACTTGCAACATTAGAAGTATTATCAGTATGTACGATAGTCAAGCGAGGCTTTTCGGTGACAATAGATTCTGTAGCGGCGGAAAAGCAAGAAGTCGGGACTGTGTCAAGAACAGAGTTTGTATCATGTTCAAAAAGTTTGCGATGATTGTATTCATCACGCTTGCCACAATTCCAGTTTCGCACAGAGCGGTAATATCCTACAATCCGTGCATATACTTCAGTTTGTGTTCCCTTTACATTTTGTAAAGCCGCCTTTGTTTGTGCAATGTCTGCATCAATTTGCTCAAGTGATCTCATTTTTTTTACTCCCATTTATTTTTATGTTTATTATTTGCTAGCAGTATTTGTGCTAGCACTTGCTCTTTCTTGCTCAAGCACATTCAATTTTTGTTTTAATTCGCTCTCTTTTTCAAGACGACAGTGTGGACACTCAAAATGTTCCCCTGTTAAATACCCATGAATAGGGCAGATTGAAAAAGTTGGAGAAATCGTTAAGTAGGGAATGCGATAATTGGTCATAATTTTTTTTACCAAATCTTGGCACGCCTTCCAATCTTTAATCGCCTCGCCCAAAAAAGTATGAAAAACCGTTCCGCCTGTATATTTTGTTTGCAAACTTTCTTGGTGGTCGAGTGCTTCAAAAATATCGCTCGTGTAATCAACAGGAAGCTGGCTTGAGTTTGTATAGTACGGCTGATCTTCTCCTGAAGCAATAATATCTGGATAATTTTTTTTGTCATGGCGAGCAAGACGATAAGAGGTGCTTTCTGCAGGAGTTGCCTCAAGATTAAACAACTCGCCTGTTTTCTCTTGATAATCTGCTAAGCGATCCCTCATGTGATTAAGCACTTTCTCAGCAAAAAGCTTTCCGTTTTGTTCAACAATACTTTCTTGCAAAAAGTTTTTGCAACATTCATTCATTCCGCACAAGCCAATGGTATTAAAATGATTATCAAAGGTGGTTAAATAGCGTCGGGTATAGGGAAAAAGGCCATTATCAAGTAAGCGTTGCACAATTTTGCGTTTTGCACAAAGGCTTTCTTTTGCCAAATCCATTAAGTAATCAAGGCGAGCAAAAAAGTCCCCCTCATTTTTTGCTAAATAACCAATTTGTGGCATATTAATCGTAACAACGCCAAGCGATCCTGTAAACTCATCCGAGCCAAAAAGTCCGCCGCCACGTTTTCGTAGCTCCCGTTTATCAAGCTGAAGCCTGCAACACATTGAGCGAACATCGCCAGGGTTTAAATCAGAATTAATAAAATTTTGAAAATAAGGCGTTCCATAGCGTGCAGTCATTTCGAATAAAAGTTTTGCATTTGGGCTATCCCAATCAAAATCCTTTGTCACGTTGTACGTTGGAATAGGATACTGAAATCCTCGGCCTGCCGCATCCCCTTCAATCATCAAATCAATAAAAACCTTGTTCAAAATGTCCATTTCACCTTTGCAATCTCCGTAGGTAAAATCCATTTCTTGTCCGCCAACCACCGCTTTATTATTTTTTAAGTCCTCGGGAACCGTCCAGTCAAGCGTGATATTGGTAAACGGAGCTTGGGAGCCCCAGCGACTCGGGGTATTAACGCCATAAATAAAGCTTTGAATGCACTGGCGAACCTCTTTTTCTGTCAAGTTGTCTTTTTTAATAAAGGGTGCAAGGTAGGTGTCAAAGGAACTAAAGGCCTGCGCACCTGCCCACTCATTTTGCATAATGCCCAAAAAGTTTACAATTTGTTGAATGAGCGTTGATAAATGCTTTGCAGGAGTTGATGTGATTTTGTCAGGAACACCGCCTAAGCCTTCTGCTACAAGCTGGCGGATTGACCATCCTGCACAATAGCCTGAAAACATCGACAAGTCATGAATGTGAAAAGCTGCCGTTTGATGAGCTTTTGCAACCTGCTCTGAATAAATATTTTTAAGCCAATAATTTGCCGTGATTGTGCCTGAGTTATGTAAAATTAATCCACCGAGAGAGAAATTGACATTTGCGTTTTCATTTACTCGCCAATCAGACTGACTTAAATACCCATCCATTGTCGTGTTAATATCAAGCATAAGACTTTTAGTGTCACGCAGTGCTTCATGGCGAGATCGATATAAAATATATGTTTTGGCAATTTGCACCGCCTTGTTTTCTATTAAAACGCACTCAACAATGTCTTGAATTTCTTCTATTGCGGGAATAGAATTGGCGTGACGAGCGCCCATCATTTCAAGAAGCTTTACTTCAACTTGCCGAGTAAACTCTTTTGCTTTTTCAAGATTGCCCTTTTTTTCGACCGCTTCAATCGCCTTATTGATTGCCACGGTAATCTTTGAAGCATCGTACTCTTTTACCTCGCCACTTCGCTTGACAATATTTTTAACTGGAAAATCACTACTTGATACGCACGTTTTCATGTCCGTAAATAATGCCTTCTCACTCATTCCTTTCCCCCTAGGTTTTTAACTTCAGTAATAAATTCTTCTAAGTTTTCAAAGTGCCGATAAACCGATGCAAAGCGAATGTAGGCAACCTTATCTGTTTTATTAAGCATTTCCAAGACTAATTCCCCAAGCTGTGCTGTTGAAATTTCCCGTGTTGATTTACCCGTCATAATGGCATTTTGCTCAACTTCATTAACGATATTCTCAATCTCTTCTGATGAAATTGATCGTTTTTCCAACGCACGCGTAATTCCCTTTTCAAGCTTTAAGCGATCAAACGGTTCACGCCGACCATTTCGTTTTTCCACAATAAAGGGTTTTTCTTCTATATATTCATAACTGGTGAAGCGATAATTACAAGATAAACACTCACGCCGACGACGAATATTCTCTCCAGCCGACATAACTCGTGAGTCAATAACCTTATCTTCAAGGCTTCCACAAAACGGACAACGCATGATAACCTTCTCTCGCTTTTATACGTATTTTTTGGCACATTATTAACCCAAAGAAAGGCAAGATCTTCTAAAGTCTTATACGTAAAGAGTTTATTACAATCACTATATATAGTGCCTTTAAGCAGTTTTAATAAGATATCATACTAGATATATTATATCAATAACCTAGAGAAAAAAAATCTAAAAACTCCACTTTTTTCACCTTGTAAAAACTAACATATATGATTTTTTTTGTTAGTTTACTTTATGAAAAAACAAGTGTATATTTCTAGTATTAAATTTTGTGGAGTATCCTATGAAAAAAAAAGTATTTGTTTTTATTTTAAGTGCCTTCTTTGTATGTAGTTCTTTTGCAGGTCCTTTTGGCTTTAACCGTGGAATGTCTGTTGAAGAAATGGAGCTAAACTGCAGAAAAAAAATGATTCTGATCAAAGATGATTTGTATCGCATTTTTCCAAAAAAACGGTATGAAAATCTTGATAAATACTACGCACGAGTAGACAAAGATTTAGGCTTGTATTCTCTTATGATTGATACCTCTAGTATAAAATTTAAAAAAAATGGAGAAGCTATAAAAAGTCGGTTTAACACTATAGTTGAAAATCTTGAAACCGTTTATGGCAGGGGTGAAATAATCGATTACAAGAAAAAAGGAGCCTTTTGGAAAAAGGAACGTGATTGGATGCTCGGCTCATTGAACAAGCAAAGCAAGTTATCTTCTACATGGAGTGCAGAAACTGGACAAAAATTACCCCCAGAAATAACGTATATCTCTGTTGACGTATCATCAAAAACAAAGAAAAAAGGATTTATATCTTTATATTATTTATTTTCAAATTTTTCTGATGTCGATACAAAGCAAAAAGAAAGAGATCGGAATAAGTACTTTGATATTTTTTAAAGTTCTTGACTAGCAAAATTAGGAAAACTTTACCGTTTTTTTGATGATTGTAAATAAATCATCATTGCGATGATTATATCTGAACTCGCATTCTTTTAAGTGTATCACAAAACTATCAGAATTACAATCATTAAATTTTGCTAGTCGTCTTTTTGCTTAACGTACTTGTACGTAACTCCAAAATTTTCAATGCTATTAACGTGGCTTTTTCCTCTGACAAATTCATCATGACTGTGATAGACTCGATAGTGATCATATCCATTTAGCACAAGCCTGTCATACGCCTTCCAGCCGTCTGTATGTACCGTTGATCCTGCTAATATATATCATTGAATGACAGTCATTAATTGATCTTTTATGCAATTTTCATAAATACTTTTCCGTCTCTTTTTAACAACCCAAAAACAGGCTTTTTTCCTGCAGCACCTCGACCTCGCTTTCCTCTCACGCACCGTGCACCAAAGTAATTCTCATCAACTTCAAATTCCCCGCATTCTTTGCCTGCTTCAGCAATGGCTTTTTGAACAATTTTTTCACGAATAACTTGGTAATAGCTATTAATTGTATTTCGATTTACCTTCACAATTTTTGCTGCTGCCGTTGCGGTAATATCCTCACTAAAACACAAAACTATTTTATTAATTTTATATGTACTTAATCTACTGAATTTCATTTGCTTACACCTTGTTTGTTTTTTAGATGCTAGTCAAGAACCAAAATTATATATTCTTTTCTCCGTTATTTTCCTTTTTTTTCGCTGGCGATTACATCTGTATGAACTGAGCAAGAACTTTCCTTTTAAGTTTGACAATGCTTCTAAAAGCTCATCAAAATCTGATTGCATATACCCATCGTAATGCTTGTCATTTATGGCTTCTGGTATGACCCCACGTATGGCGAATCGCAGTACCTAAATGCCTGCTGTGAATCACGGCGTTGAATAATCTTAAGCGCATCACAACACTCAATCTGTGCATTTTTTATTCGCCTGACATATTCGTGCGTAAAGCAACTACCCCGCTTATTAAGAACTTTGCATGTCGTTGTGTCTATACTCGTACTTAGGGCATCCATACCGCCCACGCTCTTTTAACACTGTCAAACATTTGAGGGTTTTTGAATAAAACCGCTACTTCATCATCCTATTTTCGACTATACAAAGAAAGCTCATCGAGCTTTCTTAAAGCATCAAAGTCGGTTTTCAGCACTTCATAAAAATTAATCAACTCACAATTCGTGTCATTGATAACTTCACAAAGAGAGGGCTGTTTTGCAAAGAAAATTGCCACGCCGCCAACAAAGAGTTCGATATAAGTCTTATGCTCAAGGATAAGACTTAAGATTTTTAGCGCTAGCTGTTGCTTGCCTCCATAATACGAGATTGGAGCTTCTATGCCTAACACGATGTTTTTGTAACCCGCACGTCATAAGTTTCCCTCTGTTTGATAATATTTTCCTTGGTGACACTGCATGCTTTTTTAGCCTGCAGTAAGTCAAGACGAGTTTGATTGCTCAAGATGTAAGGTTTATGTGAAGCCTATAACATTATGCTCAGCTGAAGAGTACGCTTATAGGTATCAATGACGCACGTCTACGAGACGCACGACCTTACCATTTATCAGCAAATAAAAAATCAGTATTCACTACTAACATAAATTAAAGAACTTTCACAAATATTCAGCAAACGAGTTTCATAACGAAACTCAATTACAAAATAAATCCCAATATATCCCGTCAAACCCCACCTTTT
This sequence comes from Treponemataceae bacterium, assembly GCA_051651645.1. GTDB lineage: Bacteria > Spirochaetota > Spirochaetia > Treponematales > Treponemataceae > JBOFSR01. The sequence continues at coordinate 16,012 of JBOFSR010000105.1, read as the reverse complement.
CTCCGTCATTCTTAAATCTATTCTCTTGCTTTATCACGTAAGTTTGAGTACAGGACAATCAAAATTTAGCAAGCAAAACAGAATACCTATTTCTACAAAAAAAGATGATTCAACCGAATCATCTTTTTTATTAAGCTTATGAAGCTGTATTCATAGGTCGACCAGGAAGCCCTTGGTTGCTACCTCCCAAAGAAGGCATTGCAGTTTTTGCTCTCCAATATAAAGTACCATTAGTGACAGGAAACTCGCTTGGTTTTCCACCAGATTGTGGATCAGCATACTTGCTTGGATACTGAGATTTGTGTCTATTGCGAGACCCTAATCCTTCTGTACATAATCCAATGCCAGAGACACCAGCACTGCCTCCATTCCCATCAGAGGAACCGTTTTTACCATTTTCTCCTGATGTTTCACATCCTTCAATTCTAAGATCAGACCCCCCCCAAAAAGTAGCAGACGATGCTCCTCCTCCTCCTCCTCCTCCTCCTCCTCCACTACCAATTAAGGATCCTGCTCCTGAAGCACCTCCCCCTCCACTACCACCTGCACCTTCTTTACTTCCTGTCGAAGCCTTATCCGACTTATAGAAATATCCACCTCTTGCACCATCACCAGACAATCGGCCTGAACCTTCTTTGAGTTGCAAGGTTATAAAACCATATACAAAGATATCTCCAGATTTCACAACTGATTTTCCATCAGCTCCACGCTCTCCCTTTACGACAACTGTATTTTTGTGAGTTTCACTATCTTTTCCACCCTTTCCACCATTTCCACCGCCAGCACCTCCACCGCCAATAGCAGCACCTCCACCGCCAGCACCTCCACCGCCAGCCAACCCTCCAACACTGTAGGAAGCAGTAGGCTTGCTTGGAGTAGCACCATTAGCAGCAGCACCTCCTGCTCCACCTGTAGCAACAAGTTTTCCTGAACCCAATAACACTAAAGAACTACCATCCAGCACTTTAATACCAGCACCGCCTCCACCTCCAGCACCACCTATTGTAGCATTACTACCATTTGCACCAGTTACATTCAATACAGCATTAGAAGCTGGCTCAAAATATATATAGACCTTTTTACCTGCAGGAACCGATAACCCACTTAAAGAGGCTGTTGTAGGTGTATTAAAACCTACTGTCCCTCTCACCACATAGCGACTATTTGATGCATCTAATAAACGACTTGAATTACTTACTCGTGAAATATCTATTACACTAGAACTAGTAGTCCAAGTACCATACAAACTTACAACCCCTGTATTCTTAAACTTCGTAACTTCTATCGTTTCCTTTTCATTTGATCCAGCCTTATCCGAAGAAAATCCTCTAAGATCAAAAAACTCTACCTCTGGTTTTAAGTTACTCGCAAGATTCTTAACAGAGACAAAACCATTTTCTCCCACACCGAGGAATAAACTCTCTCCTGAGCTACGTCCTGAAAACCCTGACTCTATAACATCGTCAGGATAATTTCCTTCTATATTAAATAATCCACCTCCATGTCCTGTCATTGTCGCATTCAAAGCACCTATACCTCTAATCCCCAACAAAGGCATTTTCATCTCTGTCTCGGTATAGTTTGGCTCAAAATATATATGAACGCCATTCTCTATTTGCAAATCCTTATTTCCCTCTATATTCAAATCTAAGGTCAACGCATACAATCCAGAACGTAACGTATTACCCGTAAAATGCGATTCTTCTAACATATTTGGTCCGTTATATCTCCAATGCCCATACGTATCAACAATCGAGGCAAGGCTTCCTTCTTCATATCCTGTCCAGCTCTCATATAAATTCTCTCCCCGTCCATACCGCTGATCATAAAAACCAACCAATCTAAAATTATCCAATCTAGGTTTATCCGATGACAATAACGTCTGTCCATTTGCTACCGATGTAAGCATTTTTACCGTACTATCATCATAACTTAAAGACAACTGGGGATCATTATACAACAAAGGGAAGTCCGCTATCTGCCGTACCAGCGATACGCCACAAGACTTTAAGGAAGCACCATCTTTAATACTAACACCACCTCGCACCTGTAAACGCGGATACTCACGACTAAAATTTTCATGGTTTGATATATAACTTCTATCGTTTTTCTTACTCTCATCTTTTAAGACATACAAAGGCTCAAAGTAAACACTTACCTCACCAACTATATCAAACTCATCACCATAAATAAAAGTAGTTTCTCCAGCCATATCGCCAACACCATAAATGCCACTATCAAAGGCCACCTTCGATCGCCCTCGTGCAGAGATTCCTGCAAACTTCTTTCCGTCAAACGTCCAATGAGCATAAAGTTCTACTTCTGGCTCTAAGATATCCCAATTTTTCACGGGAGCAAAGTTTTCATCATAATACTTATCCCCTGTTCCATAAAGTCCAGAATAATAACCTAGAAACTTAAAATGAGTCATACTTGGCATATTCGAAATTACTTGTACAGGCAAAGGATGTCCATATCGTGAAGAAGTATTACTTACTCGAGAAGAGCGAGTTATTAGCCACGGCTTACTACTTCGTGTATTACTTGCTACCAACTCATCAGGTACTTCAGGATATGATGGATGTAATGTTATTACTGTCGATGTCATACTCCAGCGCGGTGTCAACGATGTATTTTCTATCTTATCCCACACTAAACGAGGTATCATTGTAGATCCTACAGAAGATCCGCCACCATAATAAAACAAGCCCTTATCATCAACATACCCTTCAAATTTATACCCTTCCTGACCAACAGGGGCTAAAACAGTATTTGGTAAAAACTGTCCATATGTCACTAGAATATCGCGATTTTTCTCATTTTCACCTTTTATTACAAGATCTTCTGTTGCCTTTAATGTTACCGTATACGTCTTTGGCGTCCAGCGAGCAGTAATAGTTTCATTTCTTGCTATAAGCCACTTCTCAACAGGCCTCATCTGCTCATTATAATACTGAGTTATGCCTCCATTTGGTTGTAGTAAGTAATATCCTGCAAAATTATATCCGGCTTTCTTTGGTACTGCAGGGGCAGATCCTTTTCTATCTCCTGGCAATAAGTCACCATATATTGCCTCTACAGTTCTACTTGAATCTGTATACTCTCCTCCATCAGTTGCCAGTGTTATAGTATATTTTTGCTCGATCCACTCTACATCTATAATAATCTCATCAATCACTCCATCCCAACGGAGCTGATACTCCATATTGGATTTAACTTCATCAAATATTTTTACATCACGAGGATCTTTTGGCTCATAACTTCCTTCTAAAAATCCCGCTCTTGAGGCCCTCACTTCCTTAATTCTATATCCGCCAGAGATTCCTACAGCATTAACCTTATAGTACCGTCCGTTAACATCTAAACTGGGAACAACAAAGCCATTTGACAAAGAACGATCCGTAAACTTAAAATTACCTACCTGATCTGTCAAACTTACACTTACACGCACTCGGGAGTCTCTCATAACAAAGTTCATAACACCAAGGGCATCTTGTGAAACTGAAAGATTTCCCGCTTTATCCATAAATACCACATCAACATCTCCAAGCTTATACTGCTTACCATCGGGGACTGCAATGTTTATTTGTACTACTTCACCTTCTACAGCACTTACTCGGCTTGTGCTTATATATTGCTCACTAACTCGAACAAAACTCTCATTTTCACTTCGTATATTATAATGATAGTAATCTCCCCACTGCCTGCGATACACATCTGAATAGCTATTTGATACTATTATTTCTGGTATCATATCGGCCATATCTATGGTACTAGTACTTACTTCCCCAAGTGTTTTTTCACTTCCCAAAACAGGTGGAACACTACCCTTAAACTTAATAAGTTCCAAGCCTTTTGCAAAAACATCTTTACCTATGCTTGTTACGCTCTCTGGGATTTCTATTTCCTTTAAATTAACATCTTTAAAGGCACCATCACCTATCTTTACAAGAGTTGAAGGCAGCTTTACACTTTTTACAGGAGCACCTTTAAAAGCAAATGAACCAATTTCCTTAATCTCAACACTAGATATATACTCAGGGATTACTAAATTTTCTGGAACTTTAGCTCCTGGTTTTATTTTAGTTATCGTATCGCCACTAACGATAAAGATATTGTCAATAACAACAACAAGAGCTTCTGCATACTTACCTGTAACAGGATCTCGTGCCTGAAGGACTGTCTCTCCTGGAGATATGGCCTTCAACCTTCCAGAACCATCCACTATTGCTACACTTGTATCATATGTATTCCAGTCAAGCTTTACTTCATCTTCGACACTTCTTTCTGCACCACCAATAATTTCCGCTTCCACTACAAAATCATCTATCAAAGAGACAACCTCATGACTTAACTTTATAGTAAAGTCATACTTTGAGACAAAAACAGCCTGCACGGTTACATCCCCTGAAGGCATAAAAAATTGATTACTTTTGACAGGCAACGGTCTTGCTCCAAGCGTATAAGTCAAGCTTGATAAAGAATATCCCTCATTGGGGCGAATATCAAGGGCTACCGTGTCCCCTGCACGGAACAAAGATTTTTCAACCTGTCCTGGCAAATAAATACTGCCGCCCTCACCTTGAACAACAGTCACCTTAAAGTCTAAATTTGCTGAAGTTGAATCTTTACAACTCATAATGAGAAGAACACTTACTAATAATATTAGTATTAGTATTAATTTTTTCATCACATAGCTCCTATAACCTACAAAGATTGACAATCATTATATCACCAAAACAAAAACACGTCAAGTAATATTGTAAATATAAGCATTGATAAATTAAAAAAAAGTCTATAAACTATCACGATGAACCTTCCTTTTATCCAAAAACAAGAAAAATATATTTTTGACTCACACATGCATTTTCTAACGCTCAAGAATATATGCCTATCTGCATATCTTTCTTTTGTAGAAAAAAACAAATTTTCTGAATCCATTGCAGCATTCTCGGCCTCTGATTACATTTACAAAGATTTATTATCAAATTTCTCTCAAACAATCTCCCTTATCAGCTTGCTAGAACAACCACTTATCGAAAATATTTCACTGCTAAACAAAGATTTAACAGGATTTTTTGAAAAGCACCCACATGATGCAATTATTACCAGTGCTGGCATTGAACTTGCAGGACAACAATTTGACAAGCTGGTACTTTCTCCACTTATCATGGATTTTAATTACCCTAAAATTCATGATAGCAGCTACTACAATATTGTCCCCGTTCACAGTGTTGCGATGCAAGCCGATGAAATGCTTCAAAGTTTTCATAGCTTTACTCAGTCAAATCCACAAAGCAAACTCATTTTTCGCCCCTTTTTAGGAATAAATCCTACATTTTGGAAAATTAAAGACATTGAGCAATTTTTAGATACATATTTTTCATCATGGTCTGCACAAGCATCGGCACAAATTACCACGTGGGAAAAATCAAAAAAAAGATTCAAGAAAAATAATTATAAAAATTCATTTGCAGGAATAAAACTCTACCCACCAATGAATTGCGACCCCTACCCAATGAACAAAAAAGAACAAGAAAAAATGGATTTAATTTATTCATTTTGCGAAAAAAAAACAATTCCAATCACCACGCATTGCGATAATCAAGGATTTAGACTTGTTGATTTTGACACAGCACAGCTTTTTACCTCGCCAGAGCGCTGGACAGTCGTCCTAGAAAAACATCCTACCCTTTACCTCAATTTTGCCCATTTTGGAAAACAGTACACACGAAACATTCCCTTATTTCAACAAAATGTATGGCAGGATAAAATTCTTGAGTTGATTGCTCGATATCCCAATGTCTATACAGACACCTCTTTCAATGGCACAGACAAAAACTACTGGGCAAACCTTCTAAAAATCATAGAGGCACAAACGCCTGCAAAACAAGACATTATTCGAACAAAAATTATGTTTGGAACGGATTGGCCATTATCGTTATCAAAAATTAAATCAGCTACAGAATACTGGAATAACTTCAAAAACTCACCACTTGATGATGAATTAAAAATCGCTATTGCTCATCAAAATCCAAGCAATTTTCACTTTAGAAGTGATAAAAAACTGACAAACGCTCCTTAATATGCCATATTTTTTAGTATTGCTCCACCGTTGACATACTTTATAAAAAAAAATACACTAAGAAAATGAGTAATTCAGTTAATCTTGATTCAGTTATTAGAAAAATTCCTAATTTTCCGAAACAGGGAATTTTGTTTTATGACATCACGGGTATTCTTGTGCATCCACAAGCTTTTAAGGAATGCATAGATCGCATGGTTGAAATATACAAAGACAGAGAAATTGATGCTGTTGCAGCAGTAGAATCACGTGGTTTTGTTTTTGCAGCTCCATTTGCCGAGCGATTAGGCATTCCACTCATTCTTATTCGCAAAAAAGGTAAATTGCCAGGCGACACTTATGCCTGTAAATACGCCCTTGAGTATGGTCATGCTGAGATTGAAGTTCACAAAGCCGATATTCAAAAAGGGCAAAAAATACTGGTGGTTGATGATTTAATTGCAACAGGAGGAACACTCCATGCAGCAAAAACAGTCCTTGAGCAAGGCGGAGCTTCAGCTGTGGAGTTTTTTGGTGTTGTGGGATTACCTTTTTTACATTACGATGAAATTTTAAGCCCAATCCCTGTACGAACACTCATTGATTTCAACGCTGAGTAATTTTAAGCTTTTGACAAAAACATCTTGTGGCCACCATTATAGCCAGCCAAGGTAAGTTCCAAAGTCTCATTATTATTAGAAAAATTATAAGTTCCTTCTATCATAGAACCGCTTTGTTGCGGCGATAAAAAAATATTGCTACCGCTAACACTATAGGTAAAATGATCTGCAGTACTACCAGCAGTTCTCTCTTGTATTGATACTGTTGCTGATGAAAAAGTAAAAACATACCCATCACCAATCCAAACGCCTTCAAAATCCGTTGTAGCTGTTGTTCCTGTATCACAAGCAAAAAAAAGACTCACAACACTAATTAAAACTAATAAATTTTTCATATAACTCTTTTGTCTAACTCAGTCATCTATTGTTTGAAATACATCAAATTCAGCAAAAACCTTCTCATCTTTTTTAGTATCAACAAGGCTAACAAGAATTGTCACCAGCACCCCTGAAAGAAATCCTGGTAAAATTTCATAGACGTCAAAAATTCCGCCTGAAAGATTAAACCACAAAACAGCAATAATTCCCCCACAAAGCATTCCTGAAACCGCCCCATTTCGTGTAGTTTTTCGCCAAAAAAGTGAAAGCAAGATAATTGGTGCAAAGGTCGATCCAAATCCTCCCCAAGCAAAACTAACTAAGCTAAATATGGAGCTATTGGGATTTAATGCAATGACAAAGGCAACAAGAGCAACAAGAACAACGGTTAATCGACTGATGAACAACGTTTCTTTTTCTGTTGCATTTTTACGAATAAAGCCACGATAAACATCACGAGAAAAAGCTGAAGAAGCAACCAAGAGCTGGGAATCTGCAGTACTCATTGCAGCTGCCATAATTCCGCAAAGGAAAATTCCTGCTATAAAGGAAGGAAACATTTTAATAATCGAAAGAATAAAAACTGTGTCTGTTTCGCCTGAGCTTAATTCAACAGGCAGTAAATACGCTTTGCCAATTACGCCAACAAAAACGGCTGCAAAAAGAGCGATTGTCACCCAAACTGTTGCTATCCGCCGTGATATCTTCACTTCAGAATTTGAGCGCAGCCCCATAAAACGAATTAAAATATGAGGCATGCCAAAATATCCCAGCCCCCAGGCAAAATCGCCAATCAAGCTAAGCACCGAGGAGGATTCTCCTTGCGTTCCAAAAGGATTTATAAAATGATTGCCAAACTCACTGATTTTTAGCACAACTTCACCAATGCCACCAAATGAAACTATCATTCCAACAAAGGTCAAAAGCAGAGCAACAAACATTATAGAACCTTGAATAAAATCAGTTGCAACAACAGCTAAATATCCACCAAGCAATGTGTAAGCAAGAATTACAATTACCCCAAGAAGCAGGGCATAAAAATAGGAAATTCCGTATACCGAGTTAAAAACCTTTGCACAGGCAACAAATCCTGAGGCGGCATACACGGTAAAAAAAACTAAAATAAAAATTGTTGCAATCAAACCAATAATTTTCTTTTGGTCGTTAAATCGATTATTAAAGAACTCAGGAATGGTGATTGCATCGGAGGCATGAATTGAATATTTGCGAAGGCGTTTTGCCACAAAAAACCAGTTTAAATACGTGCCAAGCAAAAGTCCGACCGCGACCCAAAAAGCTCCCTTGACACCACTTGCGTAGGCAACACCAGGTAAGCCCATTAAAAGCCACGCTGACATATCGGAGGCTTCGGCACTTAAAGCGGTCATCCATGGGCCAGTTTTTCTGCCCCCAAGAAAAAAATCGTGAGAGGTCTCATTTTTTTTTGCATATCGCCAACCGACGATAACCATCATTGCAAGATAGCACACAAAAGCTGCCAATATTGAAAGTGTTGGAGAAATCATGACGCCATTATATAAAAAAAAATTATGCGTTGCAAGACTTGTGCATGACTACTTGCTAAAAAACATTTTTACTTCCTTAAGAAAACTACTAAGGAGAAACTATCCTATTGATTGAGTTAAAACAATGTGTTAAGTTTATCAGTATGAAAAAGCTTTTTTTTATATTTTTAGTTACAATATTAGCAACATCGTGTTCAAGAAACCTTGGATACAGTATAGTTTTTTGGTCAATTCCTGAAAAAAATATTTACGATGGCGATCTTGTTCAAGTATATATTAAATCAAATATCAATAAAGTCTATGTGGTTGCAACGGAAAAAGATAAAGAAAAGTTTGAAATTCCACAATGGCAAATCTCTGAGCCATCCTCAAAGAGAAAATTACGAGAAATATACGCTTTAATGGAAGAATATCGCCACATTTATGCAAAAGTGAAACTTGACGGCTTGCCTGTTCGCTTTGAGGACGTTAACACCTCACGCCAAATTTATCGCTTGAGAAAAAATGAAATAGTCAAAATTATTCAAAAAGGAAAAGATGAGACAATCACCTCAGGCAGCAAGAGTTTTGATGGGCAATGGCTTCGTATTTTAACAAGCGATGGAACGATGGGTTGGTGTTTTTCCTATAATTTAGAACTTTTTGATCAGACAAAACAAAGTGTTACATCTGATGAAACTAACTTTCAAGAAAATGAAATTCTAAGTATTATGGACAAGCAATGGATACCAGATTTTTATCAATCTATGATTACCAATAACCGCATTGACTTAGATGATTTCAAAAAGAATTACTCCTTTGACACAGGAATTACAAGTAAAACGATCAAACTCATAACAAAAGAAATGGTTCTTTCCTACCCCTACGAAGGTTTTACCGAAACGCAAAAAGACACATATACACTGACAGGGACGCCACTTACAATAATGGTACGTGACGAGAAAACTATTTCTGTTCAGTACGTTGATGAAAAAGGAATGCCCACGGCATTTACTTTTGTTAATCCAAGTATTCCGCTTGACAAGGTAATTGCTGATGAAAAAACACGACGAAACCAACTGTACTCTCGCATTTTAAACGCAGGAAATTATTTTATTAGCAATAATTACGGGGATTTACAATTTTTTGCAGATAAGACATTCACATGGGAAGGCTATTCATCCTTAATTCCATCGCTCATTCCAGAAACTGCACTCGGCAAAGGTAAAATTGATTTTAAGCTTTTTTTACAAGATAGGCTTGCAAATAATTATGAGGGCGTAATTACATTTGAGTTTGATAATGCAAATAAACCTGTTCATTTTTTATATAAAATTGAGCAGTTTGGTATTCGCCTTGAAAGTATTGAAGGAGCAACTATTCGAAACAACATTGTCATTGACCAAAATATTTCTCCTTTAATAATCTTTTTTGAGCAAGTAAATTAATTTATTTGTACGGCTGAAATTATATTTTGTAAGCAAAACTGCACGAAAAAAAGTGCCTCATGTAGACTAAATATTGAGGGCTTTTTTAACGGCGTTGTATGCTCCATCATAAATACCTGAGGCTTTATTTTGAACAATGTGTTTACAATACATTTCAAGTAAATCATTTTCATGGATTAAAAGATTCAGAGAGCGATACAATCCTGTAGCAGTTGCCGTTTCAATAGTGCCATCGCCGATTTCAGAGCCACGAATGGCTCCCCATGCCTCATGCTTTCCCACACGCTGAATAAACAGCTTGGGAATAGGATAAAATGACAGCTCGCTTGGCTTTGTGATCATCACGTCGCTAATTCGCATTAAAAGATTTGTTGTATACACAGCGGCATAAAAATTATCGTGCAAAAAAATATGAATTCCTGAAACCTTTTTATTTTCATGCTCTTCAATAAATTGCCGCGTTGCATTCCAATCAGTGTGCAATTGATAGGTAATTTGGCGTTGCTCAAGAATCCTTTGTAAATCCTTCCAGCGCCCTTTGTGATCACCCATATTAATAAAATACGAAACTTTTTGATCATTAATCGCGTCCTTTGTAGTTTGCAAAATATCTGCAAATCGCTGAACTTGAGCCCCTGCTCCGCCCATTGTCAACAAAAAACGCCGATTTTCTTTATCTTTTATTCGCTTTAGCCGATTTTGACAATCCTTTTCTATATTTGAAACAATTTCATGATCAATATAATGACCACACTCAAAAATTGCATCCTGCGGCAAACAATGATCGAGCTTCATCGTTGTGCCCATTGACAAAAACGCCCGATAACCCATATACGCAGAAGGCGACTGTACCGCATGAATACTCCCTGGCACTACATGAAAGGCAAGCGGATAATTATCTGGTACAACAGTGATTACACGCTTCATTCCTGCAGAAATAGCTCCGTGGCCAACCCAAGGATGCGTTGACAAAAAAGGAATCTCTTTTTGAATAGTTGTAAAAAGCGGTGCGTAAATACGCGCAAGGGATCGCTCTTGCACAGTGAAAGTAAGCCTTCTCCCTGCATCGGAGGTAAAATAATCCCAAATATATTTATTAAAAAGCTTAGATTTTTGTGAAAGACGTGATCCAATATTATAAAACTTTTCGACATGCTTAATCGCCTGACTTCCTGCTGTATCGGGAAAAGAAAGCAAATCCATCCAATACGGCGTGTAGCCAAGAGCCTTTGCTGCAGATGCCAAAGCGATTGCGATACGACAATGGCCAAAGCCCATACGAATTGTTCCCAGCATAATCGTTTTATCAGTTGAGATATCTTGTGCAAGCTCTGGATTAAATTTGTCATCCAGTACTGTTTTTATACCAAAATCAGTAAAACCTGACCCCAAACTATACGATTTTAATTGAGGAAAAGAATCTGCCTTGTAATGAAACTTTTTTGCATATTTTTGAAAGCGTTTTTCAGCTTTTTTTGTAATTGAATCGGGAACGCTATTCCCATACAGTGTTGATAAATCCATTCCACGATTATAGATAAATGAGCCCAATATGTCTAGCGTTGAGAGTTGAATAGTGGGAAACATTTTCTCATAGTAGACAAGAGTATTTTTTTCTTTTATACTGGTACAATGGATTTATCTCACATACGCAACTTTTGTATTGTTGCTCACATTGATCATGGCAAATCAACCTTGGCTGACCGCTTAATTCAAAAAGCTCAAATTATTGACAAGCGTCAATTCCAAAATCAAATTCTTGACAGTATGGATATTGAAAGAGAGCGCGGCATTACAATAAAAAGCCAAGCGGTAACTATTCCGTATGTGAGCAAAGAAGGCAAAGAGTATGAGTTAAACTTTGTTGATACACCAGGACATGTCGACTTTTCCTACGAGGTTTCTCGAGCGATTGCTTCGTGCGAGGGGGCGTTGTTAATTGTGGATGCAGCACAGGGAGTTGAGTCCCAAACTCTTTCAAACATGTATTTAGCCTTGGAGCAAAACCTTGAAATTGTTCCTGTAATTAATAAAATCGACCTTCCTGCAGCGGATATAAAATCTGCAAAACATCAAATTGAACATGATTTAGGCTTGGATGGCGAAAGTGCTGTTTTGGTTTCTGCCAAACAAGGCACTGGAATTGATGAATTGCTTGAGGCGATTGTTCGCCAAATTCCGCCGCCAAAAATTGACACAAGCGGAAAAACGAAGGCTCTCATTTTTGATTGCCATTACGATCCGTACCGCGGCGTTGTTGTTCACGTGCGAATCTTTGCAGGATCAATCAAAGTTGGGCAAACAATCCGTTTTATGAACACTAACACTGACTACAAAGTTGAAAGCGTTGGCATTTTTCGCATAAAGCTCGAAGAAAAACCAGAAATTACGGCAGGTGCAGTTGGCTATTTTATAGCAGGAATAAAAACAATCAGCGATGTTCGCGTTGGCGACACCGTTACCCTTGCCGATAATCCGTCACAAGAAGCACTTGCAGGATTTAAAGAAGTCAAACCCGTTGTTTTTTCTTCAATTTATCCAATCGACACAAACGATTACGAAGAATTGCGTGATAGCATGGATAAACTCAAACTCAATGACGCAAGCCTAATTTTTGAAAAAGATGCATCGCTTGCCTTAGGACACGGATTTCGCTGTGGCTTTTTGGGACTTTTGCATTTGGAAGTAGTCCAAGAGCGACTGGAGAGGGACTTTAATCAGTCCGTTATTTTCACCGCGCCTTCTGTTCGCTATAGCATTACCCTTTCCAACGGCGAGGAAAAATTTATTGACAATCCTGCTGACTATCCTGATCTTGGAAAAATCTCCTCCGCACGGGAGCCATACATTAGAGCAGCGATTATCACTCCTGCAACGTATTTGGGAAATATCATGTCGCTTTGCAGTGAAAAACGCGGAATTCAAACAAATATGCAATATCTTGATGAAAAACGAGTTGAAATCACCTATGAAATGCCGCTTTCTGAAGTTTTGTTTGATTTTTACGATCGCCTAAAAAGCTATAGTCGTGGCTACGCTTCTTTTGATTACGATATTATTGGCTACCGAGATACCGAACTGGTAAAAATTGACATTATGATAAACGGAAAACCTGTTGATGCGTTGGCACAGCTGTCTTTTAAGGGCAACGCCTACGACCGAGCTCGGCATGTGTGCTCGCAGCTCAAAGAGGAAATTACTCGCCAACAATTTAAGATTGCAATACAAGGAGCAATCGGAAGTCAAATCATTGCACGAGAGACAGTTAACGCTTTACGAAAAGACGTTTTAGCAAAGTGTTATGGTGGCGATATTTCTCGAAAGCGAAAACTCCTTGAAAAACAAAAAGAAGGTAAAAAACGAATGAAAATGGTTGGGGATGTTGAATTGCCACAATCAGCCTTTTTATCAGTTCTAAAAACAAAAGAAGAGTAAGATACGAGAAAATGAGTTCAGCTAATTTTGATACATACAATCAAAATAAAAAAAATATACATTCGCAAGAAAAGCCCTTAGACGTTCAAAAAGTAAAAACTTCTATAGCGGATGTACGAAGTGAGCTTCATAAATTACGAAGAGCGTGCAAAGCCCCTAACCATCAGCATTTTTTTCAAGCCTTTGAGGACTTAGACATTCCACACGGAATTGATGTTAGCTATTCTGCAAAAAATTCCTCTAAAAGAGGGCCAAATCCTTCTATTAAAAACAATATTCAGCAGAAAAATACGGATAAAAAAAGAAATCTAATTAGTAGCGGTACAACGAATCAGCCATTTGCTATGCAAAATACTCGAATACAAAATCAAAATATCGATGATATCGAGGAGGTTCTTGATGATTCGGCTGTTGCCTTCTTACGCGAAGAAATATCAGAAAAAAATCCTATCAACAATAGTGCAAAGCTTGTCCGCCAACAATTTTCACTTTTTTTTCCAAGCTATCTGTATGGGGAGCTTAAAAATGTTATTATCTACATGGATCAATTGTTAGAAAATCTGCCAGAAAAAGCAGTTGATGAGTTTGTGCGATCAAAACACTTTGAAACATACAAAACCATATTCCTTGAACTAGATTTAATGTAACCATCACCATTGTTGAAGCAAGATTTAGAATCCGAACTTAAATTGGGCAAAATATCTTTACAAAAGTTGCTTTATCGCTATACAGATCTTTCTAATGGCTTGACAAATTTTTATATACCTTTATTATTATAGGCAAAATTAATTTTACAAAAAAATCAGTGATTATGATTTTATTATTAGGAGTTATCTTATGGTTTCAAAAAAAGTTACGATTCAAAATGAAACAGGTTTACATGCACGTCCAGGAAATGAGTTTGTAACACTTGCAAAAACATTTAAATCAGAAATTGAACTTGAAAATAATACAGGAAAAAAGGTGAAAGCAACATCTTTGATGAAGATTATGACATTGGGCATCAAAAAAGGCTGTGAGCTAACCATTTATGCAGATGGCGAAGATGAACAAGAAGCTGTCGCTAAACTTGAAGAACTGATTATCAATCTTAAGGACTAACAAAAAAAACACCTAAACAAATCATCGTTTAGGTATTCCTTTAATTTATCGTTTTAAATTGTAATGAAACTCTTTTATTTTATCTTAACTGATAAAACGTCTGCGTCTTTGGTGACATCTCCCAAAGATATTACTTCAGTATTAGGGAATTCATCGCTATTTGAAATAACCATCATCGTTACAGGATCATAGCCTGCTTTAACAATTTCATCAATATCAAACTCAACAAGCACATCGCCAGCAGAAACCTGTTGTCCCTCGGAGACTTTTTTCACAAAGCCGCGACCTTTAAGCTCAACGGTATTTACGCCAATATGCAAAAGGATTTCAACTCCCTCTTTTGTTGTAATACCAACAGCATGACCTGTTTCAAACACGGCAGTAGCCTCACCTGTAACAGGAGCATACAAAAAACCTTTTTTAGGCACAATGCCAATTCCCTTGCCCATCATTTGTGCAGCAAAAGCCTCGTCGCTTACGGTACTTAATTCAACCGCTTTTCCTTCAATGCAAGCCTTCATAATTATCTCTGAAGGTGAACCTTCAGCCTTTGACTTATTAAATAAATTTCCAAAAATATTTTTCAATTTTAACCCCTTCCTTAAAAATAAAGGGATTTCTAAATACTATGTTTCAAGTTTTTAGAAATTCCCTGTAGTAAAAATTTAATAAAGTATTATCTAAATTACTGTCAGTTTGTAAAAATATTCAGCAATCCAGAAAATTATTTTCCTGTTAATTGTTTTAGCGCATTAGCCACAAACTCAACATGGGTACCAATAATAACTTGAGCACTGTTTTTTCCGCCCTTTAGAACGCCAACAACACCAAGCTTTTTAATATCAGCCTCGTTAATTACGCTATTATCCTTAACTTCAAGTCGTAATCGTGTAATACAGTTATCAACAACAACAATATTATCAAGTCCACCCAAAAGTGGAATTAATTTTTCAGCGAGCTCAGCATGAGAAGTCTCTTTGCTCGGAGCAACAGAATCGTCTCCAGCCTCAATCTCCTCTCGCCCTGGAGTTTTTAAATTAAGTTTCTTAATAACAGCAGTAAAAATAAAGTAGTACAATGCAAAGAACACAAGACCTTGAATAATAAGCATATACCATTTAACTGCTAAAGGATTTCTTGAAGACAACAGCATATCAATAAGACCTGCTGAAAATCCAAAACCTGCCATCCACTGCATGGTAGCTGCGATAAACAAAGAAATTCCTGTTAAAATTGCATGAACTAAATATAATCCAGGAGCAACAAACATAAAAGCAAACTCTAAAGGCTCAGTTACGCCTGTTAAAAACGTTGCAAATCCTGCTGCAATCATGATTGATTTAATATTTGACTTGTTTTCAGTTTTTGCTGTTTTAACAAAAGCTAAAGCTGCACCCAAAAGACCAAACATCATGATTGGGAAAAAACCTGCTTGATACATACCTGTAGTACCAACAATACCTGTTCCGTTAGCAATTGATTGTGCTCCGCCCAAGAAATTAGGAATATCGTTTATTCCTG
>JBOFSR010000104.1:0-3379 GCA_051651645.1 Treponemataceae bacterium | reverse complement strand
CCTCCTCACTGATGGTATTAATTACATGGTTTCAGGCTATGTGATCGAATCAAAAAACCTTAACAATAGTGCCGATTGGCTTGTTGTTGCAGATATTCCGCTTGCCGACAATGAAAAAACTGCAAGCTCTTTTAATCAAGATATAACAACATATGGTTATGACGGTACAAAAGAAAACCCCTATGGGGACAAGAGTCATAAATTTTTAAGAGTATTGCGTGATTACAAACATTACTACCGCGTGCGAGCCTATCGAGAGTTTGCAGAACTCAATGAAGAAGGCGATGAAATTACTAAGCGTGTGTATTCACAAGCAGGTGTAGAAAACTGGGGAGCAAGGCAAATTACTTCAGAAGAATTTGTTCGTGCTGCTACACTTGGTATTGGTGAGGGTATTCAAATTGGGAAAAAAAGTTCAACTGGTGAAAATTGGTGGGCTCAAAATCAAGCTCAGTCTACTACGTGGTGGGATAGACCTATTGGCGATAGCAAGGGAAAGCTTTATTCTCGTACACCAAAAAACGGGAGTACAGCAAGATTTATTTTTGGATTTAAGGATTATGTCAAAGTTTGGAATCGTTATGAGGAGAAGGTCTCTTTTTTCCGTATTTTTGGCAAAATTGGTACTATAGAGGGTATTCCTGTTGGATACTTTACACAAATGGATAGGAATGGTTATATATTGTATACAAATAAAGGCGGCAAATACTCAAATGATGGCTGGTATGCTGATAGTTTTCAAGAGCTTAATAACTATGATTACCGATGTAATATTAAAACTAGTGGTTCAACAGGAACTTATAGTAATAATAGCCTTAAAATAAGTGTTGATTCTACCGTACCAGAAATTAAATCTCTTTACAATGATTCTTTTATTTTTATATCGGGAGTATCAGAAAGTACTGCAGGAAACATTACTATTATTCGTAATGATAAATTACAGAATTTTTCAATTAAGACGTATACTCCTTTAGAATTTTCAGGTAGAACTTTTGAAGATGCAATGAAATCACAGGAGTGGCAATAATGAAACGATTACCATATTCTTTTTTTGTTGTGTTAACGAGCGTTTTTTTACTCGCCTCGTGTGCAGATATGTTCCAAGGTAAAATCGATGCAAGTGATTTACCTAATGGCACACTTGATGAAATTAGCAAAAATCCGAATGCCACAATTGAACTTACAGCTCCAAGTCAAGTCTTTGTTTCAAAGGCAGAAAGCATAGACAGAATTACACTTACATGGTCAAAAGTGCCATATGCTGACTTTTATTATGTGTACCGTGCCGAGGTGTTTTCTAATGCTTCAAATTCTACTGAGCCTACTGAAGATGAGTATGAATTAGTACGCCAAGTGTATAATACTGTTTTTCAAGATGATACAATTGTTGAAAATATTACTTCGTTGAACTATCAAAGTGCAGAGTATAAAAAGCATTATTATTATAAAGTTTCGGCTTACAGTGCAGTTCTTGCCACAGAGGGGCCTTTCTCTAATGCAGAGTATGGCTATCTTTTTGCACCACCGCTTAGTGTAACCGCTAGCACAGGAGCAAGCTATGACCGAATTGATGTCAGCTGGACAGAAACAAAGGGTGCTATTCGTTATGAAATTTATCGAACAAGAGATCCGAGTGAAATTGGCAATAATCCTATTTCATCAACGGTATCAAGGCGATATAGCGACCATATTGCAGAAGAAAATCAAGGAGCTGAGTTTTATTACTATATTAAGGCGATTAATAAGTCTAGTGCGGTAACTAAGTTAAGTCCCAATGCAATGGGGTTTGCCTTGAAAAATGGAGCCCCTCCTGCAGTGTCAGGGCTTACGGCTTCAAAGGCTACGTCTAATTCTAAAATCACTTTGTCATGGACGCCGCTTAGTAATGCAAAAAATTATATTTTGTATCGCAATAGCAGTACTTCATCGCAGCTTGATAAAGTTGGAGATAAAATATCAACGCCGTCTTTTGTTGATTCAACAGAAGATTCAAGTGAGGAATTAAAGTTACAACAAAATATAAAATACAAGTATTATGTGCAGGCTATTACAGAACTTGAAAGTGGTGAAGAAGTTAAGGGGCCGTTCTCCTCTGATATTTTAACATCTGATCAGATTTTATCAAGTAATGATGAATCAGTTGGATATCTGTTAAGTTATCCGCAAAATATTGTGGCTGTTGCAGACTTAGACAATGAAATACCGTTTACAAGAATTACCTTTACCGCTCCTGTTGGGTATACGTCTTCTTATAGATATAAAATTTTGTATTCCACCTCGTTTAATGGTAGTTATTCGGATATAGGCATTTCTGTGCAAGAGGTATCTGAAGCAAATTACGAGGCAATACATAGTGGCATTTCTCAAGGTTTTTACATGATGATCACTGAAGATGGATCTAATCAAAGTCTTGCCTCTCCAGCAATTGAAACTGCTCCCTTGCCAGTTACTCAGCTGACTATTACAAAGACTATTGAAAATGCTAACACGAATGGCGTTTTTCCGCTAAAACTTGATTGGGATGCAGTTGCAGGAGCTGTCTCGTATGATGTGTATCGCTCAACATCTGCAAACAGTGGATTTCGTAAGCTTAATACCAGTGCATTGTCAACACGCACCTTTACCGATGCTTCAACAACTATAAGTGGCGTGTATTACTATTATAAAGTGCTTTCTCTTAATAGTATGGGAGTGGGTGTGTTTTCTTCACAAACTGCTGTCAAAGTTGATTACGGATACTTAAACCCTCGTGCCTTGTATAAAGAAATGGAGAAGACAATTAATTCTTCTCAAAAGAAACTCAAACTTATGTGGAAGCCTGCAAGTCTTGATAAACTTGGTAGCGAATCAGCTTCAGGAAAGCTTAGCGGTTCTTTGAGTTATAACGCTGCTGTTGCAGGCTTAGGTGCTCGTATTATTATGCATTATTCTAATTATAGCGACTTTCAAAATAATTATAATAACGCTCCTATTATGGTTTTGAATGGAAATACTAATACAAGTGCAAATATGAGTTCAAATGGCACAATGGACGGAACGGTTTCTATTAGTGGTATGTACCGAGGATCGGTATCGTACGATAAAATCGAAATTAAAGGCGGGGACGCAGGTGGTGGTTATTATGATATTGCTGTAACTGCAGGCTCTGATATACTCCGAGGCACTGTTAATTATAAAGGGGAATAAAAATGGTAAAAAAAGTTATATTGTTAGTATGTATTGTAGTTGGATTTGGGTTTATTTCTTGTGCTGAACCAAGCCCCTTGGTGGGTAAATGGTCAGATAATTATGATTTTTTAACGTTAATGCCTGATATGGGCTTTACTTTTTCAATTAAAGATAAGGCAAGTGGTGAAATTACTCGTTTAGAGGGAACTTA
>JBOFSR010000103.1:0-3550 GCA_051651645.1 Treponemataceae bacterium | reverse complement strand
TGCATTTCCTGACTCGAGAGCTTTGTCTACAAGATCAAAATATTTTTCATACAGATATTTTCTCTCTCCAAACCGCTGATTAAGATAGTGCATAATGACGTCTCTTTTTTCTGTAATCATTGAAATAGCCTCATCTTTTTTTGCTTCTATAAGGCTTCTTTGGGTTTGCTGACTTTGAGCGTATTGTATACAAGATGTAATACAAGAGGTCAAAGAAGGTATTGATGGAATCAATATGTCGCTGATTCCTTGTGGTAGGTTTTTGATATCGTTATTCAATGGCAAGCTCCTTTATAGTTGATCTAAATAAATATTCTGATTCATCGATAAGTTTTCCTTCGATAGAACATATGTGTGTTTGTGTTATTCGAAAAAGTGTTTCGCTAAAATTAAGCAAAGATTCAATATCACGAGGCCTCGTTTGTACAAGCGTCGCAATTTTTTCACAAAGAGTGGAAATGATTTTACGTCCTTCAGTTATTCTCTTTTGAATAATCCTACAAGTCTTTTTATCAGTTTTTAGGTATTCACTATCTTGATCCATTAACGAGGCATACATGCTCGCCTTTGTTAATTCTCTGCTTCCTTTTCTCATCAAAGTCAAAGGGCCTTTTAAAAGAAGCGTGCCAAAAATAGCTCCTCCGTCTGCTGTAGGATAATAATTGTCATGTGCATTATCCTTATGAAGGAAAAGCGTTTCACGGCGATTATTGCCTTGAGCTTTGAGTGCTGATAAAAACTCTTTTTCAAGAGCCTTGATGCGAGATTTAAAAGATTGGCGAATAAACCTTTTTTTAGACAAGTGCTTGATAGCATTTTGAATAACGGTATTCTGTGTTTTAATTTTTAACTTTTCAAACAACAAAAGTTTCTTTTGCGTAAAAATAACGGCTTTCTTTGTTTTTTCATATTGGAGAGCAAAATCTTCTTTTGAAGATTCATACCTATCCTTTGCGTCAGTATAATCAATAGCACCTTTTATAGTCGCTCCTATTCCAACGCTTGCTGTTACGCCTAAGGCTACTCCTGTTGCACTGCTCATTGCCGTTGTTATTCCCGCTATTATGGGTAATAAGAAAAACATATTTTTCCTCCTTAAAAATAAAAAGGTCACCCATTAGGAAGTGACCTTTAATAATTGATTATGCTGCAGGGGGTAAATCCCTTGCAACGGCCAAGTTTTTGATAAGTGTTTTTTTCACTCGTGAATAAGGCTTACCATCCGTTTTCACAGAGATAAAAAGCCCGCTCTTATCATCCCGTTTAATCCATTTCTGTATTTTGGGACTCCACACTTGAGAGCGATTCTCAAAGTCTTTTGTTTTGAAAGGAAGAGCTGGACTTATGGTGCTTTTAGATACTTCCCTTTGTGGTTTTGACTGGTTTTTCATAATTTTCTCCTTGTTCGGTTTTGTTATATTCTCTTCTATGTAGCGATAGATTTTTTCAACACGGCCTACCGCTTCAACAACTTTGAAGGCAATATGTTCTTTGCCTGCCCATGCTTGAATGTATGCCTTTGTGTTTTCTAAATCTATTGTTACTCCATAAAGAGAACCCAAAAATGCGGATGATAATTCTGCTACAACTTCTCCTAATGCATAGTCATAGTGATCTTTATCATGTCCATTTATTTTAAAGTCGATTGAATGGCTTAGCTCATGAAGAAAGACTTGTTTGTCAGCACAATTTAACCTGATCGTATTTTCTGATGGTGAAAAACTGCCTTCTGCTTGCCGACAAAGACTTGCAACAACCTTTATTCCAAGCTTTTTTGCAACGTCTATTAATGGTAGCTCCTCAATATTTAATTCCTTCATGCGTGTTTGATACACTAAGTTTTCTCCTTGCGTATCTTCTACACGAAACACAGGACAAAGCCTAAATCCTTTTAATACTTTTTCCTCTGTCGCATCCCCCTCATCTTTTTTAGTTTTGAATAAGGGGACAAAGATATGAAAGGCTCGAGCATTCTTTTTTATTGTTCTCCCCACAGCCTTCCATTGCTGGATTCCACGAGCATCACTTGTTTTATTGAAGAATGTTATCAAGCGATTTAAAAGCGACCATTCATCACAGGGAATATTTTGCCCGTCATTAAATCGTGTAACTCGACTTCTTACATAATCTATGACGCCTCCTGTAATAATTTCTTTAACCAGCTTCTCCAGTATGTCCTGTGCTTTTTGTGCCTTTGATTGTTGTGCTTTGTTCATAAAAACCTCCTTAATCATAAGCATCAGCTTAAGCTGATGCTCTTACAGGGACAAAGATTACTTGCTGACACTCTTCATCTTTTTTGTTTTTAAGAATGATCAGGTTATTTTTGCCCTTCTGGGTAAACACATTCCAATTAATCTTTGGAAGATCCTTTACATATTTGATATTTATGTTAAAACCTGTGGTTGAAAGCAAATGACAATAAACGGAAGTAAACTTCTCATCTTTGCTCATGCTAGTATCTGCACCAAGTTCTTCTAAGTTAAGTACCCCTTTGTAATCAGGGTTTTCAGGAATGATATTTTTCCATGAGGGAAAAGGAATATCTACAGAAGAATCTAAGGTAATGGTGTAATTATTGAGGATTGGAATAAAGTTACCTTGAGGAAGCTTCATGTGTGTTTTGCAAAGATGAAGCCTTTTTCCATCCGTTGTAATTACTCGACTGCCTACTCGAGAGTTTTCAATATGAAGATACCTTGTAAATAAAGGATCATCAGTTTTACCTAATGCTTTGATACAAAACAGTAACTTCTCATAATCTTTGTAATGATCTTTTCGTGTTATAATAGTTGGCGTATTCATTTTTATTCTCCTTAAAATTGTTGTATAAATAAAAAGGAGCCGCCAAATACTGGCGACCCCTTGATGTCGTTTTATCACGCCGTTTTTGGTATGCGTGATTCAAGCTCTCCTTTAACCACTTTTTCAAGCTCTTCGAGCTCCTTAAGCCCATCTTTACTCAGGTTCACCCCCGCAACGAGTGATCGTATCTGATCTTTCTCTTCTTCGGTGAATAAAGCTTTTCCATTTTCAATGCGTGTCATCACATCTCCAATTTGATTGATAAGGGCGTTCGCTTTTTCTCGTGCAAAGACGGTAGTTTTTTGGTTTTCTTTAATAGGCACTGATGATGAAAAAGGGATGCTCTCTTTCTTTGATTGCAGTTTGCTTATAGGTTCATCTCCTGTAAGCCATTGATACAGCTTTTCTCCAAACTCTTCACTCGGCTTATCAATGACGTGGTCTTGAAATTTGCCCGTGCGATCTTTGGTGATTAAACCTTGATGGTTTTGATTCATTTCAAGGAGCATATCAAACTCATACTCAATTCCTTTGCCTTGCTCGGGAGCTAAGCCTAATTTTTCAGGCCTAAACTTGCCATTGCCACTGTCGCTGACAACCCATTCTGTTTTGCTTCGCATTGTTGCAATAACATGACCTTGAAAGTTAAGGATCGCATCAATAAACTTCTTTTGTTTTACCGAGACTTTGCCCCACGCAGAAAAGCTATTACGATTGGTTGAACTTTGTGAGATACGATCAACTT
>JBOFSR010000102.1:0-3472 GCA_051651645.1 Treponemataceae bacterium | reverse complement strand
AAGCATGCACAAAAAAGGAATTACCGTCCAAGTTGAAACGATTCAGGATATTGTTGAAAAAACGCTGATTGAGCATAATTTCTATGCGGAGGTCAAAAGTTTTATTTTGTATCGCGTTAATCATGCAAAAATGCGTTTTGGTCGCTCTCATATCACTGATCAATTTACGTCTTTTTGCATTGATGATGTGCTAAAATCCATTCAAAATGAGTATAATACGGATGTTTATTCGTTTGAAACGCTTTTTCACAAATTTGTTTCGCTTTCAAATGAAAATCTTAATGAAGCGGAAAAACTTTCGGCTCTTATAAAATCTGCGGTTGAGTTGACCACGCAAGAATCACCAAAATGGGAGAATATTGCGGCTCGGCTTTTAATGTTTCAGTTTTCACTCCAGTTAACTGCCGACATGAAAAAACGTGGCATTACCTGCTTGTATGATAAAATCCAGTATTTAGAAGATCAAGGTTTGTACGGTGCGTACATTCGGCAAAATTATACAAAGGCAGAAATCGATTATTTTGAAACCCTCATCGATAACACTCGAAATAATTTGTTTAATTATAGTGGCTTGGATTTGCTTTTGCGTCGCTACGTGATTCGCACGCGTAAGCATATTCCGCTTGAAACACCGCAAGAAATGTTTATGGGCATTGCCATGCACCTTGCCCTCAATGAAAAAAAAGATCGCACTGCATGGGTTTTGCGGATTTATACCATTTTGAGCAAACTGCAAGTAACGGTTGCAACGCCAACGCTTTCAAATGCCCGCAAGCCGTATCATCAACTTTCGTCCTGTTTTATTGACACTGTTCCTGATTCGCTTGAAGGAATTTATCGCTCAATTGATAACTTTGCCCAAGTTTCAAAGTTTGGCGGCGGAATGGGACTTTATTTTGGCAAAGTGCGAGCGATTGGCTCTCCAATTCGTGGCTTTCAAGGAGCTGCAGGCGGAGTGATTCGCTGGATAAAACTTGCTAACGACACGGCGGTAGCTGTCGATCAGCTTGGCGTTCGTCAAGGATCGGTCGCTGTTTACCTCGATGTGTGGCACAAAGATATCCCTGAGTTTTTGCAATTGCGTACAAACAATGGTGATGACCGCATGAAGGCTCATGATGTTTTTCCAGCTGTTTGCTATCCTGATTTATTTTGGAAAAATGTCCGCGATAATATTGATTCTACGTGGTATTTAATGTGCCCACATGAAATTTTAACCGTAAAAGGTTACGCTCTCGAGGATTTTTATGGGGAGCAGTGGGAGGCTCGCTACAATGAATGCATTGCCGATAATCGTATTTCAAAGCGTGAAATTCCTCTCAAAGATTTAGTGCGATTAATTTTGAAATCCGCCGTCGAAACGGGAACGCCGTTTGCTTTTAATCGCGACATTGTCAATCGGGCAAACCCAAATCCTCATCAGGGAATTATTTATTCTTCAAATTTATGCACAGAAATCATGCAAAATATGAGTGCAATTAAGACGGTTCGCAAAGTTGTAACAACGGAGGCAACCGAAGAAAATCCCGATGGAGAAACTGTCCTTGTGGAAGTTACCAAGCCAGGAGATTTTGTTGTGTGCAATTTAGCCTCGCTTGTTTTGGGAAATATCAACACTGACAACGACAAAGAATTGGAATTCATCATTGAAACGGTGGTGCGTGCCTTAGATAATGTGATAGATCTTAATTTTTATCCCCTTCAATATGCTGAAATTACTAATAAACGTTATCGCTCAATTGGCCTTGGCACAAGCGGTTATCATCATTTACTGGCAAAAAAAGGCATAAAATGGGAGAGCGACGAGCATTTGACATATATTGATAATCTTTTTGAACGCATCAATTATTTTGCCATAAAAGCAAGCTGTGCAATTGGCAAGGAAAAAGGATCTTACTCTTATTTTGCAGGATCTGATTGGCAAACAGGCGATTATTTTACAAAGCGTAACTATACTGATAAAAAATGGCACGCTCTACAAAGTGATTGCACTCAGAGTATGCGAAATGCCTATCTTATGGCCGTAGCCCCAACAAGTTCAACGTCGATTATTGCAGGAACGAGTGCGGGAATTGATCCAATTATGAATCGATATTTTCTTGAGGAGAAAAAAGGCTCAATTGTTCCGCGTGTTGCCCCAGATTTATGCGTAGAAAACTTTTGGCTTTACAAAAATGCTCACTCAATCGATCAGCATTGGTCACTTAAAGCCGCAGGAATTCGCCAAACGCACATTGATCAAGCACAGTCGATAAATCTTTACATTACTAATCAATTTTCATTACGCCAAGTTTTGGACTTGTACATTGCAGCGTGGGAATGCGGAATCAAATCGATTTATTACGTTCGATCGCAAGCCCTTGAAGTGGAAGAATGTGAGGTGTGTGCTTCTTAAAAGGAAAATATTGCTTGCTCATGCAGTTTGTAGCAACTGTTTTGGCTAGCAATATTTTTGTAAAATCTTTGTAAGGCGTTCTTTGCCAATAATTTTCATAAAGTTTGCAAGACGAGGCCCTTGATCTTTGCCTATCAATACTTGGTAAGTGATTGTAAACAAAGCTTTTGGCTCAAGATTGCAATCAGCTGCAACGGCATACAGAGCTTGCCCAAAGGATTTTTCATCAAGATCATCCATTTTGAGTACGGCATCGGTGTAAAGCTTTTTGATTGCAGTTAAATCACTTTCAGACAATGAAATGGCATCCTCTTCAAGCCGTAGTGAAAAGCGGAAATCCTCTGGTGCACACTCAGTTATCCAATACCATGCACACTCACAGCGCTTTTTGAAGCACGCTAACTGTTCAACTTTTACATCCCCAAGTGACGTGACTAAGGCGTCAATATCGCCTGAGTTAATTTGCAAAAGGTTGCACAAATGCCGAAACGGGATTTGATACGGCATTATTTCGCTCATCACCTCAACTTGAGAAAGCTCATAAATCCTGCGTTCTTTTGCAAAAACATCGTCATTTTTTGCCTTGTCGACGCCATACGCAATCCGTTCAGTTTTGTCGTAATCTTCGTAAATCTTTATAACATCTAAATCAAAGCTGATAACAAATTCCGTGTTAGGGCGAGTGCCTGCAAAAAGATAGCGAGCAACCTCAGGCTGATAAACGCGAAGCACGTCGTATAAATCAACCACCTTCCCTTTGGATGAAGACATTTTACCGGGGGTGCCTTTAATGCCAATAAAATCGTACTGAAACGTTACGGGTGCTGGCCAGTCGTAGATTTCTTGCGAAACACGACGAGCTGTGTCAAACGAGCCACCTTGACTGTGATGATCTTTTCCTGCGGGCTCAAAAATATTTTTCTCGTACGCCCAACGCATTGGCCAATCGACACGCCAGCCAAGTTTAATTCCCTTTGCACTGCGTAAATCAGCGTTCTCAGAAAAGTTACATGACGAGCAATGATAGGCAACGCCGTATTCGCCATCGTATGATTGTATTTCGGTGGTGTCACGATT
>JBOFSR010000101.1:0-23360 GCA_051651645.1 Treponemataceae bacterium | reverse complement strand
GGAATTTGGTCACATTGGTTATTTTATGAATGGGGGCTTAACTTATGAACAAAACTTATCTAAAAAACTATTTTCATTTCCTGAAGACATGCAAGAATCTGAAGTAGAAAAATTGATGGTAAAAAGTGTAAAAGATAATCCTTTTATATTAAAAGAAGGGTTCTTATATTAAATATTTCTTCTGAAAAATCAAGCCTATTAGTGCAGTTATAAGCTGTGTTAGTAGGCTTTTTTGTTTTTGGTGATTTAGAATTATTGGAATGAAACTCTATATCAGTGGTGGAATATCAAACAGTCCCAACTACAAAGAAAACTTTGCACAGGCAAACAAGGAACTCACCAAGGCAGGCTACTCTGTAGTCGATCATATTTATCTACGAAACAAGTTTCATAGATAAATGACTAATTTTAGAAGTAAGCTTCTAAAATTAGCAAATTACGAGTACATACAAAGTATGTTGCGAGTAATTATGGCAAGAATCAAAAGGAGCGTGTATTGAAATCAATCTTGCTCTCCAATTAGCAATTCCTACCAAAACTTTAAATGATTGGCTAAAATAAAAAGAGCTCATCTTTGTTACAAGACAAGCTCAATTTTTATCTAGTAATTAGCCACCTGTTGCACAAGTGTGATGCTTTGTAAATGACGGGCAAAATAATTTGACCAACAAAGCACAAATAAAAATTACTACTGAAACAACCAAAATGAATATTTTAGTTGGAACGGCAAAAACAGTAACAAGTGCAAGCAAAAATGCTGCCACTAAAATTACAATCAAGCCTAAAAGACTAATTAACTTTTTTATCCTCACCTCCCGTCCCTTTTCATGGATAAACTAAGGCTAGTATAAAATAAAAAAAGCTGTATTCACTGCTAACATAAATTAAAAAGCTTTCACAAATATTTAGCAAACGAGTTTCATAACGAAACTTGTTTCGTCTGTGCAACTCAATTACAAAATAAATCCCAATATATCCCGTCAAATCCCACAAAATCCCGCCTTTTCTCCGTTATTCTTAAATCTATTCTCTTGCTTTATCACCCTTTCTATATCAATTTTGTGCAGGAAAAGCTATCACAAACTAATATCAATTAAGAAAATTTATGTGCTGAAATATTTTAATTCAATGCATAAAAGTAAGCTTTTTCGCCCATTTTTCAAAAAAAATTTTAAAAAATAAAAATTTCGCTAAAGTAAAAATTATTTATGTCGAAAATGCGTCTCATGTCCGATAATAAAATAGAAAGTGTTTCAAATTTGAAATATTTAAAAAAGGGCTTTATTTGTGAGTTGGGTAATTCACAAATGCGTATAAAAAATCTAAGGATAGAATTTTTGAATAAGGAGTATTCTATGAAAAAAATTAGTATGTTGATGCTAGTACTGTGTTGCTCAGTGAGTATTTTTGCCGTTGTGCAGGAATCTGAGTTTACGGTATTAAGCTACCCTGTAATGCGTGCATACAGAAACAGAGATGGCATTGTGGTTGTTTTTCAAAAAAACAGTGCCGTTGAGCAATCACAGCTGTATATTCCAGCTCGCTGGTTTGCTTTTCAAGACAAGCGATCTGAACTTGTGCGTACAAGCAATAAGGTTCATCCGTATGTAAGCGTTTATAAAAAAAATGGTGAGTTTTCTAAAGTAATTCTTTATATGCCAACGAATCCTGTTGATCCTGCGTGGCAACGAATTCCCAATGGTATGGATTTTACGGCACAATTTGATTCTGAATCATTTATAATAGAGTAGGAATTTATTTTGCGTTAGGGATTGGCAGCGGTATACTTTTGGAAACGCTTTGTTTTCAAAAGATACCGCAGAAAGCCCGACGGCGAAACGATGTGAAGCCGTAACGCCCAAAGAAGGCTAGGGTTTTGAAAGAAGACAGACCGCGTGGGCTTCGATGGCGTTGCCCTTGCCAATGTCGCCAAGTTTTTCGTGAGTTTTTGCTTTTACAAAAATAGACGATTTGTCAATTTCAAGTATCTTGGCAATGCATTCTTGAATTTTTGTTCTGAATGGCAAAAACTTAGGCTCTTCTAGCACAACGACGCAATCAATGTTTTGAATTATCCAGCCGTCAGTTTTTACACGCTGCCACGTCAGCTGCAAAAGCGTTCGGGAGTCGGCATTTTTCCATTGATCACTGGAAGGCGGGAACATTTCGCCAATGTCGCCTAAGGCACTTGCGCCGAGTAAGGCATCGATGATTGCGTGTAGTAAAACGTCGCCGTCTGAGTGGGCAAGGCATCCTTTGGAAAAGGGGATTTCAATGCCGCCGATAATGAGTTTTCGGTTTTCTACCAGTGCGTGCAAGTCGTAGCCTAAGCCAATGCGGATCACTGTAAGTCGCCTTCAAATGTAATTTTTTTGTTTTTAGTGCAGCCTGTAATGGTGTAAACATCGCCCATAAAGTCAGCCCAAATTTCGCTATCGTCGGTATAGCTACTGAGAGTTTTTGTTGAGTTATGGGCTTTTGTGTAGGCTTCAAAAAGTGCGTCAAAAGCAAAACTTTGCGGCGTTTGCACATTAAAAACCGCATTTCGCGGCAAATGACGGACAATTTTTCCGCTGGCGTTGTCAATTTCTTTTTGTGTGTCGGTTGAGGGAATAATTGGCACAACGGCTTTTTTTTCTTTGACTAAGTCATACATTGCGGTAATCAGCGTTTTTTCAATCCACGGGCGAGCCCCATCGTGAATAAAAACAAAATCAATTTTTTGTGGAAATACGGTAAGTTTTTTTAAGCCCTCAAAAATCGATTCTTGGCGAGTTGACTTGCCTTCAACAAGAAAGATTTTTTTGTCAAAATCATCGCTTTTTAGTAAGCGGGAAAATAGTAGAGCCTTTTTTGCTTCCTCTGTGCTGTTTGCAGGAATTGTGATGACAATGCAATCAAATAGTGTGGTTGCCAAAAATTTATCAACAATATGTGATAAAACGGTTGATTTATCTTTGTCTAAAAACGCATATTCTTTTTTTTGGGTAAAGCTAAACCGCGTCGAATTCCCTGCGGCTGTGATGATTGCTGCGGTTTTCATTAATCATCCAAATCATCGTCGTCTTCATCTTCTATGATTAAGTCTTCTGTCTCTTCAAAGTCATCATCGTCATCCTCTTTCAAAGGAATGGGAATTCCTTGCCGTGCCTCAGGGATTCCGCCGAGTGGTTCAAGTTTTGAGTGAATGAGTGTGATAATTTCTTTTACAGGTTTATTAAGTGCAAAGGAGATTTCATCTTCTAAAAGTTTTTTTGCAGAATCGTATAGTTTTCGTTCCATGATGGGGAGATCTTTTACCTTACTACGGTGATACAGTGAGCGAACAATTGTTGCAATGTCGCTAACGCTTCCTTTTTTTAGTAAATCAAAATTAGTTTGGTAGCGCAATTTCCAGTCTGAGGTAATTGGCTCAAAATCTTGTGAAATTAGCTCTAATGCATTTTCTGCTTCTTGTGCAGAAACAATGGGGCGAATACCAAATTCATCAACTTTGTCTACGGGAATAAGTACTGTCATGTCAGATACTTCAATGTAAATTACATAATATTTAAGTATTTTATCCAAAAATTTTTGGTCTTTAATTTCAATAATTTTTCCTACACCCTGACTTGGGTAGACAATTTTTTGATCAATTTCATAAACACTAATTTTATCACTCATAACGTTCAGTATATCACATATATTTTTTTTGGTCAAATACGCGAGAAAAATTAAAATCCGTGAAAATACGCTTGTGGCAAGTATGGTTTGCTATACAATCACTTGACATTTTGGGTTTTTAATACTACATTCACATCAAAATATATTGATATAACAAAGGAGAGTTTAAATGAACTTTTTTAATTTAAAGAAAAAATCAGAGACAAAAAAACCGTGTTGTTGCTCCAGCGACAAAGGTCACTCAGCTGATAAAAAATCACGCTTTATTGTTTTGGGTGCTTGCTGTAAAAAAAGCAGCGATTCCTTTGAAAATGTAAAACGTGCGGTAAAAGAGCTTGGGCTGAGTGATGAGGTTTTGAATATTGGCGACGATATGCAAATTGCACAGTACGGCGTAATGCAAACGCCCGCCTTAGTAATTGACGGTAAGGTTGTTGTCTTTGGCAAGTTGATTTCTGTAGCTGATGCAAAAAATTTTATTGAACAATCTGGACTATGAGCATGAAGCCAAAAGTTGCCTTTATTTGCGTGCATAACTCATGCCGTAGCCAAATTGCCGAAGCCCTTGGAAAAAGCCTTGCTAGCGAGAGTTTTGAAAGCTATTCGGCAGGAACAGAAATTAAAGCACAAATTAATCAAGATGCTGTGCGATTGATGAAAAAGATGTATTCCATTGACATGGAAGCAACGCAAAAAAGCAAGCTTATTAGCGATATTCCTTCCGTCGATGTTGTTATTACCATGGGGTGTAACGTACAATGCCCGATTGTTTCTTGTAAGCACCGTGAAGATTGGGGTCTTGATGACCCCAGTGGTAAAAGTGATGAAGAATTTATTACGACAATAAAAATCATTCATCAAAAAATCATTGAACTAAAAGCACAAATAACGAATATGCAATTTAGCCCTGAGTGATTTAACTACAGCAACCACCATTGCAACCGCAACTTCCAGACTTTCCTTCCCCGCCACCGCAGCAGCCACCTTCACCGTGATTATGCCCGTGGTGATGACCTTCGCCCTCGCCGCCACAGCCACCTGAGCAACCGCATGAAAAATCATTTTCAATATCACTGTCGGCAATTTCTTTTTCGGTTGCGTCACGGATATTAATAACTTCAACATCAAAAAAAAGCTTTTCGCCAGCAAGTGGATGATTGGCATTAATTTTCACCGTATCATCGCTAACATCAACGACCGTTACAACTTGAACGCCTGAATCGTTTTGTGCTTCAAACTGCATTCCCACCTCAATTTTTGTTTCGCTATCAAACTGAGTACGCGGAATATCTACAATCAAGTTTTCTTGTACCATGCCGTAGCCGTCCTCTGGCTCAATTTCAACTTTGAAACTGTCGCCAACTTTTTTGCCTTCTAAAGCTTTTTCAAGACCGCAAATAATATTTTTATAGCCATGAAGATAGTCTAGTGCACCTAAATCTTTTGAAGAATCAAGTATTTCATTCTTTTCATCTGTGAGGGTATACTCAAGGGTAACCACTTTGTTTTTTTCTATAATCATCTAAAAAAGCTACTTTGAATTTAGATAAAAGTCAAGTAAGATTTGCAGACAGTTTTTTTTGCAAACTCACGCCACGCAATTTTTTTGACACAAATGCCTTGACTGTCATTTTTTTTTCGTGTAAACTGCCCAGTACATATTCTAACTTTGAGTTAGGAATAAAAAACATGGAGGCTTTTTATGAAAAAAAGTGTAATTTTAGGCATAGCATTATTATGCATGAGTTTTAGCACATTTGCTATGGATTTTTCAGTGGGTGTTACCGCTGGTGGACTTGGACCAAGCTTTATTCGTGGTGAAGAATTGAAATTAGCGGAAATAACTAATAGTCTATTTGGAGCAACAACAAAAAATAATGCTTCACTGGTATTTTCTCCTGCAGTATCAGCAAATGCGGTGCTTGAGTTTATTCCCTATTTGGGGCTTGAAGCAGGCGTAGGCTTTGGTATTTCAAAGCCGGGTTATAAATCTACTATGGGTGGCGAGGAGATAAAAAATATTTATGAATTTATGGAATTAATGATTCCTATTATGTTGCGTTTCCAACTTCCTGTAGCAAATTTTAACATCTATGCTGGTGTTGGTGCTAACTTAAATATTGTTCTTTCTGGGAAAAGCTCCGGTTTTGACATGGAAGAAGGCAAGGTAACAGTAGAAAAAATGGAAAAAGACGAGTATGCTGGTTTTGTTGTAGACTTAGTATTTGCCCTTGGTGCAGAATATGCCATTGCACAAAAACACTTTGTAGGGTTACGTGCACAATACAACCTTGGCTTAATGGATAGAAGGGGATATGAAGACGGTGAAAAACCTTCTAAGGCTCTTGTTCTTGCTGACGCATTAGCATTCAGCCTAACATACCGCTACAAATTCTAATAAATTTTTATTAGTTAATTACAAGCACCTGCATACTGTGGGTGCTTTTTTTATGTGCATACAGTATGCTAGCATATAGTATGCACATAAAAATCCTTTGTATTTTGCAGTGCCACAAGTGCCTTGACTGTCATTTTTTTTCTGTGTAAACTAATGAATATCGCCTTACCCGTGGGTTAGGAAAAAAAATATGGAGACTTTTTATGGAAAAAAAAATTGCTTTAGCCATAGTCGTACTGTGCATGAGTTTTACCGTATTCGCTATTGATATTTCGCTCGATATTACCGCTGGTGGCCTTGGACCAAGCTTTATGCGCGGTGCGTATATTAAAGAAACAAATAAACATTTTGCCGATAGTGGTATGCAGGTAAAAAACGGTACGGCTGCAAGAATTACTTCTACTGCATCAGTAAATGCCGTACTTGAGTTTATTCCGTACTTAGGAATTGAAGCAGGCTTGGGCTTTGGTATTTCAACGTCATCCTTGAAAGTAAACATTAATAAATTGTCAACAGAAATACCGTATGAATTTAGAGAATTAATGATTCCTGTTATGTTGCGATTACAACTTCCCATAGCAAAATTTAATATTTATGCTGGTTTTGGCGCTAACTTTAACATTGTTCTTTCTGGAGAAGGAAGTGTTTTTAATGACAGCGGTGAACTGGTCGCATCCGAGCTGAAAAAAGAATACTATACTGGTTTTATTACCGATTTAGTATTTGCCCTTGGCGTAGAATATGTCATTGCAAAAAGGCACTTTCTTGGCTTGCGTACACAGTATAATCTTGGCGTAACGGATAGAGTTACAAAAAAATATGCCGACGATAACATTTTTACAAGCGAGCGAGGAGAAAGGGCACTCCTTCTTTTTGATTCCTTAGGATTTAGCTTTACATACCGCTATAAATTTTAATATTTTTTGCGAATTAATCACAAGCACCTGCATAGCGTGGGTGTTTTTTTATGAATCTGTGTTATACAGCTATAATTTGGTAAGTGCAACCTGTGCAAAAAGACGCTCAAGTTTGATAAAAGCAATCTCAAACGATCGAATAAAAAAATCAGTAAGGGACGGCATCAAAATCGTCAGCAAGAAAAAAGCCGTTAAAATAGTGATAGGAAATCCTTCAGATAAAAGATTCATTTGCGGAGCTGCCTTTGAAAGCATACCCATACTCAGTGAAATAAGAAAAAGCGTGCCAATAATGGGCAGGGCAATCATCATGGCGTCAAAAAAAAGTTCGGTTAGGCCAGCTAGTAAAAAGTTCAAAAAAGTTTCACGGCTTTCAATTAACGCAAAGGCATTAAATGACTGAAAACTCCGTAAAATTCCCCCTAAAAAAAGCCGCTGAAATCCCTTAACCTGCAAAAAAAGCAGCATGGCAATGAGGTTAAAATACTGCCCCATAAGCGGATTTTCCACCTGAGCCAAGGCATCGTACACTTCAGAAGCCCCAAATCCCATTTGGTAGGTAAAAAACTGCCCAGCCGAACTAAAAGCGGCAAAAATAAGCGAAATATAAAAGCCCGTAATGACGCCAATCATAACCTCGCCGACAAGCAAGAAAAAATACGGCAAACCAAAAGGCGTAATATTCCAGCCGTCCGAGTAGGCAACGGGCAAAAGCAAAAATGCCATATAGCCTGCAAGTGCAATTTGCACCACACGCCGAACAGCCTGCGTCGACAAAAGCGGAGAAGTCATAATCAACGCAAGACTTCGAGCAGCGATTATAAAAAAATAAGGCGACTTTTCAACAATTGTTTGGAGCATTATCGCGTAATTGTTGAAATTGCACTAAAAAGACTGATAGCGTATTGTCGCATTGCCGTGAACATCCAGCCCCCAAGCAAGGCAAGCATTCCCAAAATGGCAAAAATTTTTGGCACAAAGGTGAGCGTTTGCTCTTGAATTGAGGTAACCGCTTGAAAAATTGCTACAATCAAGCCCACAATCAACGCTGCAAGTAAAATTGGCGAAGCCAATAATAAAACTTGAAAAATGCCACCTCTCATCAGCGAAACAATTTCTCCAACTGTCATAACTGCCTCCTATTAGAAGATATATACTACGTAAAATTATTTTTTCTTGGGCGTTACGGCTTCACTTCGTTTCGCCGTCGGGCTTTCCGATTGTATCTTTTTATCTTGCTATCGCAAGACAAAAAGTATACCACTACAATCCCTAACGCAACACGTATTCAAAAAACTATTACTGCAGAATACCATAAAATAATTAACAACGCAATGAGAGCCAAAAAAGATTCTGTAAAAAAAATCATTCTATGTTTTGGAAATTTATATTTTCTGTACATATTATTTAATAAAATTCTATGAAATTAAAGATAAACGAAATATATTATCACTAACAAGTTCTAAATTAAATTTATAAGGTTTTCTCCTTGGCCAGTCAATAAAATTATTCTCAGTAAGCCATGCTTTTACCTCACGACCTTTTATTTTATGGCAGTCCTTCCAAAAACTTGGAGTAATTTTGATAATTATCTTTCTTTCATTGTCTTTTTCGGGTAGCAATAGCATGACATCTTGCCAATCTTTTTTAAAGTTTTTATCTCTTTCCTTCTTGGGAATCACAAATGCATACGATGATTTACCGTCTCTGCATGCCGATACAATCATAAAAACCTCCTAAATTTTATATTTTTATGATGAACCCTAATATTTTATAAACCATATAGTATGCTCTTTTCAAAATCTTATGTAATAATTCATACTATAAAAAAAGCTCAATCACATTATGCTGGCTGAGCCTTTTACTTTCCTAACACCATCTTTAGGTGTATATTTTTTTTACTTTTTTTTGTTCAACAAGGCGGCAAAGGGGTTGTATGTCATGCCGTCATCTTCTTTGCTTCCATAGGAATTGCGGTTGCCGCGGTCATTGCGATCATTTTGGGGACGAGAAGGTCGCTCGTATGCTGATCCTGCTGTATCGCCTGCTTTTTTTGCCACAACTACTCGCTTCTTTGCTGTTCCGTCCGCATTTGTCGCGACAGTTGAGCCTCCCATGCTGCTTGAACGTGCCGCAGAATCGCTTTTAAGAGAAAGGCTAATTCGCCTACGATCAAGGTCAAGGCCAATAATTCGACATTCTTTTATGTCTCCAACCTTCAACACTTCCATTGGATCAGCAACGTATGTATCCGATAATTCGGAAATATGCAAAAGAGCCGTTTCTTTAATGCCCAAATCCACAAAAGCACCAAAATCAACAACATTTTTTATTTTCCCCGTAACTTTCATGCCTTCTTTTAAGTCTTCAAAGGTTACCACGCCTTTTTGCATAATCGGTTTTGGGTAGCCATCGCGCGGATCTCGGTTTGGCTTTTTAATTTCTTCTATTATATCGCTGATTGTTTGCTCGCCAAGCTTATATTGATCCTTTAATTCCTTTTTTACATCCGCAGAAACATTTTTTTTCTCCGCAACAAATTTGTAAATCACTGTTGCCGCGTCATAATTTTCAGGATGCACCCACGTATTATCAAGAGGATTGCTACTTTCAGGGATTTTCAAAAATCCTGCACACTGCTCAAAAGATTTTGCTCCCATGCCGCTAATTTTATTTAAATCATCACGACTTGTAATTTTACCATTTGTATCACGATAGGCAACAATTTTTTTTGCAAGCGTTCCATTAATGCCAGAAACGTATTTTAAAAGTGAAAAAGATGCCGTGTTAATATTGACACCAACGTTATTTACCACAGATCCAACCACTTCATCAAGCATTTCTGAAAGCTTTTTTTGATTTAAATCATGCTGATAAAGTCCGACACCAATTGATTTTGGATCAATTTTTACCAACTCCGCAAGAGGATCTTGCAAACGACGCCCAATTGAAATTGCTCCCCGAATGGTTAAATCAAGATCAGGGAATTCTTCACGTGCCGTATCACTTGCAGAATAGACAGACGCCCCATCTTCATCAACGACAGTATATAAAACGTCAGGAAAGTGTTCGTTAATTACCTTGCTCACAATTTCTTGTGCTTCACGCGATCCCGTTCCATTGCCAATTGCCACAAGCTGGATTTTATGCTGCAAAATTGCCTTGCGGATAGCCGCCGCACTTTCTGCCTCGTTATGTTGATACATAACAAAATATCCCAAATATTTTCCTGTTTCATCAAGAGATGCACATTTTGTTCCCGTTCGCAAACCAGGGTCAACGCCAAGAATCCGTGTTCCCTTGATTGGTTGTTGCATTAAAAGATTTTTGAGGTTTTCGCTAAAAACACCAATGCCGTGCTCGTCCGCTGTATCACGCAAGTCCCCGCGTATTTCACGCACAACAGCAGGCGAAAGCAATCGAACCAAGCCATCCTCCACTGAATCAGCATGATATTTGTTATAAATGCTATACGATCGCTTAAGCATGTCAACCGCACCCTCAACGTCCACATCAATTGTTACCTCAAGTTTTTCTTCACGCTCGCCACGATTAATTGCCAAAATACGATGTGGCTTAATTTGATTAAGGGCTTCTTTGTAATCCCAATACATTTGATACACTGACGTTTTCATGTCATTTTCGCTACCAAGCCCTTTTACCAAAATCAGCCCAGTGCTTAAATAAAAATCACGCACCTTTGCACGATTGTCAGTATTTGACGAGACTCGCTCAGCAAGAATATCCATTGCTCCTTGAATGGCAGCACTCGCGTCAAGAACTTTTAGCTCGTCAGTTTCAGCCTCAAGCACAATAAATTCATTTGCCTTTGCTTCAACCGTCATCTCATCTTCGGCGAGCATAATTTCTGCAAGTGGTTCAAGCCCTCGCTCAATTGCAAGCATTCCGCGAGTTTTCTTTTTCTTTTTGAAGGGAGCCCATAAATCCTCAAGCTCGGTCATCGTACTTGCCTTCATAATATTTTTATACAAATCCTCAGAAAGTTTTCCTTGAGCAAAAACGCCTTTTACAATTTCGAGGCGCCGTGTTTCCAAATTCGTGTAAGACTTAAAGTTGTGATCACAATCACGAACTTGCACCTCATCCAATGAGCCGTGAGCCTCTTTTCGATATCGCGAAATAAAAGGGATTGTACACCCTTCTTGCACAAGCGATACAACAGATGCAACTTGTTGTACACGAATATTTAATTCCTCAGCAATTCGTTTTAAAATGTCCATCTCGTTTACTACGAGCGAATCAATGCTTTCTTGCGTAAATTCCATAATGCTCCCACAAAGTGTTAAAAAATATTTTTTAAGTGTTTTTCATAGTAGAAAATAATAGCCAAAAAATCAAGCATAAAGAATTAGATTTTGAGAAAAACAAGAAATCCTGATAAAGCATTTTCTGCATTGTGAAAAAAGTATAAAAGTATACGCATTTTTTAACTTGACATGGTACAATATTCCCTCTACAATTTTTTTTCGGAGGCATTATGAATACTGAATTAATAAAAAACAGACGCTCAATTCGATCATATCAAAAAAGAGAATTGGAGCCACAAATTATTGCAACACTCAATGATTTTATTTTGGAGCAAAAAAAAGAAAGCGGCTTACATATTGACCTTGTCTGCAATGACACAACTGTATTTGACAGTCTTTTAGCTCGCTATGGAAAATTTGAAAATGCTCATAATTTTATTGTGTTTTCAGGAAAAAAAGAAAAAAATCTTGACGAAAAAGTTGGCTATTTTGGCGAAAAAATTCTTTTAAAGGCAGTTGAACTCGGGCTTGGCACCTGCTGGGTTGGCGGAACGTATAATAAAAAAGCCGTAAAAGCTCCCGCCGACACAAAAATCGTATGCGTTATTTCAATCGGCTATATCGAAAAAGAAGGGATGAGGCCAAAATCTAAAACGCTTGATCAGGTTATACACCCTAAAAGTCAAAGACCACAATGGTTTATAAATGGCGTTGAAAGTGCTTTGTATGCACCTACGGCGTTAAATCAACAAAAATTTATTTTTAATGCTTTCGAGAATATCGTTGATGTGCAAATTTCTGGATTCGGTTTTTACACAAAAGTCGATCTTGGCATTGTAAAATATCACTTTGAGATTGGTGCTGGCAGCAAAAATTTTCAGTGGAAATAGCTACGCACAAAGCTGATTGCTTTTTTATCCTAAAATAGTAAAATAAATTGCGTGGCGGTTTGACAGGCACTCGTTTTTTTATATAGAATGGGTGAGCAAAACTTGCCATTTAATTGAGGTTTTTTTTGAAAACGTTTTATTGGGATTCACTTACGCATGATAGTTTTTTTGAGCAGGGTTCGGCTGTTACCATTGGCGGTTTTGATGGGCCGCACTTGGGGCATACCTCGCTTTTTGATGCTGTTTTTGATTTCAAAAAAAATAATCCCCTGTGCAAGGCAGGCATAATCACGTTCCAGACGCTGCCTCGTTCAATAAAAGAAAAACACGATTTTGCAGGGGAGCTGTCAACGCATGCGTTGAGAATGAAAAAATTTGAAAATTATGGCTTTGATTTTGTTGTTTTAATTGACTTTTCTGCAAATTTTAGT
The DNA here is from genome assembly GCA_051651645.1 of Treponemataceae bacterium. Taxonomy (GTDB): domain Bacteria; phylum Spirochaetota; class Spirochaetia; order Treponematales; family Treponemataceae; genus JBOFSR01. Next base: position 10,793 of record JBOFSR010000101.1, on the reverse strand, counting down.
ATACTGCAAGGAAGCGATTTTTTGGCACGGCTTTGCGATTGGTGTGCGGTAAAGTTTTTAGCCGTGGGCGAAGATTTTCGTTGCGGATCAGGACTTGATACGGGAATGAGCGAAATACAAACGTTTGCCAAAAAGCACAAAATTTCTGTCTTTTTTGCAAAAAGCTTAACGTGCGATGAGCAAAGGATTAGCTCTTCATTGATTCGCCGTGCAATCCTACAAGCGGATTTTCAAACGGCTTATAAACTTTTGGGCTTTTCGTACACGCTCGATATGCAAAATTGCACATGGACTAAAAAAAATGAAATTTCTAAAACGGTTTTTTCCACAAAAAAAGCTGTTTTATCGCAAATTATACCGCCCGTTGGGCAGTATCGTGTTTGGATTCAAAAATCACCTGACAATGATTTTTCAGTTCTTCAAGGCCTTTTACAAATTGATGAAAATGATTTTCACCTTTTTGTTGATAGCTGGAATGATGAATGGACGATTCAAACACTATTATTTCAGGATTTATAACAGGGTTTTCTTGTTATGAAGGCTTGAGCTAATTAAGGAGTAAGTATGCCACTTACAAAAGAAAAAACATCAGCACTGATTACAAAATTTGGTGCTAATGCAAAAGACACAGGGAATGCGCAGGTTCAAATTGCAATTATGACCGAGCGGATTCGAGAATTGACGGAGCACTGTAAAACGTTCAAAAAGGACAAAAGTGCTTCTCGAAGTTTGATTAAAATTGTTGGCCAACGCCGACGACTTTTAAAATATTTGCAAAGTCGAGAACTTGAAGCGTACCGTGCTTTAATTAAAGAGCTAGGCTTACGTAAATAAAAAATTACAAGGATTTATGCAGGGAATTATCTTGTGTAAATCCTTGTGTTTATTAGAGTAGTAAATAATTGCTGTAGCATACAAAAAGAATTTTTTGTGGTACATCTATGCATTTTGAGTTTTTAAATCGCTCATAATTGAGCATAAAACATGGGTTTAGCATAAAAAATTCTATTTTTTGTAGATATGGCAAAATTAAGTTATTTACAAAAGGATTTGATGATTAAGGGAATTACCATTGCCTGCAATCATTATTTTATCAGGGTTATTTTTAGAGGAGTAAAAAATGGTTCAAAGAGTATCGTACAAAATCGGTAACGAAGAGTTAATTTTAGAAACAGGACGATTTGCAAAGCAAACAAACGGCACAATTTATGCACAGTTTGGCGGTTCTGCAATTCTCGCAACAGTTTGCTGTTCATCAAGCGCAAAAGAAGGCTTAGACTACGTGCCGCTCACCGTTGATTACAACGAGAAATATTATGCGGCAGGAAAAATTCCTGGCGGTTTTGTTAAGCGTGAGGGTCGTCCAAAGGACAAAGAGATTTTGGTTTCCCGCCTTATTGATCGTCCAATGCGCCCATTGTTTGAAAATTCATTTGGTCGAGATATTCAGCTCATTCCAACCTGTATTTCAACAGATCAAGTAAATCCACCAGATATGCTTGCGATTATTGCAAGCTCGGCTGCCGTTCATATTTCTGACATTCCGTTTAATGGACCTGTTGCAGGTGTGCGGATTTGCTATAAAAATGGCGAATACATCATGAATCCGACTTTTGAGCAAATTGAAAGTGCCGAAATGGAAATTGTGGTTGCAGGAACTGCTGAGGGAATTACAATGGTTGAAGGTGGGGCTCACGAAGTTTCTGAAGAAATTATGCTAGAGGCACTTGAAAAGGGAAAAGAGTTTATTAAGATTATGTGTAAGTTACAAGATGATTTACGTGCTTTAGTTGGATTGGAAAAACTTCCACTTTGCCCGCTTCAAATTGAACTTGAAAATAAAGCTATTATTGAAAGTGCTGCGTATCCACTACTTGAAGCTGCATGTTTTATTAAGGGCAAGCATGAAAGATATGCTGCAATCAACAAGGTAAAGTCTGATTTTGAAGAAAAATACGCAACGCAAATTGAAGATGAAACGCAAAAAAAACTTTTTGACGCTTCCTTTGAAGACATGCAATATCGCATTTTACGCACTAATATTTTAGACAAAAATCTTCGCCTTGACGGTCGAAACACCGAGCAAATTCGTGATATCACCTGTGAAATTGATGTTTTGCCTCGTCCACATGGCTCGGCTCTTTTTACTCGTGGCGAGACGCAATCCCTTTGTGTTGCAACGCTAGGAACTGTTTTTGATGAGCAATCCTATGATGATATTGATGGAGACCGCAAAGAGCATTTTATTTTGCATTACAATTTTCCTCCTTATTCGGTTGGTGAAGTTGGCAGAATGGGAACAGGTCGTCGTGAAATTGGGCATGGTAATCTTGCTCGCCGATCACTCGAGCCAATGGTTCCTTCAAAGGCTGCATTCCCATATACGGTTCGCGTGGTTTCTGAAATTCTTGAATCAAACGGATCTTCTTCTATGGCAACAGTTTGTGGCGGAACACTTTGTATGCTTCAAGCGGGCGTTCCTATGAAAAAGCCTGTTGCTGGTATCGCAATGGGACTTATCACTGATGGCGACAAATTCGCCGTTCTTTCTGATATTCTTGGGGATGAGGATCATCTTGGCGACATGGATTTTAAGGTTGCAGGAACAGTTGACGGAATTACGGGCTTTCAAATGGATATCAAAATCGCAGGCGTTAGCACAGAAATTATGAAAAAAGCTTTGTCTCAGGCAAAAGCGGGACGATTACATATTTTGAATGAAATGAATAAAGTAATTTCTAAGCCAGCGGAAAAAATGAGTGAATACGCTCCAAAGATTTCTGCAATCAAAATTGATCCAGAAAAATTAGGTGCGTTGATAGGGCCTGGTGGCAAGGTGATTAAAGCAATCTCAGAAAAACACCAAGTTACCATCAACACCGATAACGATGGCACGGTAACAATTTATGCAAAAAATACCAAAGCTGCCGATTCTGCGTTAGCTGCAGTTAAGGGCATTGTTGAAGATCCCGAAGTTGGCCGCATTTATGAAGGAACCGTTAAACGAATCATGGATTTTGGTGCGTTTATCGAAATCCTCCCAGGAAAGGAAGGACTTTGCCATATTTCAAAGTTTTCAAAAGAAAAAATTGTAAAAGTGAGCGATGTTGTTCAAGAAGGACAGTCAATTTCTGTTAAGCTTCTTGAAATTGACAAAATGGGCAGGCTAAATCTTTCTGCCATTGACGCACAACAAAAATAATCATAATTTATTTGCCGTTTACAGTTACTGTAAGCGGTTTTTTTGCGAGAAAACAGTTACTCTTAGTTTATATATTTTTACAATAATTATTAAAAACTATGTTAAATTTAGAGTCGACTGTTCAGCAAACGAGACGACTGGAAAGAACAAAATAAGCTTGTTTTAAATAGATATACAGTCTTCTGCAAACCCTTTTGAGTATACCACAACAAAGAGAATTTTACTTAGTTCTTTTCCAAGCAGCAATAAATTCCATCATGTATTGCTGAATATCACCAAACCATTTTTTCTGAAAATCAACACTTTCTTTACCAATGTAACGGTAATGCCACGACTCCCAAACGTAACCCGTAATGTGCTCATGGTCTTTAGGGAATGAAAGCGAAAATCCATACTTTCCTGCGTTTTCTAGCACCCATTTACCCGCTTTTGTTTTTGCAAATTCATCCGTAATTGAGCCAAAGTCAATCACTGTTCCAAGCTGATGCTGGCTTGTTCCTGGAGCAGCAGATTCACGATCGGCTTGCTCTTTGCCAAGATTACGCACATGGCGATCATACACAGTTTTTTGATATTCATACGAACGATAAGTTGAGCTTACGACAATACTAACTCCATCTTTTGCAGCTGCACGCGACATATTTTTCAAAGCTTCAAAAGCTCCTCGCCTAAGCGATAAATCATTGCGATTAAGAAGAAATAAATCATTTTTTTCAAGCGTAACTAAATCAGTTGGTGCATAATTTGCAGGCAAAAAATGCTTTTTATCAACTAAAATTAAAAGATTATCAACATCATTTCTTAAAAGTGATTCCAACTCAATTAAAAACGTACTTTGATCATTCAAAATTCTTTCTTTTTCTTGAAAATCCATTGAATCGACGATATTACGAAGTTTTCGCTCATATACACCAGATTGGGCAAAAATACAAAAATGCAAACAGACGAGCAAAAAAAAACCATATCTTTTCTTGCATGAAAAATTGGTGTACATAGAAAGTCCTTATTTAGAGAAACATGAATTTTATCGATCAATTTCAGAAAGAGGAAGAGCTTTAGGCGTAGTTGACTCTTTTTCGATTTGGGCAATTTGTTCAAGCAATTGCTTTGATTGTCCCGTTAGTTTTGTCGGAGTTTTTACAATTAACTTTATATATAAATCGCCCTTTTTTCCTGAACGAGGACTTGGAACTCCCTCATGTGGAATGCGTAAAAGCTTGCCACTTTGCGTTCCAGCTGCAACTTTTAATTTAATTTTTTTGTCATCAAGCGTTGCTACAGTAATTTCTGTACCAAGTGTAGCCTGAATAAATGAAATGGGAATTGCACAGTATAAATCATGATTATTTCGCTCAAAAGACTCATGAGCTCTTGTATGAATATACACATATAAATCGCCAGTCCTGCCACCATTGCGACCAGCATTGCCTTTTTGTGAAATGGTAATACGATTTCCATTATCAATCCCAGCAGGAATTGTTAGAGGCACTTTAATTTGTTTTTTTTGCAATCCTAAGCCACGGCATGTTTTACAGGGCTTATCAATCGTGCTGCCTTCGCCATGACAGGCTGGGCATTCTTGTGCAACCGAGAAAAACCCTGTGCTTTGACGAATTTGTCCTGCTCCACCACAAGTTGTACAAGTTTTTTTTGTTGATCCTTCTGATCCACCTGTTCCTTTACAGGTTTCACATGCCTCATCGTGCGTATATTGAACTTCAGTGGATGTGCCATAAACAGCGTCCTTAAAAGAAAGCTCTAAATCATAACGCAGATTTGATCCTGCGGGAGCACCACCACGTGAGTGACGACGACCCGAACTTGATCCTCCAAAAAAGCTTTCAAAAATGTTTTCAAAGCCACCAAAAATATCTTGAAAATCGGCATAGGCATGCGAATAGCCGCCGCCTGCACCGCCCATTCCATCAAGTCCTGCGTGCCCATATTGATCATAAATTTGTTTTTTTTGTTCATCTGAAAGAATTTCATACGCCTCTGTAGCTTCTTTAAATTTGCTTTCTGCCTCTTTATTACCAGGATTTTTGTCTGGATGATATTGAATTGCAAGTTTTCTGTATCCTTTTTTTATATCGTCCTTTGAAGCGTTTTTTTGCAAACCAAGCACTTCATAATAATCGCGTTTTGCCACGGTTGTTTCCTTAAACTAAAATTTATTTTTTATGAATTTACTACTTTTTACAAAAAAAATCAATAATCTTATAAGTTAAAACAAATACCACAAAACTGATTCAACGAAGCAGAATATATAAAGGAAGTTAAAATTACTCTCGATTCCATGTATTTCGTGACGGGTAATATCCCCAAAGTCCATTAATATCCGAATCATCCCTATCATGAATTGCTACAAACAAAGCATGATTATCAAAAGCCCAAACAGCACCAGGAAAAACATCATACGGCCCGATTGAGGTTGATGCATTTGCTAAGTCATTATTCGTAACAGAGGGACTTTCAGGAATCTTTCCGTCTGATTCAAGAGAAATCATTCTAATTCCGCCATTTACACCAACAATTAACCATTTTCTTGATCCATCATTATAATAGCTGGCAGCACGTGACCCTGAAACAAACTTTTCAATATCTCCCAAGGTATAAACTATTTTATCCTCGTGATTATAGGCAAAAGAAAGAGAATCAGAGAAAACAGTCGTTCCTTTAGCCGAACTTGCGGCAAGTGGATTTTTTGCCTCTGTATCACTAGCTGAACTAGCCGCTGTAGCTCCCTCTAAAAGATAGGGCACACGTTTTCCAGCTTTTGAAACAGTCGTCCATGCAGACTTTCCATCGCCATACAGCTCCAAAGTGTTTTTGTCAGCAAGCCCTGAAACAAGTTGCCAGCCAGTGCCAGCAGTTTTATAATAAATTTGATACGTAGTAGTTAAAAGATACAAATATGATGTTCCACCATTTTCACCAACTGCAAGGCGAATAACCTTCCCTGGAGCAGAAGTTTTATGCCATCCCCCTTGAGAGCTTTTTGACTTTGTAAATAGGGCAAGATTTGCAGCATAAAAATCATTTTCAAAAGCAACGACAGAGTATACATTATTTTTAACGGTTTGCTCTCGAAGTTTTATTTCGCGCTCAATATCGGCAAAAATCGGCTCTTGCGAACAAGCGGTAAAAAAGCCAAAAACCCCTAAAAGGAAAAAAAACACTTTATTCATACATCCTCTAAAATTAAAAATGAAATCGCACACTCAATGATAAGTCCATGATTATACCAAGACGATTATTTCGTGAATCCTCATACCACTGTGGCATAAGCCAAACGCCTGTCAACAAGCCAAATGACCAGTCAGGATTAAATCTAAAAAATAATCCCGTTTCTGGTTTGACGCCAAAGCCAAAGTATGAGCGATTGATATAGGTTTCAACAATTCCACCAACGCCAACAGACAACGGAATTTCAAATCGTCCAATTGAAAATTGATATCCCGTTCGCACCATAATAGGAATATAATAAAAAACATTGCTGCCCACAGTAGCGGAAAACCCAAAGCTTATATCGCCGCCAAGAAAAAATCCTGGCGTAAAATGATACGCATACCCAAGGGATCCTGATCCACCAATAGATAAATTCTTTGGCTTAATAGGAAAATCAACCATGATTGATATTTTGATATGCTGATCGCCTTTCTGCGTCATTGAAAAGAAAAGAGGATTAGTCACGCCCTCGCCCGCTTCATTATCAGCAGGATGTTCTTGATTTTCGCCTAAAGCACCTTCCCCAGATTGAGCATGAACAAAAAATATACTCACACAGAAAAACAAGCAAAAGAGTAGTTTTTTCACTATAACCTCGATATACAACTAAATATTCAACTATTTTTATACATAAAACTATATCGTGTTTTGGAATATTTGTCTATTACAGATATAATAAAAAAAATATTTTCTTGTAAATTAAAGTTTTCTTTATGATAATTCTATTAATATATATACAAGATTTTAGATTTGTAGCCTTTGAATTTCACGAGTCAGTTTTTAAAGCAGCATACACGCAATTTTATCCAAAAATTTTAATTAGTATTTCCATGAATTTTTCTAACTGCCATCTGACATTATAAATCTGTCATAACTCTATATACGTCCGCCAAGCACACCCCTCAAAAAAAATCATATTTCTCATCTAACCATTCCCTAATAACAAATATTAAATTACTGCCTTCGAGCTTCTTATGAGATACAGAAATCCTTTTTTAATCAATTTAATCGTTCAAAGTTTCTACCGTCATACGAAAGGAGTTTTTCCTTTTTCATGACGGAAAGCTCGCGCGATAAGGCACTGCGGTCAACACATAAAAAATCGGCTAATTCATTGCGGTTGTATGGGATAACGATTTTTTTAGTTTTTTGTTCAGCGATTTCAAGCTCAAGATAGGTCAAAAGTTTATCTCGCGTTGTCCTTTGGGCTAAAATCGTATTTTTCTTTTGAAGCAATAAATTTTTCTCTGCAATCAATTTCATAAAATTTTCAATCAATTGCAAATGAAAAAAACATGCTTTTGAGCAAACTGCCATCATTTTTTCAAACGAAAAAAACATAATTTTGGCAGAATCGCTGCTTACAATCACACTAAAAGGGCTAATTTTTACATCTGTGCAGACAAAACTCTCCGCAAAAACATTGTTTTTTTTAATCTCGGTAATAATTTCGTTGTAGCCGCTGTAATGATTTTTGCATAGCTGAACAGCGCCGTCTAAAATAAAACCAACCAAATTAAACTCATCGCCTTCATGCAAAATCAAATCTTTGTGCAGATATTTTTTTTCAAACGCACCAAGACAGGTCAAAAGTTCAGGCAAAAACTTTGTTTCAATATTTTTGAAAAGAGGATTATCGTGCAAATTATAAGTCATACGTTTCGCCGTATTTTACAACCTGCACATGGGGAAAGCCATTTTCATGCAAAAATTTCTCAAAAAATTCTTGCGCTTCATGCTCGCCATGCACCATAAATATTTTTTTTAGTCGGCTCGTATCAATTTTTTTAAGCCAATTAAGCGTTTCTTGATAATCAGCATGGGCACTAAACGTATTTATATTTTCAATGCCAGCTTTCACCTTGTAATAATCGCCCATGATTTTAACTTCTTCAGCTCGATTCATAAGTCGTCTACCAAGAGTGTTTTCTGCCATATAGCCAACGAGCAAAATTGTATTTTTATAATCGCTAATGGCATTTGCAATGTGATGCACAACGCGGCCAAACTCACACATTCCGTCAGCACTAATGATAATCATCGGCCCTTCTTTTTTGTTGAGCGATTTTGACTCCTCCACCGTCGTTACAAATGAAAGAGAATTAAACCCAAAGGGATTTTTATGATGCTTCAAAAACGCCTCGTAGGTTTTCTCGTCATAGCACTCAGGATGCACTTGAAAAATGCTCGTTGCATTAACCGCCATTGGAGAATCCACATAAATCGGAATTTCTGGAATACGATGCTCGTCAACAAGCAAATGAAAATAATAGACCAGCTCTTGCGTCCGTTCAATTGCAAACGCAGGAATAATGATTTTTCCCTTTTTTTCGACCGCCCGCTGTACAATAAACGCCAACTCGTCCATAGCCGTATTGATATCATCATGCAAGCGATTTCCGTACGTGCTTTCAAGCACAATGTAGTCAGGAGCACTCATATTTGTTGACGGATTTCTGATAATCGGCTTGTCCTGTCGCCCTAAATCGCCTGAAAATAGAATACGCTTTTCTTCGCCAGAAGCATCTTTTACGGTCAAAAAAGCAAACGCCGAACCCAAAATATGCCCTGCATCAAAAAACTCAAGCTCAACCTCACGCGAAATAAAAATCTTTCGGTTGTATGAAACCGTCACAAACTGATTAACCGTTTTTACCACATCTTCTTCATCGTAAAGCGGCCGCCACGTAAACGGCTCTTTTCGCTTTTTTGCCTGATCACGAAAATACTGAGCATCTCGAGCCTGAATATGTGCACTATCCATCATGATAAGATTAGCAATATCGCGACTTGCAGGCGTTGCATAAATATTTTGCTTAAAACCCTTTTTGGTCAAAACAGGCAAAAGTCCACAATGATCATAATGCGAATGCGTTAAAATAACCGCCTCAAGCTTGTCTGCCGCAAAATCAAAATCCCGATTTTTTTGATCCGCCTCAAAACGTCGCCCTTGAAAAGCCCCACAATCAATTAAATACGCTCTGCCATCCACCTCCAAAACATGCTTTGACCCCGTAACTTCTTGGGCAGCCCCCAATGAATAAAATGATATAGCCATAGATAACTCCTTTTTTTCTTTGGGCGTTACGGTTTTCTAAACCGTCGGGCTTTTCGCTACAATCTTTTTGCTCTTTCCGCTCAAAAAGGATTTTCACTGCAATCCCTAACGCGATATTTATTGTACGACCTCTATTATACCACACAAATTCAAAAAACTAAAAATTTTCCCTAACGATTTGAACTAAAAAGTCTAATCCCACTCAACATGAACAAAACGTTGCTCTAATTGCGGATTATTCCAAAAATTTTTGCACTGTTTTTTGTGAACAATAATTCCCCGCCCACGAGAAATATAGCCGACAACCTCATCTTGAGGCGTGGGCAGACAGCATTTTGCAAATGAAAATAAAAAATTATTTGTATCCCCAATACGAATTTTTGCCGTAAGCGGCGAATTTTCTTTCGTAAATTCATCAATGTGCTTTTTATGTTGTGCGTGCTGTTCGTGCAAATCATGCTGACCATGAGTAACCTTAGACTCCTCAACTTTTTCTTTTATCCGAAACGCTTCTTCGTTTTCATAAAGCCACGCACGAATTTTAGAACGAGCCTTCGAGGTTTTTACGACCTCAAGCTGATTTACCGTTGGATGTGCTTGCACATTAGTGATAATCTCAATTGTTTGAATATTTTGCAGCGGCTTTGTTAGCGGAATAATATGCCCATTCGCCTTTGCTCCATAAATTTTTTGCCCAACAGAGGTATGCACACTGTACGCAAAATCAATCGCCGTCGAACCTGTTGGCAATTCCACAACATCACCTTTAGGCGTAAATACAAAAATCGATTTTGCCAGCAATTCCGCCTTAATGTGCATGAAAAACTCATCAATGCTCGCCGTATCATAATTTGTAACCGCATCTTTTAAATCCTTCATTTGCGAAACAAGCGTAAGATTTTCCACATTGACCGCATCCTTGTTCGATCCTTTTTTATACAGCCAGTGAGCGGCGATTCCGTTTTCAGCTGCCTCATGCATATTACCCGTTCGAATTTGAATCTCGAGAGGTTTTTCTTCGCAAATAACGCTCGTATGCAAAGATTGATAGCCATTTTCCTTGGGCTTTGCAATATAATCTTTAAATCGCCCATCAATTGGCTGCCACAGCGTATGAACCAAGCCCATAAGCGTATAGCAATCACTTACACGCGTGCACAAAATACGCATGGCAAATAAATCATAAAGCTCCTCTACACCTTTATTTCGCTTTTTCATTTTTTGATAAATTGAATAAAAATGTTTTGCACGGCTGGTAATTTGAATATGGAATCCTGCTTTTTTTGCAACCTCAATAATTTTTTG
>JBOFSR010000100.1:0-10315 GCA_051651645.1 Treponemataceae bacterium | reverse complement strand
AATTACGGTGCCGTGTATTGCATGTGAAATTGACTTAAATCATCTGATTTAAAAGCTTTTATAAAATGGCTGGATATTTTTTAATAACAATTATTGCATCCTTTATTGGCTCGCTTAGTGGAGTTGGGCCTGGTGTAATTATGAAACCCTTATTCGATAGTATTGGTGCTCTTTCTGTCAGTGTAGTGAGCTTTTTGTGTGGTTGCACATCTCTTGCTATGGCATCGATGGCATTGGTTGCTAGCAGGAAGTCGCCCGTTAGAATTGATATAAAGCGAAGCTCTTTTTTGGCAATGGGGGCTTGTGTTGGTGGCGTGATTGGCAAGCAATTATTTGTATTTGTAAAAATAATTACCGGTAATGAAGTTGTTGCGGGGCTTTTGCAAGGTAGTATTTTACTTTTTGCTAACATTCTTGTTATTTTCTATGTGCTTTTTAAGACAAAAATACACACACAATCAATTTCAAATCCGATAACCTCTATTTTTCTTGGTATACTGCTTGGAATTTTGTCTTCATTTTTGGGGATTGGCGGCGGACCCTTTAATATTGTTGCTTTAGCCTATTTTTATTCAATGGCTCCAAAGGAAACAGCTCTTAACTCAATTTTTATAATGTTTTTTTCACAAGCAACGAGTCTTTTTACTACATTTGTAACCAAAACAATTCCTGTTTTTGATGCATCATTACTTTTTTTAATGTGCTTGGGTGGAATAATCGGTGCTTTTGTGGGCGGATTTTCTTCAAAAAAAATTACAGAAAAGTTTTTAGAGACATTTTTTTTGATCGTGCTTTTGTTACTCATTGTTCTAAACACATATAATATTATTTTGTTTTTAAACAAAATATAGAATATATACTTAAGGAAAATTAAAAATGGATTTTTTAGCAAAAAATAAATTTCTACTCATTATTCTTTTTGTCTTTATTGGGGGAATAGTTTTTTTTACTCATTTTGAGCGTAGAAAAGATTTTAATAGGAGAGTTTTTTATTTTGAAACCACTGCAGAAGATAAAATTAAGAAAGAATATAAGTATTTAAAAAAGGATCAGAGACTTGATTATCTCCAGCAATACATTGAAGAGTTGTTGCTTGGACCTTTTTCAAACTCTCTAAATTCACTTTTTTCAAAAGAAACTCGAGTAAAAACGCTGTTTGTAAGAAATAAAAGCCTGTATATAGAGCTAAGCGATGAAGCTTTACAGGGAAAATTAAAAAAATTAAAAAAAACTATTGCAGTTTTCAGAAAAAACATTTATACTAATTTCAAAAATATAGATATTATACACGTATATATTGCCGGTAATGAGGTGTATGCTGAATAATTGTTTTTTTGTTGATTTTCTTTGAAAAAAAATATTGACAAAACTTTTTTTTGCATATACCATTATAAAATAATATGGATTATATCACGTGAAAAGGAGCTTTGAATGAAGAAAAATTTCATTCTTGTTGCAATGGCATTCCTTCTAGTAGGGACGCTTGCAGTTGGCGAAGAAGCAGTAATTATTGATTTTACTCAGTTGTCAGCTGACATTATTATGGGTGCTGACGGTAACATGACTCAAAACCGTCGTACGGTTATGGATTATTCTGCAAATGCTGGTGATACATTCACTGACGAGCAAAAGGGCTTGATGAAGTCTTCTCTTAGCTTTAAAAACTGGGAGGTTGTTCTGAATTCATCAGCACGTAGTGTATCTAATGTTACACTTTCTCAAGTAGTTGGTGCACCCGTTAGTGCGAGTGCACGTGTACCTTTTGCAGGTAGTGAAGTTTTAGGTGTTCGTGTTGTGTTCCCAAGTGGATCAGTTAATGCAAATGCACGTATCGTTCCTCCATTTGAAATTCCAGCTTCTGAACCAATGTCTCAAGTTAGTCCAGAGGGAGTTATTGAAGCTCCTACTGACGAAGAAAAAGCTAGTGGCGTAATGAGATTTGAAGAAGGTTATGGGTTGGTTCGAAATGTAGGGACAATAAAATCTATTTCTGTAACAACAATGGGTATGAACTTCCCACATGGTCTTTATGTTTTATTAAAAGATCAATATGGTGTTGAAAGAAGATACTTCATGGGATATTTGAGTTTTGATGGTTGGAAAGAACTTAAATGGAACAATCCAGCTTATATTCAAGAAATTCGAGCTAGAGAAATTAGAATTTATCCAATTTATCCTGTATCACTTCCTTATGTTAAGTTTATTGGTTTCCAAGTAACACGTGATGCTGCAAGCATTGGTGATGACTTTATTGGTTACTTCAAAGATGTAAAAATTATTTATGATAAGGCTGTTCTTAATACAGAGAGAGACATTGCTGATGAAGATGTTTGGGGTATCATGAAAGAGCGTGAAATCTATCGTCAAAATATTGAAATGTCAAGTTTTGGACAAAAGCAAGTTGATCGTTTTATGGAACAACAACGTCAAGCTACTGAAACAGGAACGACATCAAGTATTCGTCCTCCTGCTGACGGACAAGGAACAACTCAACAAGCTGCTCCTGTCGTAGAATAAGATTAATATATAATATTTTACTAATCTAAATGAAAAGTGGTGTCAGTTGTAATGATTGGCACCATTTTTATTTTCAACCTTATGCTAAAAACAGATCTAAAACATTTTCCAAATAAGCGATCTCTTCAAAATAAATACGATGAATACTTTATATATTTTTCATCTGTTATTATGGAATTAGAGCTTTTAATTCGAGAAACAATTCACTTATCTTCAATTCCGACTTTAAAATCCCGAGTAAAAAAATTTTCTAGCTATTATAGTAAAATTTTAAAATCTCATTATGTGGATACTTCAACGTTTCCTGTTATTTCTGATTTAATAGGTTTGCGCGTCATTTGTCCTTTTTTAGAGGATTTAGATATAGTTGAGAAACAGTTAGCGTCATTTTTTAAAATAATCGAGATTGAAAAAAAAGGATCAGACAGAACTTTTAGTGAATTTGGTTATGAGTCAACGCATATTTTAGTTGAAATTCCAGAGATAGTGAAAAAAAATAAAATTTTGCCTAAAAATTTAATATGTGAAATTCAAGTTAGAACTATTTTACAGGATGCATGGGCAGAAGTTGAGCATGAGCTTGTCTACAAGGCAGAATTTTCTCCCTTTGATTTGCCCCTAAAAAGAAAGCTTGCTTCGATGAATGCAAGCTTGAGCCTTGCAGATATTATTTTTCAGGAAATTCGAGATTATCAAAAAAAGCTTGATTCAGAATTAGATTGCCGACGAGCTGTATTTTATGATAAAACTGATGCAACGGTAAAAGAGTCTTTTCAAGAGGTTTTTCACACCGAGGATGTCTCTCCTATCAGTATTGAAAAGCCGTCCTCGCCGTATGTGCAGGGTAGTATTGATGATTTGTTGCTTGAGGCTATACATTTGCAAAATACAAAGGATTTTACTCAGGCGATCAAAATATATACACAAATTATTGAATCGGTGCCACGCCAAAGTGATGTGGTTCTTGCTGTTATATTAAATCACCGTGGAATGGCATTTTTTGCACAAAATCAATTTGATTTATCTTTTTGCGATTTTGAAAAAAGTACGGTTCTTAATCCAAATAATTCACGAAGTTGGTATTATTTGGGGATTTTGAACTGCATTTTGCACGATGACAATGAAGCTATTAAAAGTTTTTCAAAAAGCTTAGAGTTGAATGAATATCAGTCGCATGTTTATTATAGGCGATCGCTTTCTCTCTATCATCTTGGTGATTACACTTCAGCATTGTCAGATTTATCTATAGCAATGGATTTAGGCTTAGAAAATGACGATGTAAAAAAATTGCATACTGCTTTATTGAGAAAACTTGATATTAAATAGATTAATGATTGACCTTTTGTTACGTTTGTGCTAGATTTTTTCTACGGGCAATAGCGCAGTTGGTTAGCGTACAAGTCTGGGGGACTTGGGGTCGGCGGTTCAAATCCGCCTTGCCCGATTTCAACTCTTAAAACTATAAAAAAATTTGCTTTTTTTTATGAAAATGTGCATATTTAAAGTATGTCTAGTAAAAATATTGCACCTATTGACCAAGTTTTGTCAAATAAACTACGATTAATTTCTTTTCCTACACGTCCTATTTTTCCAGGTATTTTTACGCCTTTGATGATTAGCTCTGCCGACGATATTAAAATTATTGAGGAAGCATATGAAGCCGATGGTCTAATCGGAATTTGTATGATTAAAACTGATATTGATAATCCTGTGATATCTGATTTGTGTAAGGTTGGGACTGTTGCACGAATCGTAAAAAAAGTGAATTTGCCTGATGGCGGTTTGAATATTTTCATTTCCACAATTAAACGCTTTCGTATTCGCCGTTCTGTGAGTGTTAATCCTCCCATGATTGCGATTGTTGAATATCTGGAAGATGAAGAGGTTGATACCTTTGAAGTGAAGGCGCTCACTCGGGCTTTAATTAGTGAAATGAAAGAAGTATCTGATAATAATCCTCTTTTTTCTGAAGAAATGCGCTTAAATATGGTAAATATTGACCAGCCAGGGAAAATTGCAGACTTTGTTTGTTCTATTTTGAATCTTGATAAAAGCGAGCAGCAACGTATTTTGGAAATAACAAACGTTCGTCAGCGATTGGAGCAGGTTCTTGTTTTTATAAAAAAAGAGCAGGAATTATTGCGAATTCAAAGAAGAATTCAAAGTGATTTGAATGAAAAAACTGAAAAAAATCAACGTGAGTATTTTTTACGCGAAGAGTTAAAAATTATCAAAGAAGAGCTTGGTATGATTACTGATGCAAAAAGTAGTGATTACCAAAAGTTTAAGGATAAAATAGATACATTTAAATTTTCTGGCGAAATTAAAGAAGCTGTTGATTCTGAGCTTGAAAAATTTTCATTAATGGATCCTAATTCAAGTGAATTCATTATTACCCGTAATTACTTAGATACGATTGTAAATCTTCCATGGGAAGAGCCTGCCCTTGAGGATTATGATTTAATTCAGGCCAAGAAAGTTTTAGAGGCTGAGCATTGTGGACTAGAAGATGTAAAAAAGCGAATGATAGAGTATCTTGCCGTTCGCAAACTCAAAAAGGATAGCAAGGGTTCAATAATTCTTTTGGTTGGCCCCCCTGGTGTTGGAAAAACAAGTATTGGCAGATCAATTGCACATGCAATGAATAAGCCTTTTTTTCGATTTTCTGTTGGTGGGATGAGAGATGAAGCTGAAATTAAAGGGCATCGGCGCACGTATATTGGAGCGATGGCAGGAAAAATCATTCAAGGGTTAAAAATTGTTAAGTCAAAATCACCTGTTTTTATGATTGATGAAGTTGACAAGATGGGAATGAGTTATCAAGGTGATCCTTCGAGTGCGTTGCTTGAAGTATTAGATCCAGAGCAAAACATATCTTTTCGTGACCACTATTTAGATTTGCCCTTTGATATTTCAAATATAACATTTATTTTGACGGCCAATATGCTAGATGAAATTCCGATTGCCTTAGTTGATCGTGCTGAGGTAATAAAACTTTCTGGTTATATTGATAAAGAAAAAGTTGAAATTGCTAAAAAGCATTTAATTCCAAAAAGTCTTGCTAAAAATG
Source organism: Treponemataceae bacterium (assembly GCA_051651645.1). Classification (GTDB taxonomy): domain Bacteria; phylum Spirochaetota; class Spirochaetia; order Treponematales; family Treponemataceae; genus JBOFSR01. The sequence continues at coordinate 4,728 of JBOFSR010000100.1, read as the reverse complement.
GATTGAAAAAACAGCAAGTACAGTATTCAACTGAAATTTTATTGAAACTTACGAATTCTTATGCTCGAGAAGCGGGTGTGCGAAATTTAGAAAAAAATCTTGATAAAATTCATCGTAAATATGCAACAGAGTTGCTTTTATCTGATGAAGTGCAGAATATTGATAATAAAAGCTCGTATGAAACAAATATTTCGCAAAAGCTCATCCTTACAGAGGAAAAAATGCGTGCCTTTTTGGGAAATCCCATTTTCAATGATGATGAACTTAAAAAGGCAAATCACTACGGTATGGGAGTTGGGCTTGCGTGGACAAGCATGGGCGGTGATACGCTTATTATTGAGGCCATTTCGACAGCGGGGAAGGCTGGTTTTCATCTAACTGGTCAAATGGGTGATGTGATGAAAGAATCTGCCGAAATTGCTATGACGTGGGTTCGCCATTATTTGACAAAGCATAAGTTGATAAAACCTGATTGGTTTGAGAAAAATCAAATTCATTTGCATATTCCAGAAGGAGCAACGCCAAAAGATGGCCCTTCCGCTGGTATAACAATGGCAACGACGCTTTTGTCTTTACTACGTAAAAAAACTATACGCCAATCCTTTGCAATGACAGGGGAGCTTTCGTTGACGGGTCAAGTTCTTGCTATTGGTGGCCTTAAAGAAAAATCTGTTGCCTCAAAAAGAAATAAAATTAAGAATATTATTATTCCGCGTTCAAATTTGAGAGACTTAGATGAAATTCCAGAGACTGTAAAAAAGGGTTTAACTTTTTATCCTGTCAGTAAAATGGAAGAAGTTATTGATTTGATCTTTGTAAAAAAGTAATATAGAGCGTGACTATTTGTTTGTTCATACTATTTGGCTTGAGCCTTTTTGGTTTTGTAGGAGGGCTCTATATTTTTAACTCGCTTTTTGTACGCCAGGATAGTGCGTCTCAAACTGTACGAGGGGTTAAGAATATACTTTTTACTCATACTCGCGATGAAAAAATTATCATTCCTCTTACTTTGGCAAAAGAGCGATGGCAAAAAAATAATCTTGAATCTGTTTTGATAAAATCGAAAGAAGGCTTTAATCTTTGTGGCGATTTACGCCTTGCACCTAATAGTGACGGTAAAATTACTCTTTTAATTCATGGGTTTCGTGACTGTGCTAATGGCATGGCATACTTGGCTGAAGAATACTATTCTCGAGGGTTTTCTGTTTTGGCCATTGATTGCAGGGCTCATGGTAACTCGCAAGGAAATATTATGGGCATGGGCTATTGGGATGCACATGATTTAGTTTTGTGGATTGATTTTGTGGTGAATCGGGTTGGTTCAAATTGTAAGATTGTTCTGCATGGCGTATCGATGGGCGGAGCTGCAATACTTTCTTATACGGGATTGAAAAACAAACGGATCAGAGAACAGTGCAATAACATTGTTTTATTTGTTTCTGATAGTGCCTTTGCATCTTTTTCAAATCAATTTGCATTTCAATTAAAAACTATTTTTAATGGTTGCGGCTTACAAAGTATTTTTCGTTTTTTTTTATTGCATGGCACATCTCTCGTTAGTTTTTTTAAAAATCATTTTTTTTATTGCCAGCATTCTCCTCTACGCCGAGTTAAAAATCGTTATAAGAATAACTTAAATGATATTCCTTTACTTCTTTTCCATGGGACGGCTGATAGTTTGGTTTTACCAAAAAATGCTGAAAAAATCTATCATGCTGCAAGCGGAAAGAAACATTTGGAGTTTGTTGAAAATGCTCCGCATATTGGTGCCTATTTTTATGATTCCAATCACTATTTTTCTATTATTATGAAATTATATAACAAAATGGAGTTTTTATGATTAAGACATTCTTTTTCAACTTTTTGAAGGGCATTGCTCTTGGTGTAGCCAATGTTTTACCAGGGATTTCTGGTGGAACAGTTGCCGTTATTTTGCATATTTATGACAAGCTAACTGATGCTATTGGCAATTTTTTTATTGTTCCAATGAGTAAAAAATTAACTTTTCTCAAGTTTTTGTTTCAGATTGGACTTGGTATGGGCGTTGGTATTATTTTATCTATTCTGTTTATTTCGGGAATGTATGAAATGTATCCAAAACTGACAACAGGATTTTTCTTATTGCTCATTATTCCTTCAACTCCTCTTATACTTAAGGGTGAAAATCTCTTAAAAAAAGAAAATATCTTTGCTCTTTTTGGAGGAGTTTTCTTTGTTGGCATTTTTATAGTTTTGTCCTGGTATTTTAAAAAAGATGAAACCCTTTCAGGTGATATTTCAAGCACGCTGACGACTCTTTATGCGGGTAAACTATTTTTTTGTGGCCTTATTGCGGCAGGAGCAATGATAATTCCAGGTATTTCTGGCTCCCTCATCCTTATTTTGTTAGGAGAATACTATAATATTATTGGACTGATAAAAAGCTTTGCTATAATTCCTGTTGGCATTTTTGCTTGTGGGACAGTCCTCGGATTGGTTCTTGTTGCAAAGGGTATGAATATGTTGCTTCAAAAGTATAAAAGCAAGGTGCTTTTTTTTATTACAGGAATTATTGTTGTTTCAGTTATTGAAATTATTAGGATGACGTATTTTTCTTAAAATAGAATTGTTTTAGATTAATTTTTTCGTAAAAAAAAGTACTGTAAGAAATTACAGTACTTTTTTTATAATTATTCTTTTGAAACTTCTTCGCAAATATTTAGCTCAGTATCGTGATCAAAGAATTTTGCTTTTTCCATAACAGGTGCAAAGTTGATTTCATCACCAATTTTGCATGTGTTTTCAGGTGATGTTCTTGCTACAACATGTTGAGTTGATGTATTCAAGAAAAGATGTGTTTCCGCTCCGAGAGGCTCAATAACAGAAATTTTCATTTTCATATTATTTGATGGATCGGGAGAATCGGTATAAATTAAATCTTCTGGTCGAATACCAAAATAAACATCTTTACCAATGTATTTTTTTAGGTGTGTTGATTGCTCTGCTGTAGGACTAATTTTGAAATTTCCTTCATTTGCAATAAGTTTTCCACCCTCCTCTTCAATTTTAACATTCAAGAAGTTCATAGGAGGTGAACCGATAAATCCTGCAACAAATTTGTTGATTGGATGATTGTATAATTTTAATGGAGCTCCAATTTGTTGAACTTTTCCATCTTTCATAACAACAATTTTATCACCCATTGTCATAGCTTCAACCTGATCATGAGTAACATAAATCATTGTTGCATTTAAGCGATGATGCAAGTCTGAAATTTCTGCACGCATTTGAACACGAAGTTTTGCATCAAGATTTGATAATGGTTCGTCAAACAAAAATACTTTTGGATTACGCACAATCGCACGGCCTACAGCAACACGTTGGCGTTGTCCACCTGAAAGAGCCTTCGGTTTTCGCTCTAAAAGTTTTTCAATATCAAGAATTCGTGCAGCCTCGTTTACGCGGCGTTCAATTTCATCTTTTGGCGTTTTTCTAATCTTAAGACCAAATGCCATGTTGTCATATACAGACATGTGTGGATACAGAGCATAGTTTTGAAAAACCATTGCAATATTTCTATCTTTTGGTGGGACATCATTCATTAACTCGCCATCAATGTAAAGTTCTCCTTCTGTGATGTCCTCTAGTCCTGCAACCATGCGAAGTGTTGTAGATTTTCCACAACCTGATGGTCCGACAAAAACAACGAATTCACGATCTTCAATTGTAATATTTTGATTATCAACAGCACGGAAAGTTCCATCATAAACCTTTCCTATAGCTTTGAGTTCAACTTTAGCCATTCTGGCCTCCTCAGAATTATTTTGTAAGATTATATTATAAAGCACAAATTGCGAGTTGTCAATCAAAATCTTTTTTGTTGGAGCGGAATACAAATGTTTAAATATAATGTTGCAAAAGGGGATTGGTACTGATTGTAGATGGACGTGTAAGTGGTAAGAATAACTATGGTCAGTTAAGTAATAGTATAACTTTAGGGGATAACTCAAATCGCATATCAATAGAGATATTTTTTGAGTAATCGTAGCATAGGAGTAATATTACCTTAGTACAAAATTAAAAGACAGCCAAACGGCTGTCTTTTTTTATCAGCGTAACTGCGTAGTGCCAGCCTTACTAGCTGATACCCTTCAGCTTTACTAGTATGGACGTATTTCCTTTACTATCTTGGACATACCCCCATTACTATCTTGGATGTCCCCCCATTACTATCTTGGACGTACCCCCCATTACTAGGGTGGCATGTCTCACCATTACTAGGGTGGCATGTCTCGCCATTACTAGGGTGGCATGTCTCACCTTTACTAGTATAGACATGCTTCCTTTACTAGTATGGACATGCTTACTTTACTAGTATAGACATGCTTACATTACTAGTATGTACGTGCTTACTTTACTAGTATAGACATACCCCCCATTACTAGGGTAGAGGTCTCGCCATTACTAGGGCAGACCTACCTCTTTAATTCGTAGAGAGGTAGGTCTGCCCTAGTACTATAAGCGTACTCCTTATAGTAGCATAAAATCACGATCTAAACTCTTGTATATCAAGAACCTTAAAATTAGTTATAGGGTGCTATAAACATTGCTGTAAGCAAATCAAAAGATTTTACCTTGTGGAGATGATCATGAGATACAGACAACCATTTACTCTTTTTCAAAAAAAACTGCAATCAGGGACAAAAATATGGTATTACTCCATATATGATCAAAATAATGTTCGTCGGC
>JBOFSR010000099.1:0-30844 GCA_051651645.1 Treponemataceae bacterium | reverse complement strand
ATTGAAATAGCGTTACATGAACAAGACAGGATTAAGTATCAAACGGGCAGAAACCTTTACGCGGAGCTGCAACAACTGGTTACACAAAAAACAACAGCACAGCTAATCACCTATCTATGGTATGATAAAGGATATTTCTACGAAACATTGTGGAATGAAGAAGTCGCCTCTTTTAGTGAACTGTATGATTATTTATTTGAGCTTGCTCGACGGCATGATGAAAAAAATAAACCTCTGAGTAGCTTCATTGACGCTGTTGCTCTCATGATAGAAAAATCTTCTCGACTTTCAGATATGGATATTCCCATCGAACAAAAACAGGGCGTGCAATTAATGAGTATTCATAAAAGCAAGGGACTTGAATTTCACAGTGTCTTTTTGGTCTCAGTGCAACAAGGATCACGTGACAGGCAACATAAAAGTGCTGCTTTTTTTTCTGATCATACAGGACTTGCCCTAAATTTGCCCATACATACACTGCTTTCTGGGCAAAAAAAGGTTTCAAACTACTTCTATTCGCTACAAAAAAAGGAATTCGATAAAAAATCTTGTGCAGAGTTGCGACGCCTCCTTTATGTAGGAATGACACGAGCGGAGGAAAATCTTTTTGTTTGTGGCTCTGTTAAAATTCCTGCAAAATGTGACTTAGAAAAAAGCTTGCCACTACAAGAAAAGCTGAGTTTTTTATGGGATGCAGAAAGTGAAAAACGACAAAAATCTGAAGAAAAAAATGGCGAAAACTTTATTCCCAAATCCTTTCTTGATTTGCTATTTCCGTTGTTCCCACTAGAAAAGCCGCCCTACTCCTTCACAGAAATAAAACACAGTCCCATTGACGAGACTTTTGAGCCTGAGGATTTTTTACCCCGACAAACGGCACTTAAAAATATTTTTGACTCTTTCTCGCAATTGCCACCCTTTCCAATTACGCTCCCTCAAAGGGAAAAGTTCTCTGTTACCGAAATTGCAAAAACAACCACTGTCGAGCAAACTTTTACAAATACCATAACTGAGTACGATGAGCTTGATATTTTACTGACAAAACTAAAAAAATCCTTTACTGCTGCCGATTTTGGAACGCTTGTGCATCTTTGCATTCAAGAGGCACTAATAAATGGCGGAACTTTGCCAAACTTTGATTGTTTTTCACTCGAAACATCGTACCACCTTGAAAAAATAAAACACAAAATCACTGCTACAACATCGCAAGAAAAGAAGGATTTTATACTCGCCTGTGCAAAAAAAATGAGCGAAACTTTTTTACACTCAGATTTGTGCCAAGAAGTTTTGACCGCTGACTGGAGACAAACTGAATTTGCTTTTAAGTACATTCTAAAAAAAGATTTACCCGCAGCATTTACAAACCGTGATCACATAATTGTAAATGGTACAATCGACTTACTCTTTGAAAAAAACAATGAAATTACCATCATTGATTTTAAAAGCGATAAAAAAGAGGACGCACAGCTCTATCGTGATCAACTGCAAATTTATAAAAAAGCAAGCGAAATTATATACGACAAAAAAGTAAAAACATTTTTATTTTACACACGAACAGGCAATATATATGAACTAAACTAATTTTAATTCCTTTGTAAAGCACTATGCCAATTGATTTTATGCGTAATCATGCAGAGTATAAAAGTAATAATCATTACAGGAAGAGTGCTTCCAATGGGCAGGTTGATTAGTAGAAGGAAGCGATAAATGATAAAACCGATAAGCCACAAAATAATATTGTGCCAGTTAATTGATGTATCCATAGAGGATTTTTTAAAGATAAAAAAATCGCTTATCAAAATAACAATCATTGGGACAAAAACCGAGCCAATGAGGAGCAAAAAATTTTCATACTGATCAATTGGAATAAAAATTGCCAAAAGCACTCCTATTAAGCATGTAATAAGTGCAATATTTTTTGTCGTAATTTTTTTTGAAATATTTACAAAGCTCATCCCTGCTGAATGAACATCTAAAAAAGTCGTTGTTACCGTTGAAAAAATAACAATTAATAAGGCGACTGTACCAAGATTTACACTCAAAAGAATACTAACAATATCCGCTGTTCCTGCAAAAATAGCGGCACCAAGTCCAATTGTGTACATAAAAGTACTGCCTAAAAAATAAAAAAGCGTACTTACAAGAGTAAAGGTAAAAGGCTTTTTAGTATTTTTTGTATAATCAGAAATAAGGGGCAACCACGAAAGAGGCATCGCAATGGAAAGTTCTAAGGCAATGGAAAAACTCATTACGCCCTGTAATTCTTTTGTAATAATTTTTTCTGAACTTGTATTAGAAAAAACGACAAAGCCTAACAAAACCGTTAATCCAAAAAGTGCAGTTACCGCAACAAGATTTAATTTTCCAACATTACTAATTCCTGCAAAAACCCAAAGACAAATCAAAAGACCAATAAAAATTGACCACAGCACAGATGATCCGAACAAACTACTTTGACTAAAAATAGCAGAAGCAGAGCGAGAGGCACCAATAATCATAACAGCAGTCCAACCAATGAGTTGTAGAATATTTAAGACAGAAAAAAGAATTGATCCATATTTTCCAAATGAATAGCGAGCACTCTCCATAGCGGAGGTATTATTTTTGGCACCAATAAACCCTGCAAAGAAAAATAAGGTACAACCAATAAGATGCCCTAAAAGGATTGCAAAAAAACCATGCAAAAACCCCAACGAGGAAAGCAACGCCCCTGTTGCAATTTCTGCAATTGAAATAGCGGCTCCAAACCACAAAAAGCTGCCGCTCACAAATGACATCAAACGTGACGAATTGTTTGACTTTGACATATAAATCCTCCATAAAAAAGTTCAAATACCAAGTAAAATGCTTCATTTTATGAAAGATTTCCTCCGTTGGCATTATCCACATCAGGTATAAGGGTCGAAACAAACAGTTTCCTCTCAGCCGATTAATCAGCTCCCCACTAAAATAATTTATGACTATACAATATAATTCAATTAAAAAGACTATTTATTAAATTCTTTTTCTAACTTTGCAATATTTTCATTATTTGGAAAAATTGCTTTGGCTTGTAAAAGATACCGCTCAGCCTCAGTTTTATTTTTTAACAAAAGATTTGCCTTTGCACCGGCTTCACAAATATTAAACTTCATCGCCTGAGAAAGATTTGCCGTTTCATCAGAAAGAATTGTTGTTATCATTTCTAAGCCTTTTTTAGGATTGTTAAAGGCTGCAGGAGCAAAAACATAGCGAGAAATCGTCAAGTATTGAGGTAAAATTGCTTCGGGACTAAGCTCAAGAGCTTCTTTAATCATTTTTTCCATCTTTTTTCCGTTAGAAATAATATAACTCACGGATTTTGTTCTCATATTTTGTGTAATATTTTGTGCATAAATGGAATACGCAAGGGCAGTTGGATTAACTTTCAAAGATTCATTGGCATAGCTAATACCTTTTTCAAAAACCTCATTAGCGGTTTTTTCATCATTTATAACCAAATAATGGCGTCCAAGTAATTCTTGACAGGCAGACAAATACGAAAGTTGCTCTTCTTCTTTTTCAAAATCACTTGATTTACTCATCGCTTTATCATAAAACTGTAAAATTTCTTCTGTTGAATGGGTCTGATTATACACCGCATCCTCAAAATCTATAAAAAAATTATTGTAGATAGATGAATACATTTGAAACGTTAACACCAAAAAAAAACACATGCAAAAATATTTCATGCAAATATAATAATAATTTTAACGACAGTTGTCAATAATTCTAAAAAAAAAGCTATTTTCTGAAAAAACTGATTTTCATAAAACACACTATCACTTTTAATTTACTTAACTTCAAAAAAATCTTGCCGATAAATGAGTTATGAAAACTCTTGCTATTTTATATGCAGCGTCTCTAACTGAATATGCTTTCAAATCGGTATTTGACGGTAAATCTGCCTTTCAAAAAGCGGTTGAGTGGGCTCAATCTATAAAAGATGTGGAATCAATTATCATTCTTGCCAAAGATGATACAATTCAAATCCCCGAAAGTTCCGTTCCCATTGATCTTTGCACTGATGATGAGTGGACAACATCAAAATTGCTTTCAACACTTTCTCAAAAAGCACAAGGCTACTCATACGCAGTTTTTGGTTGGGCGGATTGCCCCTTTTACAACAAAGAAATTACCAATTCATTATACGAAACACACTGTCATTACGCAGCTGAATACACCTTTGCCGAAGGCTATGCAGGAGGACTTTCGCCAGAAGTGCTTTCAGTCGGCACAATTAATTTACTGGCAGAAATTGCCAAAGACAATACAAGCCTAGTAAATCGTGGCTCGATTTTTTCTGTGCTTAAAAAAGATATCAATTCTTTTGAGGTGGAAACGGTCATAGCTGAGCAAGATATCCGCTATTTGCGGCTCAATCTTGCCTGCCAAACACGACGAGATTTTATGCTTTGCACACGGATGCACAATCTTTTAAAAGAAAACCCATCAATGAGCGTTGCCGATATTGCGTTATCAGAAAAACTTGCAGCCCCTGTGTTGAAAACCTTGCCTGCCTTTTATAATATTCAGATTTCTGAAAAATGTATGGGAACATGCACCTTTTGCCCTTACCCGCAAGCCTTGCAAGAAAAAAAAGGCATTTCCCCGTGCCAAAGCACTCTTTTTATGGAAAAAGAAACATTTACAAAAACTATTTCAAAAATTGCCGATTACTCGCACGATGCCGTCATTTGCCTTTCACTTTGGGGAGATCCGTTGTATCATCCTGATTTTTGTAACTTTATCGATATCATCTTAAAATATCCACACTTGTCAATTTTGATTGAAACAACGGGCGAAATGGTTACAAGCGATTTTGTACAAAAAATAAAAGCCGTAGTCGACAAAAATGCCAAACGCCAAAATGAATACGGCACAATCAACTGGATTGTTTCACTTGATTCAATTGACGCCCAAATGTACACGCAATTACATGGCTCAGATCACTACCATGACGCACTAAACGCATACGACGTTCTTTCTCAAGCCTTTGGCCAAAGCGTCTATCCGCAGTTTTTACGCTTGCAAGAAAATGAGTGCCAGCTTGAACAATTTTATCGCACATGGAAAGAAAAGACAGATAACGTGATTGTGCAAAAATATAATTGGTTTTGCGGTGGGCTTGCTGACAAAAAAGTTGCAGACCTTCGTCCGATTGAGCGCAATCCGTGCTGGCATTTACGACGCGATATGCATATCTTAATAGACGGATCGGTTCCGCTTTGTAAAGAATACGTTTTAGAACCAAGCTGCGGCAATGCATTTTCTGACAGCCTTGAAACCATTTGGGATAAAATCACGGTTAAACTTGAAGAGCATTTAACCAGTAAGTATAAAGGATTGTGTGAGAATTGTGATGAATACTATACCTTCAATTTTTAATCAAAGAAAGATTCCGCAAATTATTCTTGGTGCAGGCGAATCAAATCCGCATGGAGTAGATGTGCCGATTTCAATACTTTTGCTCAATCGTGGGGCAAAAAATTATCGCTCAAAAGTGCTGGAAAATCTCATCTCCTTTGGATTTCACTCGATTTTATCCATTGAAACCTCGCAAGATAATTACGATATCGACACCCTCATTCGAAGTTATCCAAGCGTTAAATTTTTGGTTCCCAAAGAAAGCGTCACCATTGGCGATATGATTAACATGGGAATGGCCGAACTTGAAAGCGAATATGTCTTTGTTATATGGAATGATGTTTCCCTTAGCGGCAAGCAGCTCCCGCCTAAACTCTTTGATTACATGTTTGAGAAAAAGCTTCTTTGTATTGCACCGCTCCTTTCAAATGGAAAAATGCAAAACTTTCCTACAGAAATGATTCCTACTGTTGAAAAAGGGCTTCTTAAAATCAACTCAAAAATTTGTTTTTTTGATGATGTAAAAACTCTCTATCCGTTTGATTTTATGGGTATTTATAATAGACAAAAATTTATTCAGCTTGGCGGCTTTGACTACACAATCAAAAGCTCCTATTGGCAATGTCTTGATTTTTTCTTTCGCGGATTTTTATGGGGAGAGCAAACAAAAATCTCAACCTTTCTACGATTAAGCTATGAAGAAGACATAAATCCCGAAGAGCGAACGCCCGATGAATCGTACTTGCGATTTTATCTTAAAAACCTTGCAACACAGTTTGATAGCGACCATGCCTTTACGCCGTACAAAAAAATTTTTAGCTATATCCACACATCACCACGCGGAATTTTTGAATCGATAAAAGATTTTCGCAATGCAAAACGCTGGATTGAGATGAATAAATATCGATTTGTGCAAGATGCAAAAATGCTCATCACTTCATGGGATAATGAGGCTCAATAATCACTGTGATTATCAGAGATACTATCAAAGGAAAATCAGTCTTTTTAGCAAAGAGAGGTAAGTAGTTATGACTGTTTTGGTTGTGCAATGTCGATTAGGTTCAACACGATTGCCTCAAAAGGCAATTTTACCCCTAAAAGGAAAGACTACCATTCTTGATTGGGTGCTTTGTTCTATGGCTTTAGTAAAAGCCGATCGCTATTTTTTAGCAACGGACTATGAATCGGAAGAAACGCTTGCTCCTTTTGCAAAAGCTCACAACTTTGAAATCTTTGCAGGATCGAATGACGATGTGTTACATAGATTTTGTGCATTAATTAAGCATGTTCAAGCCGATACGGTTATTCGAGCAACGGCAGACAATCCTTTTTTGTTTTACGAGGCAGCAAACGAGCTTGCACTACAATATAAAAGAAAACAATGCGATTACATTACATGGACGGGACTTCCTCACGGAAGCGGTGTTGAAGTTTTTAACGCTCACTCACTTTTGCAATCCTATGAATTGAGCAACACACTTTTTGAGCATGAGCATGTTTGCCCTGCTCTGTACAATCACCAAGAAAAATTTATTTGCACCTTTTTACCTGCCCCAGAGGAATGGAATTTTCCTACCTTACGAACAACAGTTGACACCGAAGGCGACTACGCAAAAGCTCAAAAACTTGCAAGAATGCTCATTAGTCCTGCAAGTGCCATTGATATCTTGATTGCAGCCCAAAAACTTGAACGGCGAATTCTCTTAGTTCCATCAACAAAAAAAGGACACGGCACAGGACATTTACAGCGATGTATTGCACTTAGCTATAAAATTGACTGCGAAATTTATATTCCATTACACGCCGATTTAGTTGGCGTTGATCAAATTATTGCAGGGATAAATCCGCAAAAAATTATTAATCGTCTACCCTTTCCTAACGAATATGCCCTCATCGTTACCGATAGTTTTGCCTTAACAAAAAGTGAGGCAGCAAATTTTGCAAGTTGTGCACCCGTGATTGCCATAGACGAAGGCTCAAATTTTACCGATTATGCTGAATATCTTTTAGACATTATTCCGTCTCTTGAATTTGATCGCAAAGTAAATTATCAATCCTGCAATTTTATTGACCTGCCAAAAAATGTGCAGCAAAAACCAAAGCGAATAAAAAAAATCCTCATTAGTGTTGGTGGTGAAGATCCTGCCAATTTTTCGCTAGAAGTTGCAAAAATGTGCACAGAGCTAAAGTATGATGTTACGGTTATCTTGCCACAAATTAAATACGATCAAATAGATCAAAAATCCTACGAAGATATTTTATTTTCTCTGCCTATCAATGACTTGAAAGAACATTTATATCAGTATGATTTAGTGATAACACATTATGGACTAACAGCCTTTGAAGCGGTTGCAGCACACTGTGCAGTACTCCTTTTACCAACAAGCCAGCTCCATTGCGACTTAGCAGAAAAATATGGGTTTCGCCTATTGCTCCGTGAAGAAATGAATACCTTTGCCCTCAAAATGATTTTAGGCGATTCTGCAACGCTCTTTCCAACGCACCCTGATATGCTCGCAATTGCAAAAAGAGTAGAAGGCTCGCAAACACTGGATGATTTTTTGAATAAACTTTCACTCAACAAACGATTAGCCTGCCCTGTCTGTCGTAACAGTTTTGAAAAACTAGCACATACAAAACAATCACTCGGTGAAAGAAATTTGCAAAGTATTTTTAATGATCAGCAATCACAGCCAGATAAAGTTCTCGAGCGCTATAAAAATAAAACGTATCGCACTTGTAATAATTGCGGGTTAATTTACTTGTCATGGTCATTAATTAGCGAAAAACAATATGAGCAATCCTACTTTTTTGAAGAATACCAAGAGCAATACGGAAAAACCTATTTAGATGATTTTTCAACAATAAAAAAAGCGGGAATAAAAAGAATTACCACTATTGATGCATTGTATTGGCAAATGCAAAAACAAAAAAGAAAAAAAATACTCAATTTATTGGATATTGGTTGTGCATATGGGCCTTTTTTATCGGCGGCAAGTGATAACGGCTGGCATCCCCACGGGATTGATATTTCAAGCGATGCAATCGAATATGTTACCTCAAAGCTGGGAATGAGTGCCACATGCAGCGATTTTTTAGATTTTAATTCAATGCAAACATTTCAAATACAAAGTTTTAACGCCATAACAATGTGGTATGTAATTGAACATTTCAAAAACTTAGATGAGGTTTTAAAAAAAGTTGCTCAATTGCTAGAAGTTGGCGGAATTTTTGCCTTTTCAACGCCGTCAGGCTCAGGAATTTCTGCACGAAATGATGAAAATCTCTTTTACAAAAAAAGCCCCAGCGATCACTATGCAATATTTCAGCCAGAAAAAGTAAATAGAATTCTTAGCAAATATGGATTTAAGGTTTCAAAAATTATTTCAACAGGGCATCATCCCGAGCGCTTTCCCCTTTTAAAAGACAAGCCCTACACGCAAAAATCCCTTATATATAATTTTTTAATGTGGTACAGCAAACTTTTTTCACTAGGAGACACCTTTGAAGTATACTGCGAAAAAATCAAAGAAGTCAAATTATAGACAAAACTATATCGTAAGAATTACACCACTTGTGTACGGAGGAAAAAGATAATGAAAAGAACCATTCTTATTCTTGGAGCAGGATTAATGCAAGAGCCTGCCATTCAAAGTGCAAAAAATCTTAATCTCAACACAATTGTAGTTGATGGAAACCCACAGGCTGTCTCTAAATCACTGGCAGATGAGTTTTATCACATTGATTTAAAAGATTCGCTTACCCTTGTAGATCTTGCCAAAAGGATACAAAAAACCAAGGGACTTCATGCCGTTTTTACTGCAGGAACTGACTTTTCTTCACAAGTTTCTCTGATTGCACAAGAATGTAATTTGCCATCCCACTCACATGAAGCAGCCCTTAACGCCACAGATAAATTCCGTATGCGCCAATGCTTTGCTCAACACAATGTTCCCTCCCCATCATTTTCCGAAGTAACAAAAGATCAATTGCAGGCAACAAAAAATAATTTTTTACTAAAAAATCTTTTTCAAGGAGCAAGCTTTCCTCTGGTGGTAAAACCCGTTGATAGCATGGGCGGCCGTGGGTGCAAGATTGTTTCAAATGAGAGAGAACTCTCTGCAGCACTAGAGGATTCCATTTTTTACTCGCGTCGTGGCAGTGCAATTGTTGAATCTTTTATAGACGGAAGCGAGTTTTCAATTGACTCACTGCTCTATCAAGGCCAGCTCATCATTACAGGATTTGCAGACCGCCATATCTTTTACCCACCGCACTTTATAGAAATGGGACACACAATGCCAACGCAAATAAGCGATAATGAAAAAATGCAAATACTCTGTGCCTTTGAAAAAGGAGTGCATTCGCTGGGGCTTTCACATGGAGCCTGCAAAGGCGATATTAAGCTTAGCTCAAAAGGCGTGATGATCGGAGAAATTGCCGCTCGACTTTCTGGCGGTTATATGTCTGGGTGGACTTTTCCGTACGCGGCAAATATTAATATAACCGAGCAAGCAATCCTCCTTGCCTTAGGCGAAAAACCGCCCATTTTTAATTCTGACTTCCCCTTACAAAAAATTTCTGAATCAATTTCCATGATTAATCCCCAACAAGCAAGTGCTGAACGTGCATGGATTTCCATACCAGGAATTATAAAAAAAATCTATGGAATACAAGACGCACAAAAAATGCCTTTGGTAAAAAACGTCTTTTCTCGCTCACAAATAGGAGATTGCGTGGTGTTTCCGCAAAATAATGTTGAAAAATGTGGCAACGTAATTTCAAAAGCCGCTTCCATACCTGAGGCCATCTTTGCGTCAGAAAATGCGGTGCAAAAAATCACGCTGCACCTTGAATGCCCAAACGAGCAAACACAAAATTTTCTTTCAAATAAAACGGACTTTCCCCCTTGTGCGTACAATGTTGATAAAAAAATTATAGAAAAAATTGACGCCTTATCAGATGAGGAGCATATTGATCTTTCAAAGCCGATTAAAAATCAACTACCCTCTTTTATAGAAGAAATTGCACAAAATTCCTTTGATTGGAATAAAAAATCGATGAAAACTGCCTTTGAACAATTTGAATCAATCAATAAAAACAAAAAAAAACTGCCCCTTAAGCAATTTTTAAACATTTTTTTTCGTGGAGGCTTGCAGGGAATTCTATACCTTGCCGATAAATAAGAGAGCAAAATTATAAATTTGCTATTTTGAGCAATAAACATGACTTACGGATGAGTCATTTATTAATATAAATCATATACGTGAAAAGGATTGTCACTTATGAAAAAAATATTTCTTGTAATTACTTTTACAGTAATTTTTGCAGGAGTTTTTGCAGCTCCCGTTTCGTTGGTTGAGGCGGCAAACTCATTAAAAGCAGAACTTTTGTGGGAACCGCTTTCTGCCTCGGCGGTGTTATTAAAAAACGGAAATCAGCTTCACTTTAAAGTTGATGAGTCGATTATGCTTATCAACTACAAAAAAATGGAAATCATCGATCCGCCTAAAATGGTTGATGGCACCGTTTTTATTTCACAAGATTTTTTTAAACGAGCAGAAAATTTGCTCATGCCAACAATCCCTGGTGGAACGTATAAAATTGGAGCGATTTTAATTGATCCAGGACACGGAGGGCGCGATGTTGGAGCGGTGGGAAATATTACCGTTTCTGATAAAAAAACAAAAATCTATGAAAAAGATATAAATCTTAAGGTAAGCGAAATACTCTTTCAGGGATTAAAAAACGTTTATCCGAATAAGCAAATCAGAATGACAAGAAATAGCGATATTTTTTTGACGTTGGAGCAACGCGTTGAAATTGCAAACGCTATCCCGCTTGAATCTGACGAGGCGATTTTGTACGTATCAATTCACACAAACTCAGCATTTGACAAAAAAGCCTCAGGCTTTGAAGTGTGGTATTTAAGTCCAGGATACAGAAGAAACGTGCTTGATAGCGATGGCGTAGATGAAAACCTCCACCCCATTTTGAACTCAATGCTTGAAGAAGAGTTTACAAAAGAAAGCATTTTGATTGCAAAATTTATTTTAGATGGCATGGATGCAGAAATCGGAAAAAAAAGCGTCAACCGTGGCGTAAAAGCCGAAGAATGGTTTGTGGTGCGTAATGCAAATATGCCAAGCGTGCTTGTCGAAATGGGCTTTATTAGCAATCCTGATGAAGCCGTGCTTTTAAATGATGAAAAATATCTACAAGAATTATCAAAGGGAATTCAAAATGGACTTCACTCGTTCATTACTTTCTTTGAGCGAGCGGCACAGCGGAATTTGTAGATTGACCTTTGTGCATGATTTATGTATTGTGGAACGATAATATGAAAAAAAATACGATAATTTTTGGATTGCTGATTTTTAGCCTCGCCTCAAGTTTTGCAGAGCACGACCTTTACGCAAATATTTTTGCAGGAATGTATCCGCCATATCAAACGCTCAATTTGGATTATGATATTACTTTTCCGCTGGGTGGAAGCTTACAATACGATTATTTTTCTCACGAACGATCGGTTGCAGGATTTTCAGCAGAGCTCGGAGCTGCGGCAAATCTCTTTTATTTCAGAGGAAATCAAAAAGCTCACTATCAAGAAAGCATTATCCGCAATCAAATTCAAAAATATCCCCATTTTTCAATTCATACTTCACTTGGCACGTCGCTTAGAGCATTTTTTAAAAATAATAAGTCGATGATTGTTCGACTGGGAGCTCAGTATACCTTTTCATATTTGAATGCCGTTGTTATTCCCGTAAGTCTTGACTTGCAAAAACAATACGACTCAGAGCGAAGAAAAACGATGAAGCACATGTTTGGATTTGACGCAAACTTTTTTTTCAATTTAACCTCGAGCATCAAGTCAGGCCCTTTTTTTGGAGTAACGTTTAATTTTGCAACTCGTCACTATGGCGATACGAACAGCTGGATTTTCTCAAATGCTTTTAAGCCTTATATTGGCTACCGAATTGGCGGCACTCTACCTACTAAAAAAGAGCCGAGCTCCACCACCGAGCAAACAATTGCAGAAATTCCTGTTGCCGAGGAAGCTATCGTTGAGCGAATTGAAGTAACAGAAGCCCCCATTGTAATCACGGGAGCAAAAGTCATAGATACGTTTATTAATCCTACAAACTCTCGTGCAGAGTTATTAGTAGTTGATGAAAAAACCGCTTTGAAAGATGCCTTGTTTGTTGAGTATAATCAAATTTTAAAAAGTGCTACCGACAGTGCAAAGAAAAAAAAGAGTCCCATTATCATTAATAAATTTTCTTTAGAAGGCCCAAGCGACACTGGATTTTTAAGCTTGATGGTTGAAGTAAAAAATATTTCAGAAAAACCCATTGCCTCTATTCAATTTACCGCTGTCCCGTATGAAACAGAAGGAAAAATTGCTTTTTCAAAAACAAATCAAACTTTTACAACGGTGAGAACGACCGATAAACTTGCCCCAGGCAGTAATGGTGGGTGGACGTGGCTTAATCTATGGAGCAACAAAGATATCAGTTTAGTAAAAATCAATGATATTCATGTCATTTTTGAAGACTCCTCCTCCGTTTTTATTGAAAAAGTTTCATCAATTACGCTTGATGAAGACGCGTATGAAAGAAAAAGAGCGATCGAAAAACAATTGAGAACAATCGAAAAATCAAATTTGTAAAGCACATTAGAAAATTCCTCTACAAAAATTCCTGCTGTTTTCTCTTGTGCTTCAGTTTTTGCTGTGATATATTGGAAGTATGAAAGACTTTGTGCATTTACATGTCCACACCGATTATTCATTATTGGATGGGGCAGCTTCCATAAAAAAATTAGTTGCACGTGCAAAAGAGCTGGGGCAAACCGCCTTAGCAATTACCGATCATGGGAATATGTTTGGCGTTCTTCGCTTTTGGCAAGAATGCAAAGATAAAGACATTAAACCATTGATTGGCTGTGAGTTCTACGTTGCGCCAGAGGGCAGAACCATTCGCAAAGGGACTGAAAACGGCAATCGCTATTATCACCTTATTTTGATAGCAAAAGACGAAACAGGCTACCGCAATTTAATGAAACTCTCGTCAATCTCATACATTGAAGGCATGTACTACAAACCGCGCATTGATTTTGAAGTCCTAAAAAAACATCATCAAGGGCTTGTTTGCTTGACCGCCTGTCTTGCAGGCGAGCTTCCCGTGCTCTTACTCGAAAAAAAAGAAGCTCAAGCACAGCAGTTTATTGCAGACTACAAAGCCTTATTTGGAGAGGACAGTTTTTACATAGAAGTGCAGGATCACGGTATAGAAGAACAAAAGACCGTTGCAAAGCTCCTTATTGATATTGCACAAAAGACCAATACACCGATGGTTGTAACGAATGATATTCATTACACCGAAAAGCAAGATTATATTTCGCATGATATTTTATTGTGCGTTGGCACACAACGAAAGCGCAATGAGCAAAATCGTCTACGCTACTATGGGCAAGAATTCTACCTAAAAGATGGCGATCAAATGGCAGAGCTTTTTCCCTCTCACCCCGAGATGCTTTCGAACACCGTAAAGATTGCACAAATGTGTAATGTAGAAATTCCACAACCCGGGCCAATTTTACCTATTTACGAGATTCCCCCTGAGTTTAAAACAAAGGAAGACTACTTTCGATACCTTGTGTTCAAAGGGCTTGAAAAACGGTACGGAGAGATCACTGCTGTCATAAAAGAGCGTGCCGAGTTTGAGCTTTCAACAATTATCAGTATGGACTTTGTCGGCTATTTTTTGATTGTATGGGACTTTATCAAGTGGGCAAAAGAGCATGAGATTCCTGTAGGGCCAGGGCGCGGTTCAGGGGCAGGCTCTATCGTTGCCTACGCAATCGAAATTACCGATATTGATCCAATTCGCTTTAATCTGCTTTTTGAGCGATTTTTGAACCCCGAGCGTGTTTCTATGCCCGACTTTGACGTGGATTTTTGTAATGAGGGGCGTGAAGAAGTAATTGAGTACGTGCAAAAAAAATATGGAGAGGAGCGTGTTGCCCAAATTATCACCTTTGGAACGATGAAGCCAAAAGCTGCTCTAAAAGATGTTGGGCGTGTTTTGGAAGTGCCGTTATCGGACGTTAATAAAATCACCAAGCAAATTCCAAATAATCCTAAGGTTCATTTGAAAGATGCCTTTACCGTCAATCAGAAAATTCAAGGCTCTGGGCTTTTAAGCGATCTTCGTGATGATCCGCAGTTTAAAGAGCTTTTTGACATTTCATTCAAACTTGAAAATACTAACCGAAACTCAAGCTTGCATGCTTCTGGCTTGGTTATTGGGAGGGAGCCTTTAACCGAGTATGTGCCGCTCTACAAAGACGCAAAAACACAAAAGATTGCAACGCAGTTTACAATGGATATCATTGAGCCATGCGGACTTGTTAAGATGGACTTTTTGGGGCTTAAAACGCTCACACTCATTAAGTATGCAGAAAAACTCATTCAAAAGCGTGGTGGGCAATTCGCCAATTTTAAAGTAAATAAGGTAAGCGAAACGGATGAGGCAACCTATAAAATGCTGGGAGAAGGAAAAAGTGCGGGCGTCTTTCAGTTTGAAAGTCAGGGAATGCAAAATATTCTAAAGCAGGTAAAGCCTAATCGGCTTGAGGATTTAATCGCGTTAAACGCCTTGTATCGACCAGGCCCAATGGGATATATTCCGCAGTTTGTTGAGTCAAAGTTTGATAACTCTAAAATCAAATATCCGCATGAGTGCCTTAAAGAGATTTTGGAGGAAACCTACGGCGTTATTGTGTACCAAGAGCAAGTTATGCAAGTTGCCCAAAAGATTGCAGGCTATTCGCTGGGAAAAGCCGACATGCTTCGCCGTGCAATGGGTAAGAAAAAAATTGACGTTATGAAGGCGGAAAAAGAGTCCTTTGTAAAAGGGGCACTTGAAAACGGTTTTAGTGCCGATAAGGCCGATGAAATATTTGAAATCCTTATTCCCTTTGCAGGCTACGGATTTAACAAAAGCCACGCCGCAGCCTATTCGCTCGTTGCCTATCACACCGCCTACCTCAAAGCAAACTTTCCTTCTGAGTTCATTGCAGCAAACTTAACCAACGAAATTAACTCAACTGATAAATTGCCTCAGTATATAAATGAGGGGCGTGCAATGGGCTTAACCATTGATCCACCAGATGTTAATCGCTCTGACAAACTTTTTACGGTCGTTGACGGCAAAATCGTTTATGGGCTTATGGGCATTAAGGGGTTGGGAGAGGCCGCTGCTGAAGAAATCATCAATGAGCGAAATAAAAACGGGCATTACAGTGATTTTATGGATTTTTTAGACCGCGTAAACTTGAGTACCGTAACAAAGCGTGCCCTTGAGGCTCTTGTGCAAACAGGCTCCTTTGATAATCTGGGGGACGGCGAGACACGATATAACCGTGCAACACTTGAAGCAAACATGGAGCGTGTTGTTGAATACGTAGTCAACAAGAAAAAAGATAGCACCGATGGGCAGATGAGTCTTTTTGATGAAACAGAAGAGAAAATCTATTTGGACTTTGCCTTTGAAAAGCAGGAGGATTTACCTCAGCTTGAAAAGTTGCGTATAGAAAAAGAGCTCATTGGGTTTTATATATCTGGTCATCCGCTTGATACTTACAAAAAAGCAATTGAACGATCGAGCACCTTTAGCCTTCAAAATATTGACCTTGCACAAAAAGAGAAAAGCTACACAATCATCGCTATGATACGATCAATACGTGCCTTGCAAACAAAAACAGGGCGCTGGATGGCATTTGGGGCAATTGAGGATTATAATGGCGTAATCGATTTGACGATTTTTAGCGATGTTTGGGAGCGCGACAAAGACAAACTCGTCCCTGAATCAATTTGGGGCTTTGTTGGTAAAATCGATTTTAGCCGTGAAACGCCCTCCCTTGTTGTCAGCGAAATTGTGCATCCTGACAGCCTCCAAGAAAAATCGTACCGCGAAATTCACATAGAACTTATGCCGAATTTTACAAACGAAAGCCAGCTTGCAGGACTAAAAGATATTCTGTTTGACCAAAGTAGCGGCAATTGCTCAGTAATTTTTCACCTCGCACTGGGAACACACCATTACTTGGTTCGCACAAATAATCAGCTTTCGGTGCCATCAAGTGATGATTTTATAAGCCAACTTGAATCAATTCCACTGATAGACAGTGTTTGGAAGGAGTAATTATGATTTTTGTACTATGTCAGTTTTTAGCAAGCGCGATACAGCTCTTTTCGCTCATTATTTTTGTGCGGCTTTTGCTTACATGGATTCCGTCGCTCGCCTACTCAAAATTTGCCCGCTTTTTAGCAGAAATTTGCGACCCTTACCTCAATTGGTTTCATCGATTTCACCTTGTCATCGGCAACATTAATTTTTCTTCAATTCTTGCAATTGGCACACTCATGATTGCCTCCTCCGTTTTTTCAGCCTTTGCCATGACACGCAGCTTTTCACTGCTCATTATTTTTGGCATCGTTATCCAAGTTGTATGGTCACTTATCGACTCGCTGCTTTTCTTTGCCGTCATTCTTTTTGCCATTCGCTGTGCTATGTCATTTTTTAACAAAGATTCGCAAAGTCAATTTTGGCTGGTCTTTGACAAAAGCGTCTCCCCCTTTATTTACCGCACACTCTCACGCATTTTTGGCAACAAATACATCCGCTACAGTCACGCATTATTAATCTTTACGCTAAGCCTCTTTGCCATTAAATTTGCAGGTAACTTTCTGATTCATCAACTCTTTGTAGCCATTGGATTAGCTCGCTAAAAATACTCACCTGAGCCTCTGCTTGACAAAGGCTCGATCACTCCTATAAAATACATTCAGTATGATAGAAGCGGTTATTGAAATTGGCTCAACAGGAATAAGACTCGTTATTGCACAAAGTAAGGCAAAAGATGAATGGGAAATTATTGACCAGTCAGAATTGCCCGTATCACTTGGCTGGGACGTTTTTACCGAGAGCGTTGTCCTTCGAGAAACGCTTTTACAATGCCTAAATATTCTTAATCGATTCAAAGAGCAACTTCAAAGCTGGGAAATCAGCAATAATCAGATAACGGTGATTGCAACGAGTGCCTTGCGTGAAGCACAAAACCGAGACTCAATAATTGACCGAATCATGATAAAAACAGGATTTATCGTTCGCGTAATTGATGGCATTGAGGAAAATCAGCTGATGTATACGGCAGTTTTAAATACACTGAGTAAATCGCATTACAAGCTTGATAATATTAACTCAATTATTATTGAAGTTGGCGGTTGCTCAACTGAATTAATGCTGTTAGATCAAGGAAAAATGGCAGCCGTCCATAGTTTTCGCTTTGGAACAGTCCTCATTGAACAGCAACTCAAAAATATGATGGGCAGTCAAAAAGAATTACGAATGTTTCTTGAAGATTTTATAAAAAACACCAGTGGCAATCTGAACAATGAGTTAAATCTTTCACATGTATATCAATTTATAACGATTGCCCCCGATGTTTTACTTGCCGCTCAACAAATGGGTGAACAGGTTGCCAAAGATTGTTGGGTAATTTCACGCATGAATTTTGATACCTTTATTAAAAAAGTCGAAGATTTGTCCATTGACGAATGTATTGCACATTTTAAAATATCATACAACGAAGCACGCTCGCTTAAAATCAACTTGCTCATCTATAAACTTTTTTTACACCTAACACAGGCAGAAGAAATTATCATCCCAGAAACAAATATTCGGGAAGGGGTTTTTTTTGGAAAAAATACGCAAGTAAATAATTTTTTTCAAGACGACTTTTTTTCGCAAATAATAGCGTCAGCTATCAATTTTGGACGCAAATTTCGCTTTGATGAAAAGCATGCCCTATGTGTTTGCAAAGTTGCCTTAAAATTATTTGATGCACTGAAACATGAACTAGGTTTTGAAAAAAAGGAGCGATTACTTTTAGAGGTTGCAAGTCTTCTTCACGATATTGGAATGTATATCCGCTCAACAGATCATCACTTACACAGCAAGTATATAATTGAGCATTCAGAGATTTTTGGCCTTACCAAAGATAACATGACGATCATTTCAAGCGTTGCAAAGCTGCACCGAGGTAAAGTGAATATCACAAACGATATCAATTTTTCAGCACTACAACGCCAAGATCGAATAATGGTGCTAAAACTTGCATCTATTTTACGTCTAGCAGATAGCCTTGACAGCAGCCATTCTCAACGGATAAAAGATTTTTCAATCACACTGGGACACGACTCGCTTATTTTGAAAGTAAAAGGAACGCACAATATAAGCCACGAAAAAATTATGCTAAAAGAAAAAAGCGATCTCTTCCAAGAAATATTTGGGTATACAGTCAGCCTTGTTTAGTCACTCAGACTAGTCTTGAGAAATGAGAGTTTTATGTAGCTGTGCAATATGCTCAAAGGCAGTAAAGTAGTCAACAATGACATTATTATTACCATTTTCGATGATATCCGCATTTTCTGTAGTCTTATACGTTGCAAAGGCTCGTATTTTAGTTATTGAGGCAAACTCATAGATTTTTTTTTGATAAACATCCTCAAGGTAATTGCGAAAAGCTCTATCTTTATTAAAAGGCAATAAAACAGTCAACGTAGTATTTTGAAAGGAAAAACTGTCTGCAAAGTTTTTGATTTCAAGCGGTATTTGTTGATTAATCTGCTCATAAAAATGGTACTCATACTCAAAGCCATACAGCAAACTCCCCAAAGTCTCACGCTTTTTCTTATTGCTTGTTGGAAAAATATAGGCCTTAGAAATCTGAATATTTGCAGGAAGACATTGATTCATGGTCGCAATAAAGGTCTGCTCACTTTCTTGACTTTCAAGAACACAGGACGCTATTTCTGCCTCAGAGATAAGCCCGAGTGATAAATTTGATGCAAACTCAAGGCGAGGAATCGGATTAAATCCATCGGTATAGTAAACAGGAAGTTTTGAGCGTAACAATGCTTTGTAAAAAACTTCCAATAATGAAAGATGAGGCAAAAACTCACCGCCGTCTTTTTTAGAAAATTGAAAAATTACCCGATACAACACAGGAATATTTTGTCGAGAACTATCATTTGGCTGGCGTTTTGTCGGCACAGGGCACGCATCTTTTTCCAATGGCGTCTCATTTTGCGTAAAAAGCTGTACATTATTATTGCAAACACCACATTTTTCGGCACAGGGATTTTCACAAATCGGAGAAAGTTGCTGATTCTGTGAACGCAAAAATTCATTTTTGTAAAAATTATTATGCACACCCAAAGACACTTCATGCCACGGCAACACCTCGTCAAAATGCCGCTCCCGCAACGTTTCACCCACTACATCCCAATCTTGGCTTGCAATTACCTCTTTCCAGATATCAGCTTTTAAATGATTTTCCCAAGCATCAAGACGTGTTCCTTTTTGATATGATTGAAGTAAAATTTTTCCAACCCGCTTGTCTCCTCGAGAAATCATACCTTCCAAAAATCCTGAAAAATCATTATGAGTACTGACTTTAAACTTTCCTTTTGGAAGATTTTTTCGAATGTAAAAAAGTTTTTGATCCGCCTCCTCAGGAGAAATTTGGCGAACCCATTGATATGGCGTATGAGGCTTTGGAATAAAGGTGCCAACATTTACATTACATTGAATGCGCGTAGCCGCTTGGATTTTAAGCAAAAATTGCACAATTTCTTCTTCCTCACTCAACCCATCACGCTCAACAGGAAGGCCAACCATAAAATAAAACTTTGCCTTATTCCAGCCCTTTGATTTTGCCATCATAATGATATCATAAATTTTTTCTTCAAAAACTTGCTTGTTTAGCGAAAACTGCCACGCATCAACGGGCGTTTCAATGGCAAACGTTAGCCCGCTTTTTCTCACCTGCGATACTTTTTCCAAAAGAGGAAGAGTGAGACTACTAATTTTTAGCGATGGCAATTGAAAAGATATTTGCATATCCTTATAACGATTTTGCAAGGTATCAAGCAGATTTTCAATTCCTGTATAATCTCCTGAAGAAAGGGAAGTTAAGCTAATTTCCCGATAACCACCTTTATAAATAAGTTGATCAACTTCATCAATAATCATCTGCATTGGCTTCATTCGCTGCGGCCTGTAATAAATTCCTGCATGGCAAAAGCGGCATCCATTGGGGCAGCCTCGCATAATTTCGACAACGCCATGATCCTGCACCGCCTTAATTGAGGCGATGGGCAAAAAAGCCTGCTGGGATTTTTCCTTTCCAAAATCTGCGTAAAATGCCTTACGCGTTTTTTTTCCTGGCACCCACACATTTGGATGATCTTGCAAAGTTTTCACTAAAGCAGCCCTTCCCTCGCCTGCTTTTTTCTTTTTTGCAAGCAATTCTGTCAAAACAAAAAGCTCATTCTCAGCTTCGCCAATAAAAATTCCTTCAAAAAAATCTTGTAAAGGAGAGGGATTGGTAACGCCACATCCGCCTGCAAAAACAATCGGATCATTTTCAGTTCTATCTTTGCTCAATAAAGGAATCTTGCCTAAATCCAAAATGGTGAGAACGCCACTCATGCCAAGCTCATATCCAATCGAAAAGCCAAGCAAATCAACAGCATGTAAAGGAATTTTTGTTTCAAGCGTATAAAGAGGCGTTTTTGTTTGACGCAAAAGATTTTCAAAATCCATCTCGGGAGTGAAAACACGCTCGCACCGAATATTTTCTAGCTCATTAATGCCATTGTAGATAATTTTAATAGCCTGATTGCTCATTGCAATTTCATACAGGTCTGGAAAGGCGATTGCAAAAGTGAAATCTGCCGTTTGCTTGATCGTCTCACCAAAATCTCCGCCTAAATACCGTAAGGGATTTTGCACTGCAGCCAAATGTTTTTGTAAATGAGTAAGCATTTAATAATCCAGCCGTCGAAAATTAATACTCATAAGTAAGCCAACAGAAACCATTCCCGTCCAAAGTGATGAGCCACCATACGATAAAAACATCAACGGAATTCCTGTAATTGGCATCATTCCCATAACCATTCCAACATTGACCACAAAATGAAAGAAAATCATAACCACAATTCCTGCAGTAATATAGTAACCAAAGACATTTGTAGTATTTTTTAAGACGATTAAGCCACGAATAAAAATAATCACATATAAAAGAAAAACAATTATTCCGCCAACAAAGCCCCATTCTTCTGATAAAATGCTGAAAATAAAGTCGGTACTTTGCTGTGGCAAAAAGCGGTAATGACTTTGCGTTCCTTTCAAAAAGCCTTGCCCAAAAATATTGCCCGAACCAATCGCAATTTTTGACTGAATAATATTCCACCCCGAACCCAAGGGATCAGAATTGGGATCAATAAAAACGATTAATCTTTTAATTTGATAGGGCTTGAGGAATTTGCCGAGTATGAGCGATACAGAAAAACCAAAGGTGAGAATTGAAAAAAAGTAAGCCATCCAAAAATAATATTGCTCTTTTAAAAATAAAAAGCCAAACGAAGCAACAAGCGTAACAAGCGATAAAACGGCAATAATCAAAAATCGCACAGAGAGATTTGAAAATATTCTAAAAAAAGGAACGTTTTTTTTGTAAATTTCACTTTCCCACACAGGTAAAACGGTGATGAACACACTAAGCATTCCTGCTAAAAAAATGAACATAATGTAGCGAACAGGCACATTTGCAACAAAACACATCACCATAAAAATGGGAATATACACACTTGCTGTTCCCAAATCTGGTTGTAAGAGAATGAGTGCTATGGGAATAAACAAAATGCACATGGCAAGCAAAAAACGGCGCTTTTCTTCAGATTTTTCAGATTTTTCTAAAAATGAGGCAAAAAAGACAATAAAGATCACCTTGCCAAATTCAGAAGGCTGAATGCCAAAGTCGCCAAAGCCAAGCCAGCTTCTTGCTCCATTTACATACCGCCCCAAAAAAATTGTGTAAATAAGGATAACAATGAGTGCTACAAAAAAATAGGAGGCGAAGGCCTGCAGTTTGCGATAGTCGACCAGTGCGATTGCAACCATCAAAACAATCCCTGAAATACCAAATATAATTTGTTTGACATACTCATTTGTAACGAGTACGCCATTTGAATTTACACCTGATGAATAAATAAAAATGACGCCAAAACTAACGAGCAAAAGTACAGAAAAAAATAGCAAATAATCAAAGTTTGAGAAAAATTTAATTTTCATTCTTGCCGTCCTACAGGGCGAGCTAAACGAGTAAAGCCCAGCGAATCAATGGATTGTTCAAAGGTTTGATTTTGAAAAATACCTTGTAAAATAATATTTGAGCAATAAGGAGCCCACCATTCCCACGTATTAACTGCCTCAACAATAACTGCAACAACAACACTTTCTTCAGCGGGGGCATCAAAAGGAGCATAAGCGACAAACCATGAATGCCATTGGCGATTGAAACCTGCAACTTCGGCGGTTCCTGTTTTCCCTGCAATTTGCACATTGCGATTTCGTAGTGGATACTGTGCAGAGCCGTTTGTTACGGTATAACGCAAATGATTTTTAGCCTCTTTCCACACGGAGGAGGGAATATTTGATGTATGAAGTGGCTCTGGCTCAACAGTAGAAATAATTTCACCTGTTGCAGGGTCTCGTATATCCTTGAGAATATGCGGCTTATAAATAGTTCCTTCATTTACAATCATTGCCATCATATTTGCAATATGTAATGGAGTTACCAAAGTATATCCTTGCCCAACAGACATATTCATAGTGTCACCGCCAAGCCATTTTTCATGAAAACGGCGCTCTTTCCATTGTGCAGTGGGAACAAATCCACTTGATTGGCTTGGTAAGTCAATTTGCAAACTGCTTCCAAAACCAAATTCTCTCGCGTAGGAGGTAAGTCGGTCAACACCAAGGGAGTCCCGTCCAACAGTCCAAAAATATATATTACACGATTGTGCAAGTCCATTTTTCAAATCTAAATATCCATGACCACCAGAACCAATATGGCAGCGAAAACGCCGATCACCATATTCTAAAACGCCTGTACACTCAACTTTTTTATCAGGAGAAAAAGTATTTTCAGTTAGCACTGCCACAGATGAGACGACTTTAAAGGTTGAAGCAGGCGGATACGATACATTTACAGCACGATTTATCAAGGGTTTATTTGGATCCGCAATCAACTGCTGGTATGCATTTGAGTTATCATCGGACGAAAAAAGATTTAAGTCAAAATAAGGATAAGAAACCATTGCAAGAACCTCTCCTGTTGTCGGTTTTAACACCACCGCAGCACCAATCCTGTTTCCCAAAGCCTTTTCAGCAAGAAGTTGAATTCTATCGTCAATTGTCAACACAAGAGTTTTACCCATAACAGGGGTTTTTATAATTGGCGGCTCTGGCATAAATCGGCCATGAACATCAACAACGCGAGATTCACTGCCTGCAACGCCTTGTAAAATCTCATCATACTGACGCTCAATCCCCGTTTTACCTACAATACTTTTTGAGTTATACCCTTTATTATACAAAACCTTTATTTCATCACGCGTAATATCCCCAATATATCCTAATATATGAGAGATTGATCCTGTTGCAAGATAATTACGAACAGGCTTTGAACGCCAAGAGACTCCAGGCAAATCTAAAATATTCTCTGCGATTTTGGTTACCGTTTCAAAAGAAATATTTGATCGAACCTCAATTGTTGAAAAAGATCTCCTAACAGCAAGCGGAACTTTTTTATCAATGTCTTCCTTTTTCATATCTAAGTAATTGGCAAGTTTCAAGGCAACAGTATCATAGCGGCCAGAAGGGATTTCTCCAGGAATTATATCAACAGCGAAGGAGTCAACATTAACAGCCAAAGGTGAGCTAAAGCTTCTATCATAAATTTCGCCACGTTGCGGAGGGATTGTTTTAGAGCGCTGAGAAATGCTAACAGAGCGATTGTGATACTCTTCGCCTTCAACAACCTGCATTGAAAAAAGCTTAAATGCATAAAAAACAATCCACGAAAAAAAAAGAATTATTAAAACAAAAATTTTTTCACTTTTACTTGCAGAACTTCCAGGTCGATTTTTTAAATCAGTTAACCTCATGATTTTTATACTCCGTTGGCAAGGTTATAAGTGAAGCAAAAAGGGATAAAAAATAAAAAACAATGGGAGCAAAAATAGTATTTAAAATGAGCTCTCCCCAAAATATATTATTTAAAACATTATACACAACAATTTTTTGGCCAAAAAAAATGGAAATAAGCCAAATCAAAAAAGCTTTTACGAACGTTGCAAAAAAAACGGTAACACAAGGAAATATATACTTATCAATATTAAAACTCAGCTTAAAAAAGCCTGCAAGAAATCCAATAATAGTGCGCAATAATGCATTTAAGCCAAATGGTGCGGCGGAAAAAAAATCTAAAATAAAGCCCGTGATAAACCCTGTCGTTTGCCCAACAATCGATCCGTTTCGAAAAGAGATGTAAAGAACGACAATGAGTAATAAATCAGGAACGGCGGGTAAAAAATACATGTTCGACAAAATAGCGGTTTGAATAATTACAAAAAAAACTGCAAAAAAAACTGCAAAAAAAATAGTTCTAATCATCTATATCTTCTCTACTTACAACTATAACATTTTCAAGGCGGGAAAAATTAATAACAGGCGTAATCTCAAGCTCAATTGATGTATCATAATCCAAAACATTTATTTTTGAAATTGTTCCTATAGGGATTTCTCTATCATAACTTTCACTTTCACCAGAAGTTACCACAATATCTCCATAATTAATTTCCTCAACAACCCTCTTTTTTATATATTTCATCACCAAATTCAAATCAGAATACCCCATTCCAGTAACTAAACCAATATCACGAGTATGCTGAATGCGTGATGATACATTAAACTGAAAGTCATATAATGGGACGACCATGCTAGTAGTTGAGCCAACTTCAACAATCTTTCCAACAAGACCGATGCTTCCTTGCTGGAATGCAATCACAGGCATATTTTTCTTAATGCCATCTTTAATTCCCTTATCAATCGTGATTGCAGAATAAAGACTATTGGGATCGCGTGCAATAATACGAGAGGGAATATTTTTTTTTGGATAGGATTCGATAAAACCGAGCTGTTCTCGAAAGCGATCATTTTCTTTTTTTATCTCAGCATTACTTCGTTGTAGATATTCATAATTCTCAAGCTTTTTTACAAGAATTTCATATTCCTCGCGCAAAATAGCTAAATCTTTTATTGCAGTAACGCCCGATATAAAAAAGGAAAACGAGTGATTCACCCCTTTTTGCACTGAAGTTAAAATCGAAAACCCGACTTGTTTAAAATTAACAATAAAACTTCCCGTTGAGAATGCTAAGACAAAACCTGAAATCAGTAAATAAGCACAAAAAATCACCAATGAAAAGTGAAATTTGATACCCTTTTTTTTAATCATACTAGCTATTTAGATTATCGTAAACGCTTCTGTCAGAACTCATATCTTTGAAAACTTCAAAAGCTTGCCCTGCTCCAATTGCAACACAGCGCAAAGGGTCTTCAGCTAAGATAACAGGAACGCCTGTTTCTTTGGAAATGAGTTTTGGTAAACCTTTTAACAAAGATCCGCCGCCTGTCATTACAATTCCGCGCTCAACGATATCAGCAGCAAGCTCTGGAGGAGTTTTTCCCAGTGTTCGCTTAATTTCTTCAACAATTTGTGTAATAGGATTTTTAAGTGCTTCACGCACCTCAACAGAATCAATTTCAAGGCGACGAGGTAATCCCGTAACAGAATCAGTGCCTTTTAGTTCCATTTTTTCAATATTTTTTTCAGGAGACGCATTTCCTATTTCAATTTTTAATTTTTCAGCTGTCTGCTGTCCAATAATCAAATTATGATCATTACGAACGTGTTTAATAATTGCCTCATCAAATTCATCACCACCAAGGCGGATAGCACTGGTTACAACCATACCATTCAATGAAATTACAGAAACTTCTGTCGTTCCACCACCGATATCGCAAACCATGTGACCTGCAGGCTCATAAATTGGAATTTGTGCACCAATTGCAGCAGCCAAC
Organism: Treponemataceae bacterium; assembly: GCA_051651645.1. Lineage (GTDB taxonomy): Bacteria > Spirochaetota > Spirochaetia > Treponematales > Treponemataceae > JBOFSR01. Next base: position 4,397 of record JBOFSR010000099.1, on the reverse strand, counting down.
GACTCAGCGATAACTTCAACTTCTTTTGCTCCTGCTTTTAATGCCGCTTCAACAACAGCACGTTTTTCAACTTCTGTAATACATGTTGGAATTCCAATTTTCATACGTGGCTTAAATAATTTTTGTTTTGGACTGATTTTTTGAATAAAATACTTAATCATTTTTTCGGTGGTATCCATATCTGAAATTACACCATCGGCAAGAGGACGAATAGCAATAATATTTCCTGGTGTTTTCCACAACATATTTTTTGCTTCAGCTCCAACGGCAACAACTCGTTTCGTACCACGCTCAACAGCAACAACGGATGGCTCATCAATGACGATTTTACCTTTCACGTATGCAAGCGTGTTACATGTTCCAAGATCCATGCCGATATCTGTTGAAAAGCTATCAAAAAAACCCATTTTTCCTCCAAAAATCCCAATTATTAGCTCATAGATTATAAAATAAAATAAAATATTATACAAGAGCTTTTATTATTCTTCTATAAATAGTTACAAATACACGCTTCACTGCGGTCAATGTAACTCGTAACTTACAGAAACGGTAACTTCACTTGGACAGAGCGGCCGTGTATCTAGGGGAAAAATACTTTTGACAAGTTTGATAGCACTTAAATCCAAAATTTCTTTTCCTGCGGACTGAATGATTTCACAAAAATCAAGATTTCCCTGCAAATTAATCATCAATCGAAGAAAAACAACTCCCTCAATATTTCGTCTACGAGCCCTCTCAGGGTACACATGATTTTGCAGGATTTTTTTATTTATTTCACTAAGGACTGACGATAATTGAACTGCTGAAACCGTTGCATCACCCGCAGATGCATCTAAAAAAGAATGATTTTCTTCCTTTTTAATAGCGTTTTTTTCTATAGTATTCGAGCTCTCTTTTTGTTCCGATTGATCTGTTGAGTCGGCTATTTTTTTATACGAAAATTCATCATTAAATAAAAGTGAAATTTTTTGCATTTCATTTTGTGAAGTTTTTTTTAAATCAACAGTAAAAATTAAAAGTAAAAAAACAATCCAAAAGCAAATTGAACAATATACTGCAATCAGCGAGGAATTACTCAATTTCATTAATTTCTAAAAGCTATATTTAACACCTGCAGACAAAGAAAATCCGCGAGCAGGGTAATAAGCACTATAATCAGCGGTATGGAAAGCATACGGAACGTAAACTTGATTAAGCAAATTTTTCATCACAAAAGAAAATGAAAGTTTTTTATCAAGCTGAGGTGGTGAGTAAAAAACACCTAAATTCCATAAAAAATATCCTTTCAGCATAGCGTCCGAATTATCAAAGTCGCCACCTGAGTAAAAGCTGCTTCTGTATGATAAATCAGTTGAAAGAGAGATATCTTGTGGCAATAAGAATGTCAACGCAAGGCCTGCAGAATACGGCGATACAAGAGGAATAACTTTTCCCTTATTTGCACCATTAGAAAACTCAGCATTAAGATAACTAAAGGAAGCAGAAATCTCAAAAAAGGAGGTAATACGTGATGAAATATCCATATTTGTACCAATACGCATTGTAGCATCAAGATTTTCATTACGGAATGTTTCGTTGCTATAAGAAATTTCATCTACCAAAGGCATAAAAAAAACATTTGCGTTGAGCATAAAATACTTGCCCAAATTAACCTTAAAGCCAAAATCAAAATTATATCCAAACTCAGGGCGTAATTTATCATTAATGGGTATTTCCCAGCCAGATGAAAAATTAGTTATTTCATCAATAAAAGGATATCTAAAAACCGTGCCTGCAGTAAAATACAAAGAAAGCTGTTTTATAGGATTATACAGAAGATTGAGACTATACACAAAGGCCTGATATGAAAGGGAGCCTGTCGAACTTGTTTGAGAGTTTTTCACAATATCTAAAAAATTAAAATCATAGCGGATAACAGCCTGAATAGAAAAATTAAATGGCAAAAAAAACTTTGTAGAAATATAGGGAGCAACTTGCAATTGATTAGCCGTATAATTACCTACATTATCCTCTCTCTCTTTTTCTAAAAAATCTTTATTATTCAGCGAAGTCCAGTTAAAATCTACACCTGCAATCATATTCATCTTTAGGCGAGAGGTCTTTTTTGAAACAAAGGAAAAAATTGGACGGCAATCAAAGCTGTGAACTACGCGATCAGAAAAAGTTGCTGGGGTAAAAGATTCCGTATTATAATCAATAGTTTTTAACAGATAACTAATAGGGATTTCCATATTAATTTCATCATCAATGGTAAAAAGAGGATTTATATAAAAAGAAAAATTATGCTCAAAACTATCATCATGCTGATTTTTTGAAAAGCGAGGGTTTTCCTCAAACTCTTCTTTTGTGAGACTGCCAGGATATTCAACATACGAAAAGCTATACTTAAAATTGCTTCGTATATACAAAAAATTATTAAAATCAAAAAAACTATTGACAACTGCCGAAGCCGATTGAAAATTCGTTCTGTCACGCCAGCCAGTTGAACCAAAATAGGAAAGAGCCGAGCCAATACCCCACATCTCATCAGCAAAGTCTAAAACAACTTGTGCAACAGCATCATTATACATTCCGTATTCAGCCTGAACTGAAATATCTTGCCCATAAGACTCCTTGGTAATGATATTTATAGTTCCAGCAACGGCATTATTTCCATACAAGGCAGAATTAGAACCATCAATAATTTCAATGCGTTCAATGCTACTAAGAGGAATTGTAAGCCAGTTAATTCCCTTCATATCAATATTATTTTGACGAATACCGTCAATCAGAACAAGAACGCGACCAAAGGAATTATCGACAAAACCACGCATGCTAATTTGGGCATCACCATTTGAAGCAAAGGAAGACACTTGAACATTACTCAAAGCTGAAATCACTTCGACAAGAGAGCTTTTTCCCGAGTCCTCAATTTCTTGTGCAGTAATTACGGTGATGTACGCAGGATTATCTGTAACCGATTCTTCAATACGAGAGGCAGTTACGGTAACATCAACATCGGTAGTAGTGTCAGCTTCAACTTGTGCAAACACAGAGAACGTTAAAAATAAAAAAAAGAAAACCATCATTTACTCGATTACTTCGCACGCATAGTTTACATGAGAACTCAAGTATCGCTGAAATTCCTTAAACCCTGCATTTTTTGAAGGAAAATTAATATCATCGGCAACAGACTGCCCAAAAACATGGATAAGTGCCTCAGGATCTATTTCTTTCAAAACAGAAGATTGCCTAAAATAATCATAGTCTGCAGGATTTTGTTTGTTTTCAAACTTTTCAAAATAAATATTGTTTAATTGCTTGACCGCTTGATCAAGAGAATCGCATAGAGACGTTATTTTATAATCTTTATCAGAGTCATAAATTGAATATGTTTCATAACGAATACGCGTTCCCTGTTTTTCAATTTTAAAATTTGATTTAACAAACGCCATCGACTCAACAACAATCAGATTATCTTTATCAAGGTAATAATTTAAAATAACAACACAATTATAAAACAATGACTGACCGTGGTATACACGCAATCCTTTATACGGAATAACATTATTTTTAATAGTGACAACTAAATCATTTGGCTCAATATCACTGGGAGCATTTACAATGCACTCCTCAACTTGCCGTTGCGTAATATTAAAATAAAAAGACAATATTTTTAGAAGCTTTTTATATTTTATTTCATATTCCCATATTTTTTGGTTTAAGGGTAAATCAAATTCTATACCATCGTTACTACAATAGGATACTTTATTTGCACTTGTACTAATTGCCCAACCAAGCTTGCGCAAACATTTCATAATATAAAATCTCCTTAAAATACCATTTCAATCAATAAACAAATACTATACAAATAAAAAGCTCTTTTGTCAAAGGGTTTGGCCATTTTTATCAATTTTTGTAAAAAGAAATACCGCGAAAAAAAATATCTCATTCTCCGTTCATCATACAGGCAGCAGTCATCCCTCGGCGTGGTTGCGGTCGCCCCCCGGCGTTGTTGGGGTCGTCCCTCGTGCAGGTAGAGGTCATATCTCGCAGTGGTTGCGGACATACGAGCGAAGCGATTATGCAATCCCTCGTGGTGGTTGCAGTCGTATGTCGGCGTTGTTGCGACCATCCGTCGCAGTGGAAGCGGTCGTCTCTCGTGCTTGTTGTACTCGTCTGTCGTGGTGGGAGCGGTCGTACGTCGTGCTGGGAGCGGTCGCCCCTCGTGCTTGTTGCAGTCGTTCGTCGTGGTGGTGGTAGTCGTACGTCGGCGTTGTTGCAGTCATACGTCGTGCTGGTTACGGTCATCCCTCGGCGTTGTTGCACTCTTTCGTGCGTGACTTAACCATCAAACCTTTACCATAAAGAAGCCTCAAGTCTTATTTGTAGAATCAGCAGGTCACAGGCTTGAGGGT
>JBOFSR010000098.1:0-21500 GCA_051651645.1 Treponemataceae bacterium | reverse complement strand
ATCCAAATAAAGATCTTGGCAAGTGGATTTTGAGAAAAGTTTTACAATTAAAAGAAGGTGAACTTGTGACATACCAAAAACTAGAAGCACTGGGCATTGATAGTGTTCGTATTGATAAAATTGATTCCGTAACGTATGAAATAAATTTTGCTAAAACAGGTTCGTATCAACAGTTTGAAGAGAAGTATATGTAAAGCAAAAGATCTACGTAAAAAAGTTTAGTGTTAAGTTTTGAGCAAAAAGTCTTGATGGCGAAAGAAAATTATTTTTGTTTTCAGAAATAGATGGCTGGATAAATGAATACTATTCTATTCCAGCTCATCTATAGGTAATGAATTTTTGCTAATCTAGTGCTTAAATATTTTTATTTGGTAAGATCAACAGGAATTATTTCAAGGACTTTTGGCCCCACCCTTTTAGTGAAAATTAAACCATTGCCTGTAAGCGCACCTGCAACCATCAAAGGTATAGCTGAGGGTTCTCCTTGGATAGTAAGTACAAAAACGCTTTTTTCATTTGTGCTTATATCAAATATTTTTTTTGTTTTAGCTTTTATTTTTTTCTTACCATATTCAAGAGAAACCTTAAATTCTGTCATTCCTTTCATGTCGTCTGGTAAATTAATTTCTAATTTATCCTTATTAGCAAATTCAATTGAAGATAGAGCAAGAGCACTTTTGCCTTTCTTTGCACGCACTTCAATAGCAGTGATGGTCTCTCCTATACCATTAGCAAAGACAAAGTCTGGTATTGATTTTGCTTCTTGAGCAAAAATAGAGCTAAAAATTAAACTCATTGCAAGAATTATAAAGCTTTTTTTCATATAACATCCTTTATTTGTTTTTTCTTAACATTGTTAAGTAACCCTAAAATATAAAAAAAATATCTAACAGTCAATGTATTTTTATGTTTTTTTGCTTAAACGGCCTTGTTAAAAAATACTTTGTTTTCAATCGAAGAATATGAATGGCAGTTCAGCAATAGGAGACTTCTAGCTCAAGTAGTCAAGATATTCGCCATAGCCTTCCTTTTGCATATCAGCTTTTTTGATAAACTTGAGAGCGGCGCTATTTATACAGTATCGTAAGCCTCCTGTCTCTTTCTGTCCGTCAGTAAAAACATGCCCAAGATGACTGTCGCCAATTTTTGAGCGAACTTCTTTGCGAACCATATTGTGCGAAAAATCATCGCGTATCACAGTTGATGTGGAATGAATTGGCTTTGAAAAACTCGGCCAGCCGCATCCTGAGATAAATTTATCTGTTGATAAAAACAAAGGCTCGTTTGTCGTGATGTCTACATAAATTCCTTGCTCCTCATTTGCATGATATTCATTTTCAAACGGTGCTTCGGTTTTGTTATTTTGTGTTACTTCATATTGAACGGTACTCAATTGATTTTTTAATTCTTCCTGATTTTTCTTTCTATAAAAAAGGGAATTGTCTTTGGCTTTTTTCGCGATAGCAAATAACGACGGCGAAATATGACAATAACCTTGCGGATTATTAACAAGGTAATCTTGATGATCGATTTCTGCGGGGTAATAGTTTTTTAGCGGCAAAACCTCAATGGCGATAGGATCAGAATATTTTTTTTGCAGCTCCTCGAGCGATTTTTTTGCGACAATAAAATCCTGTTCGCTTGTATAGTAAATGCCTGTTCTGTATTGAGTTCCATGATCGTTTCCCTGCTGATTGCGTGATACAGGATTTATCGACAAAAAAAACATATCGAGCAAAAACCCAAGAGACAGTACTTGCGGATTGTACTCAACCTCAACGGTTTCAGCCGCCTCTGTTATCCCTTGGCAAACTTGACGATACGTGGGGTTTGCGATTATTGAGTTAGCATAGCAAACGCTTGTTTTTGTAACGCCGTTTAATTGTTTGAGATAATGCTCTGTTCCCCAAAAACAACCACCAGCAAGATATATTGTTTTCATGACTAAAATATACTGTCTTTTTTTGCACATTTCTATAAAAAATTGATTTTTATTTTCTTTAATAGCGGATAATTTTATTATTTAAAACGGATAAAAGATATTGTTTTTTTTAAAAAGCCCTTATATAATGAGGTAATTTATATAAGCAATTATGGGTAAAACCTAATTGAACTTATTCTTTTGGAGGAATTATGAAAGGTATTGAGTTAGAAAAAGCGTACAATCCAAAAGATTTTGAAGATAGAATATACGCTCGCTGGGAAAACGAGGGCTATTTTTTGCCAAAATCGGATGAAAAATCTCCCATTCACTCAACTAAGAAAAGTAAATCGTTTGTTGTCGTTATTCCGCCACCGAATGTTACGGGCGTTCTTCACATGGGGCATGGACTTAATAATACCCTGCAAGATATTGTTGTTCGGTATCATCGCATGAAAGGCGAGAATACACTTTGGGTTCCTGGTACTGATCACGCCGGCATTGCAACGCAAAATGTTGTGGAGCGTCGCTTAAAGGCTGAGGGAAAGTCTCGGCATGATTTGGGGCGTGAAGATTTTATTAAAAAAACGTGGGATGTGAAAAATGAGCATCACGAAATTATAACCAAGCAGTTAAAAAAAATTGGGGCGAGCGTTGATTGGAGTCGAGAGCGTTTTACGCTTGATGAGGGGCTTTCGGTTGCGGTTCGTGATGTTTTTGTAACCTTGTATGAGCGGGGGCTGATTTACCGCGGGCATTATCTTGTCAACTGGTGCTCCTCCTGTGGTACGGCACTTGCTGATGATGAAGTCGAGCATGAAGAAAAAAATAATTTTATGTATCATCTTTTTTACGAAATTGAAGGGCAAAATGAGCGGCTTGAAATTGCAACGACGCGGCCAGAAACGCTTTTAGGCGATACGGCGGTTGCTGTTCACCCTGAAGATGAGCGTTATAAGCACTTGATTGGCAAGAACGTAAAGCTTCCTTTAACTGATAAAACTATTCCAATTATTGCTGATACCTATGTTGAAAAAGATTTTGGGACGGGTGTGGTAAAAATCACTCCTGCTCATGATCCTAATGACTGGGAAGTTGGTAAACGGCATAATCTTCCTGTAATCAATATTTTAAACACAAATGGAACGCTTAACGCTGAAGTTCCTGCAAAATATCAAGGCTTGTTTATAAAAGAGGCTCGAAAAGCTGTTTTGGCTGACTTGGAAGAAATCGGATTATTCAAAGAAAAAAAAGAAATTAAAAACTCGGTGGGGCATTGTTATCGGTGTAGCACGATTGTTGAGCCATTTTTAAGCGAGCAATGGTTTGTTAAAATGAAGCCTCTCGCTGATAAAGCTTTGTCTGCATGGAAAAAAGGTGAAATCATCTTTTATCCCAAAAAATGGGAAAATACGTACAGCCATTGGATGGAGGGCATTCGTGATTGGTGCATTAGCCGCCAGCTGTGGTGGGGTCATCGTATTCCCGTATGGTACTGTGTGTGTGGTGAAATGATTGTTTCTCGAGAGGTGCCGCAGTCGTGTCCAAAATGTCAGAGTGAAAATCTTACACAAGATAGCGATGTGCTTGATACGTGGTTTTCTAGCTGGCTTTGGCCGTTTTCTACGCTTGGGTGGCCGCAAAAAACGTCAGATCTTGAAACGTTTTACCCAACGTCCGCCCTTGTTACCGCGTATGACATTATCTTTTTTTGGGTTAGTCGCATGGTTATGGCTGGCTTGGAGTTTACAAATCAGGTTCCTTTTAAGGATATTTATATTCACGGGCTTGTTCGCGACAAAAAGGGACGAAAAATGAGTAAGTCTCTGGGGAATGGGCTTGATCCGCTTGAAATTATTGATGAATATGGCTCGGATGCACTAAAGTTTACGCTTGGTTTTTTGTGTGCACAGGGGCAAGATATTTTAATCGACAATGAATCTTTTAAGTTGGGTAGTCGCTTTGCTAATAAAATTTGGAACGCGTCGCGCTATATTTTGCTCAATCTTGATGGGCGTGATTTGATTACAATTAACTTTGATGGCTGCACGGAAAGAGGTGATAGTAGCGGACTTACCGAGCTTGATCGCTGGATTTATTCACGTTTAAATTATTGTGCAAAGGCTGTTTCTGTTGCACTTGAGAATTATCGCTATAATGACGGGGCTCAAGCCTTGTATGAGTTTTTTTGGAATGATTTTTGTGATTGGTATGTTGAAGCGACAAAGCTTTCGTTTCGACATGGCGATGATCATGAAAAAAATCGTGCGATTACCGTGCTTTTGCATATTTTAGAAGAGAGCTTACGCCTGCTTCATCCGTACCTTCCCTTTGTAACTGAAGAAATTTATCAAAAACTTCCTACAGAAATTTTATATAAAAATAAAGCAACCGATGCTGAGAATAAAAGTGAAATGCTCATTTCGTGTGCGTATCCTGAATATACGGAAAAACGTGATTATTTGATTGAATCGCAAAGATTTAGTATCTTACAAGAGGTGGTTCGCCAGCTTCGAGCGTTGCGCGTTGAGTGTGCGATAGCTCCTGATGCAAAAATGAGCTGTGCCTTACTCATCAGTGAAGGGAGTTTTGCGGAGGTTTGCAAGGAAAAAACGGAGGTTTTGTGCCTTTTAGCGGGGCTTGCTCATATTGATTTTGTAAGCAAAAAACCACAAAAATCGATTGGTACTGTTGGCGAGGGTTTTGAAGCGTTTATTTTAACGCAAGAGGGACTTGATGTAGAGCAGTTGGTTGCTCGGTTTACGAAGGAAATTAACACAGAATCAGCTTTTATTGCAAAGCTTGAATCAAAACTTTCAGGAGATTTTGCAAAAAATGCACCAAAAAATGTGGTCGAGCAAGAAAAAGAAAAACTGAGTAGTGCAAAACGCCGAGTTGAAAAACTTTCGTTTTATCTTTCAGGCTTGTAGAACCAAATCAGAGGCTGATAGATAAAAATCGGCAAAGGATAGCAGATGAAAATGGATCATTCTGCAATGCTTATGTTGAGTGGCATTTCTGTTGCTCCGTATATGCAAATTGCAACAAAACTCATTGGAAAATCTCGTCATGCAGGTGGAAATATGTTTCGCCATCAAATTGACACCATGGGAATTTTGATTGATTACGGCTATATCGATAGCGTGCTTTTGAAAGCCTCTGTTATTCATGATGTTATTGAGGATATCCCTGATCTTGATCGTAATTTGATTTTGAATATTGATTCCGATGCATCGCAGGTTTATGATCTTGTGCTAGAAGTGAGCAGAAAAAGCGAGCAGACAAAGGATAATTTTTTGCGTGGGATTTCTAGCAAGGGAAGTGCCAAAGCGAAGGTGCTTAAAACGGCCGATCGCATCAGCAATATGATTGCACTGGGTTTTGTCACCGATAAAAAATTTATTGAGCGCTACTGTAATGAAACAGAATACTATGTTTTTCCAATTGCCCTTGATGCAAATTATGATATGTATCAAGAACTTATCTCTCTTGTCATGACCCGCCGAAAATACCTTGAAGACACTGGCTATCTTGATAAAAAAGTTTGTGGTTGTACCAGATAAGTTAAAACAGCACCTTTTTAGCTAAATTATAACTTTGGTTTGCAACTCCATACGATTATAATCGTTTTGTTATTAAATCTTCAATCATACTTTCGAATGCATAAATGAAAATGCTCTTTGGGAAATCTGTTAAATTAAAAAACTGGTTTTTACGTAAGTGTCTCTTAGCCTAACGTACTTGTATGTATTTCCAAAAATTTTCAATCTGATTCTTCCCTTTTGCAAAATTTTTATGTGATCGATTCCCTCATGCTTAAATCTACTCGCTTTGAGCTTACCGTAACTTACATATGAATCGCAACACACAATACTGTCTGGAATAATCTTCTCCTTAATAATAGAGGGCAAAGCATCTGCTGTTGTGTTATTTACGATACAGAGATAAACATTACGACCACGTTTTAAAAATCAAAAAACTGGAATTTTATCAGCAGCACCTCGTTCTCTTTTCCCGTACAAACTTTGTTTGTTATCGTATTCTTCAAAATAACTTTCATCAACCTCTATTTCACCAGAAAATTTAGTAGACGCTTGTGTAGCTATTGAAAAATTAATTCTTTCAGCCGATGAAAATATAAAACAGCACTCTTAAAATTTACTCCTGCACTTCATGCTGTTACACCTAATACAAAATATACAATGAGTTTTTATTTGCTAATTCTACTCTTTTGCATACCTAATTTTATTCATTTTTATTTAACTGGTACAGCTAAATAAATTATAAGGAGATATAAAATGAAAAAGATCATTTAAAAATTGACCTGATTTAAAGGGATTAAGACGAGATTAGTATCTACCTCTATATTTTCACATTTTTTTTCATATTGGTATTTGTCTGCTTTCTTTTTGTCAATTTTGTTTATAGATTTGTAAGCGAATCTATAAACAATTATTAATGCATGTTGACCTAGAACAAGCATTGTTATCTAATGTTTTAGATCAAAAAAAGACTGTAAGTTACTGATTAAAGAAATTTTATAGTCGATAGTTTTTATAATTCATATGCGTTAGGGATTGGCGTGGTATAAATTTGAAAATACTGATTTAAAATACAGTATTTTCAAATTTATACAAACAGAAAGCCCGACGGTTTGCAAAACCGTAACACCCAGAAAATTTTTAGTATTGCTCTATACTTTTTTGCGTTTTGACAGAATGTCGAAAGTTACAGCTCCGAGCAAAACGGCACCTTTGACAATTTTTTGAATGTCGGTGGAAAGGCCGATGAGCGACATGCCGTTATTCAAAATACCCATGATGATTGCGCCAACGACCGCTCCAATAATGGTACCAACGCCACCAGAGGCTGCAGCTCCGCCAATGTAACAAGAAGCGATTGCATCGAGCTCAAAGTTTTCGCCAGCTTTTGGGGTTGCCGATCCGTTTCGAGCAGAAAGCACAATGCCTGCAACGGCAGATAAAAGTCCCATGTTCATATAAACCCAGAAAAATACTCGCTTTGTGTTAATTCCAGAAAGGCGAGCGGCTTTTTCGTTTCCGCCGAGTGCGTATACTTGACGCCCTGCAACGGTGTGCGTGGTAATAAAATGATAAATTCCGACGAGGATTGCAACTAAAACAAGTGCGTTTGGAATGCCGTTATTTCGAGCAAGTTTATACAAGAAAAACCACATGACAAAAAGGATGATCGCTTCTTTGGCGATAACTTGCCAAAGTGGGTTGAGCGGAAAGTCGTATTTCTTTTTTGTGGCATGAGATTTTAGCTCTGAGAAAATAATTAAAACGGTGCAAATAACGGCAACCATGATTGTTATAAGGTCAATTGTTCCGTTTGAAAATGGCACTTTGATTGTTGGTACAAAGCCAACGCCAATCAAGTTATAAAAAGGAGGAGTTGGCCCTTTTGTTTGGGCTTTAAGCAGCGTGTAAGTAAGGCCGCGTCCGATGAGCATTGTTGCAAGGGTAACAACGAATGGAGGGATTTTTAATTGTGAGACAAAAAATCCAACAAAGGCTCCGCTTAATGCACCAACGGCAAGGGCTGCCAAAAATCCAACTAAAACGGGAGCACCCATATCAACTACAAGAATTGCAGAGGCTGCTCCGCACAACGCCACAACAGATCCGACGCCAAGGTCGATATTACCCGTTAAAACGCACAAGAGCATTCCCACTGCCAAAATAACTACATAGCCATTTTGCATAACAAGATTATTAATATTTACAGGAGAGGCATTTCGCCCGCCTGATAAAATGTAAAATAAAATGAAGATTGCAACAAGGGCAATGACCATGCCATATTGCTTCATATCAATATTAACTGTTTTTTTTAATTCCATGTAAAAAGTCTCCTTTGGTTCGTTTTATAGCCGTGATTTTTCATTATTATGTTTCATAATGCACATCATAATATTAACTTGATCAAGCTTGTCTTTGTGCAATTCTCCTGCAATTTCACCCTCATTAAGCACATACACTCTGTCGCACGTGCCAATAACTTCAGGCATTTCAGAAGAAATTACAACAACAGCTTTTCCGCTTTTTGCTAAATCATTGATAACACCATAAATTTCGTACTTTGCACCAACGTCAATTCCACGCGTTGGCTCATCTAAGATAAGCACATCAGGGTTTGTCATCATCCATTTTGCAAGGACGACTTTTTGCTGATTGCCGCCAGATAAGTTTCCAACAACTTGATTAATTGAGGGAGTTTTTATATTGATACGACGGCAATAGTCTTCGGATTGGACAATTTCTTCATTGCGATTTACAACACCGCGTTTAGAAAAAAACTTGCCCAATGCTGCCATCGTCATGTTTCGTTTTAGATCGTCATTTAAAACAAGTCCGTAGTTTTTTCGATCTTCTGAAGTGTATGCAAGTCCATGACTTGTCGCATCGCTTACTGATTTTAAATTGACTTCTTCGCCGTGCAATTTAATTGATCCAGAAATTTTTTGACCGTAGGCTTTTCCAAAAACGCTCATGGCAAGCTCTGTGCGACCAGCACCCATCAATCCTGCAAAGCCAACAACTTCGCCTGCTCGAACGTTGAAAGAAATATTTTTTATCACTTGTCGATTTGCATCATCGGGATGAAAAACATTCCAGTTTTCCACTTCTAAAATGACATCGCCAATCGGACAATTTTCGCGTGGCGGATACAGATTACTCATCTCGCGTCCAACCATGCCTTTTATAATTCGCTCTTCTGTAATTTCATCTTTTGATTTGTCAAGCGTTTCTATCGATTTTCCATCACGAATAACCGTAATTGAATCGGCAACACGCCTAATTTCATTGAGCTTGTGCGAAATAATAATACAAGTAATTCCTTGATTTTTAAGCTCAAGCATAATGTCAAGCAAATGGGCACTTTCTTCATCATTGAGTGCTGCAGTCGGCTCATCCAAAATAAGCAAATCAACTTTTTTTGACAAAGCTCGTGCAATTTCTACCAATTGCTGTTTTCCAACACCAATGCTGTTCACTGGTGCGTTAATGTTTTCGTTTTCTAATCCAACTCGCTTCAAAACTTCTTTTGCTTTTGTGCGAGTTTTTGTCCAGTCAATCACGCCTTTAAGTGAAAGCTGTTCATTTCCCATAAAAATATTTTCTGCGATTGAAAGAAAAGGGCTGAGTGAAAACTCTTGGTAAATAATAACAATGCCTTTTTCTTCACTATTTTTTATATTTTTGAATTTGCAAACTTCATCGTTGTAAACAATGTCTCCTGTGTACGTTCCATACGGATACACACCTGACAAAATATTCATTAGCGTGGATTTTCCTGCTCCATTTTCTCCGCATAAAGCATGAATTTCGCCTCGCTTGACTTTTAAATTAACGCCATCGAGGGCACGGACTCCAGAAAATTCTTTGCTAATATCTTTCATCTCAAGAATTATATCTGACATGATAGTTCCTCCTTTATTTTGCTAAACGAATTTGGCAAAATGTCGAGTTTGCACTTTTGCTAAATAACAAAAATGCAAACATCGTAGCATAAAATAACTAGAGTCGTAATTGCTCGCGAGTATAGTAACCTGTATTTACAATTTCTTTCATGTAATTATCTGAATCAACTGCAATAGGATCGCAAAGATATGATGGAACAATTTTTTTGCCATTGTTATATTGTGTTGTATCATTGATTTCTGGCTCTGTTCCTTTAAGAACTGCTTCAACCATTGAAACACATTTTTCTGCAAGTGTTCGAGTGTCTTTATAAATTGACATTGTTTGGTGGCCTGAAATAATATTTCGAGTTGCCATCAACTCTGCATCTTGACCTGTAACTAATGGCCAATCAACGCCAACTTGGTATCCTGCACCCTCAAGTGCTGAGCGAACACCATACGCAAAACCATCAAATGCAGTACAAGCAATGTCAAGTTTTTCATCTGCATAAAATCCTGCAAGATAGTTTTCTGCCCATTGTTGTGCTGTTTCTTGTGACCAACGTAAAATACAAGTATCTTCAAATCGTGTGCGTCCTGTGCGAGATACAAGAGTTCCGTTATCTAAATATTTGCCCAAAACTTCCATAATACCGTTGTATAAAAATACTGCGTTATTATCATCAGGAGAACCCATGAAGAATTCAATTGTGTAAGTTTTTCCTTCATCTTGTGCAGCTTGCAAATCTTTTTTCTCTTCAATGTAACGTCCAATTGCTGTTCCAACACCCTTGTTGTCAAAGGTTGCATAATAAGAAACGGCATCTGTTTCCATTAAAAGGCGATCGTATGCAATAACAGGAATGTTATTTTCTTTTGCTGTTGCAAGACCATTTACCAATGCTGTTGAGTCAATAGCTGCAACAACCAAGCAGTCAACATCACGTGCAATCATGTTCTCTAATTGAGAAACTTGCATTTGAACATCGTCTTCTGCATACTGTAATTCAACCTGATAGCCCTTTGCTTCAAGTTGCTTTTTGATGTTTCCGCCATCGTTAATCCAACGCTCAGAAGACTGAGTTGGCATAAGAACTCCAACGAAACCGCTCTCTCCACCAGAAATTTCTTTTTTACTACACCCTGCAAATAACATTGCAACCGCAAGTAACGCAAAAATGATTTTTTTCATCATTTTCCTCCAAAATAAAATATATTATAGTGTGTACGTACACATTATAAATCAACTCTTAAAAAAAAGCAATTTTTTTCTTTTTTAGAACCAAAAAATATACAAATGTGCTTTTTTGCATAGTAATTAAAGCATAATTTTAGATTTATGACTAGATCATAAAAATTATAGAATTTTTAATTTTTGAAGGACTCTTTTCAATAATCATCTTATTTTGGAATTTTTACCGAGGTAAGATAGCTTGCTTCAAAGCCTGTATCATTTTTTATGGTTAAAAGTGCATCCTCAGCCTCAACTTTTTTAAGATATGGCCCAACTCGAACACGGTAACGCAACACGCCATCAATAGTCTTTGTAAAGATTTCGCTCGTATAATTTTTGCTTGTTAATTGCTCACGTGCTTCATCTGCCCGAATTCTATCCGTATAAGAGCCTGCTTGAACCCAGTACTCAACTGAATACGCAGGAGGACGCGGAGTTGCCTTTGGTGCTGCTGGGCGAGATGCTGTATTTGGACGGCTTACAACAACTTCAGGCTTAACGGCAGCAACAGGGGCTGCTTCAACTAAGGGAACTAACGGCTGCGTGTTACCAAGTGTATTTAAATCAATTGTTGTTATACTTTCCGCATAGACATTCGCACTTTCACTAATAACCGTTAAGTCTTTTGTCGTATTTTGCTGTTGCGGAACAATCCATGTATCACTTAATGCAGATGAATTTATTTTTGTGGAGGTAGACTGTGGGGGTGTATACATCAACAATGCTGCACCTATAACAATGACTAAGAATAATCCAACGCCTGCAACTACCCATAAAATTCGTTTTTGTTCCATAGTATTTTCCTCTATACATTACAAATCTTAGAAATTATTGGCTGAATTTTATCTTTCAAACTACTAACGCTACCAATATTCCTTACAGTATATATATCGGCATTTAATTTTAAATATTGAGCGAGCAAGTGTTTTTGCTGAAAAAAAACTTTAAAAATTTGCAAAAAAGAACTATTATCACGCTTTTTACATCGCAGTAAACGAAGAACAACAGGTGCATCTACATAAATCAAACACGAACATTTTTTTATTAAAGCCGATTTATATAACATTGCCGCATTAATTACAATGGGCTTTTCTTTATGCAAATCAAGCTCATCAGACAAAATTCTGTCAATCATAGGATAAACCAAATTTTCATGACGCCGTAATAAATTTTTATGTGAAAAAACTATTTTTGCAAGATTTTTCCGATTAAGCGAATTATCATCAGTAAGCAAGGATAATTTTTTTTGCCGAGCCTCTTCAGAAAACGCTGCAACAATCTGATTTTTTAAAATATCCAAGGCTAAATATGCCTTTTTATCAGCATCTATTACATGCCAGCCTTCTTGTGCAAAAAAATCGGCAACAATATTTTTTCCTGAACCCATCGGCCCTGTTAATCCAACGATCACGCTTTCCTCACAAATATGTACGATTTAAATTATACTGCAGGTGTTATAGTAGAAAAAAGTTGATTGCGATTTTTAACATAAAATCATTTTTCAAAAAAAGCTTACAATTAAACGGCAATATCAAAGATAATTCCTACAGGAGCTTGAGCAGCTACAGCATACGGAATTGTTTGTGCGTGGGTAGCATTTCGAGCAACTTGTGCTTGAAAATCAACAATCAACTTATCAGCTTGAGCTTCCGTCATTTGCTCTAAGGCTGTCGTTTTAATATTTGAGTTTTTTGCACTGACCAGCTGATTGATAAGCGAATCCAAGATATATGCTCGGTCAATGCTTATGCCTTCATTTTCACTAGAAGATGCATAACCAGAAACATACTTAAATTGTGAATAGATAACCGCACTTTCATCTACAGGAACGGCAACTTTCCGTTCAGCAGATGAATAAACTTGTGCGTACGTATTTAAACTAGCAGTTGAAACCATAATTATACCCCTCAATATAATGTCTGATTATATTGTCGGAGTATATAAAAAAAAATTAAGTTTTTTAGTTGAAGAATAATAGTGCTTAAAGCAACTTATCCAAAACAAATAAAGCTTGCACATTCCCTCTTGTAAACAAATTGATTATCCATTGCTAATAGAATCTGAAATCGGGCTTTTATCCATCAAATCATCCTGCATTATTAAAAAAATATAGAGTGCCGCTAAAAATTCACGTGTCTGAAATCGTATTTTTTGCTCTAGCTCAAAAGAAAACTTTTTGTGTTTAGCACCCTTTACAAAATCAAATATTTCAGGCTTGCTTGCAATCGAAAGAGCAATTGCTTTTGAGTCAGTTTTGCTAAGCAAATGAAGATTTTCCTTTGTTTCATTAATGGCCGTTTTTAAAATCGCATTAAAAAAATCTTCTTTATAAAGAATCAGAGGACTTAAATCAAACATCTCTGCACAAATTTCTGCAGCACTCATAACGAGCTGTGAAAAATAATACCGCCCCTGCCAGTGTTTATCAAGCAAACCGTAACAACTTGGATGAAGTGAAACTTCTTGAAAGCGAAGGTTATATTTTTCCAAATCATCAAAAGCGTTGGAAAAAAATGTATACGCCCTGCCCTTGTAAGCACCCAAAGCTTTCAACGTATCAAAATAGCCCAGTTGCATATTACGCCGTGCATTTTCAGGATTAAAATAAAACATTGATCCCAAATTCCAGTAGGACTCAATGTAGACAACATCCTCGCTTTCTAAAATTTGCTGCGACTCCTTTGTAACCTGCCCTAATCCTTTCAGATTAACCACAACATATTTTGTAGCCCCCATTTCTTTTGCAACCCCAATCGGCAAATTATCCATATACGCCCCATCAATATAAACAGTATCACCAATAATATGCGGCTCAAAAACAGGGTAAGAGGAAGCACTTGCAATCATGTACTCAGGAATATCCTCTGGGTGAATTTCATTTTTGAAAACAACTTTTTTCTTTTGCTTGCTAATATCAAAAGTGACCGTTGCAAAATCAATTTTTGATTCATAAAATTTTTGCGGATCATAAACACTTGCAATTAAATCTTTAAGTGGCTGCACAGCCGTCGTTTTTTTATTTACAAGACTTTTTACCATTGTTTTCATGTCATCAGAGTCAACTTCAAGATTTTTGCTCAAGCCCACATTATCAGGGTTTGAAAAAATCATTGTTTCATCAACAGTATTCCAAAGCTTTATACCAGCGTCTAGGTCATCCATAACGACAAAAATACTATTCAGAGAACCAACTGAAGTTCCTGTTACAAGGTGAATTGGATAATTTACATCCTTTAAGGCACGAAAAACGCCCATCTCATATGCACCTTTAGCACCACCGCCACCAAGCACAAGAGCATATTTTTCACTCTCTGCAAAGGTCGTAAAAGTATGCCCAAAGTTATTATCGATAATTGCAGGATCAACACTTTTACAAGAAAAAATTAAAAACGCTAGCACCAAAGAATATATGTAATTTTTCATCATAGCAGTGTATAAAAATCAATATTTTAAAGCAAGCTGTACAATATTATAATCTACATTACTTTTCACTAATATTTTGCTTTCGAAAAAGCCGTGCCTTGTTATTTGCAGGATTAAGCTCCAAGCTATAATTCAAACTCAAGTCAGCTTTTTTGAAATCCCTTAGCTGCGTATAAATTCGTGCCATCCGATATTGTGCTTCAGATTTTAACTTTGCATTTGTTTGCATTGAAGACAGCTGAGCATATTGAGCTAAGGCCGCATCGTAATCATCACTTGACTCAAAAATCACCGCAAGATTAAATAGTCCAATTTCCGAAAGATTGTTACTATCAGCCACATTTTTTAAAAGTGTTAGGGGCATTTCATAATTCATATATTCTCTGCTTGGAACTTTTTGAGCATAAAAATACGCAAAATACTCTTTTTCCCACGATTGCATTTGATTAATTATGTCATGGGACAAAGTATTGACTCCATATTTATCATAAAAATAAGAAAAAAACATATTTCCCGCTGATTCAAATTCCTTTTGCCACATCAAAACCCACACAAAATATTGCAATAAATACTCATTATGAGGCTCTTTTTCAAGCTCTTCCCAAATTTCACTTTGCCGAATAGCCGAAGGCGAAATATTTTTCATTGCATTTGAATACTTGTAAATTTCAACAAGCAATCGCTCATCCTCAGTTACCTCATACGCCTTCATTAACCGTGCAAGCGGATCCGACAATAAAATTCTTGGACGCATATCAAAATCTTTCATTCGGAGTGTTTGTAAACCACTTGCTCGCACAGCCTTACCCAAAATGTCGTTATCTTCCTCCTGATTAAGAAACAAAGCCAACTCAGCATAAGCCCCCAAAGCAGGAAGATATAAAGGGAATTTTTCAACAGCCTCATACAAAAAAGCATACTCACGATCCCAGTTATTTTCCAGATGAGCGTGAAAGGCAATATTTAAATACGGCACAGGCGAGTAATTTGGGGATTGCTCATAAATGCTGATATACGTTTGAAGCGAATCCTGAACCTTACCAAGCCGCAACAAAATATCAGCCTTTAGCAATAAAATTTCTGCAGAAGGATTTTCTGATGCCGAAATATCGAGCAAACTTTGAAAGTAATTTTCCGTGTCATACGAAAGCTTTGCCCAAAATAAGGGACTCTCATCTGAAGCTAAACTGTGCGGATGCAACTGAATAGCCTCTTGAAGATTTCCATTAAGAGCCTTAATTACCGCAGCATTTTGCAAATAAAGCGAATTTTTTGTTGTATTTGCGGCATCAATAAAATTGGTTAAAAAGCTCGGTGCCAAAAAAAAATCTTGATTTGGATACATTCGAAATAATAACTCGGAATACAATGAGCCATAGTGCGTGCCTTCCAAATTTTTTGCGACAGAAAAAGCTTCATCAAAACTCTGCTGATTAATAAGATACTGAGCATACACCGCTTGTAGCTCAATGCTCTGAGGAAAGGCCTTGTAACCGTGCTGCAATGTTTGTTTTGCCAGCTTATTTTCTCCAAGCTGGTTACAACGAGTGTATACGGATAAAATTTCTTGGGCAGAAGATGCTTTTTTTGAAAGCTTTTTAAGCAAATTAACCGCATCGGTCATTTTAAACTGAGTAATATACGCATCAACCAAGTTCAGTCTGCCAGAAAAACTTGCCGAAACAGGGGGAGCTTTGCACGAAAAAATAATACTTACAAAAACTACAAGCAATAAAACTGATGTGCGTTTTTCAAATAAAAACATTTACTCAATATCTCTTTTAATTGATTTTTTAATATTGTCAAGAATTGCATTAATAAATTTATAGGAATCATCAATGGCAAAATCTTTTGCAATGTCAATTGCCTCATTAATAATAATTGTTGAATGGATATCTGTTTGAAATAACAAGGAGTATGTACTGAGTCGCAAAATTGCTAAATAAATCTTACTAATTCTATCAAAATCCCATGTCGTAAGAAATTTTTTTATCAAATCATCAACAGTATTTAAATTTTCTATTGTTCCAGCAACGAGCAAGCGGATAAAGGTTTTCTCAGCCTCAGTTAAACTCTTTTTGTCTTTTTCCTCAAACCAAGAAAATTCATATAAATATTCTATGGGCGATTGAGAAATATCCCACGCAAAAAGAATTTGAACTGCAACAACTCGACTTTCATGTCTCGTCATTTAATCAATTACCATGTAAGAAGTTTTTCCAAAGCAGCACCTGTTTTTTCCATTTTGAAATTATCATCGGTGCGAAGTGATTCAGAAATATCTTTAAGTGCCGTAGCGAGAACTTGATTTTGTTTTTGTTGTCCAAGATTTGCCTTAATATATTCATAAACTGTAACCGTCGTCCCTGGTTGAACTATATCGCTGAGAGTAAGCATTTTAGCATCTTTTTTTTCCAAAACTACATGCAACTGAAAATTTTCGGCTGTTTCAGTTACGTCAGAAACTTCATTGAGCGGCTTTGAAAAAAGAGCTAAAAGCTCATTATAGCTTATTCCCAATTGCTGTGCAGAAATCTCTGCCTTAGGAATAAATTGCTCACCAGTTATAAAGTTAGAGTTTGGTGCCTTAGACTTTGCACTAACTTCAGCGACAGTTGTTTTTTTACTTTTTAAGTCGGCTTGAATTGTCGCAATCTGTTTCTTTGCAGCTTCAGCATCTTTGTCCTTTTTTACAGCCAATGCAAACAGTTTAATCACATCAGGCTGAACAATACTGGTCTTATTTAACTCATAATAATCACGAATTTCCTTGTCCGTTGGCTGAGCAGAAGAAAGCTCACTTTGCTTCAAAGACGCAACATAGCGTTGCACAAGCAAAGTTGATCGAACGTTTGCCTTATATTCCGTTAGATTCATTCCAACTTGCGACCGTAAAAACTCATCAACGCCCTGACCAGTTTGCTGCTTAATCAACGTTGCAAACTCTTGCTCGCTCACAGGACGGCCTAAGCTTTGTGAAATAAATTGAATAAATGCCTGATTGACCTCAGTATCGGTAACAGTAATTCGCGCTTTTTCAGCAGCTTGTGTAACAAGTTTTTCATTAATAAGAGCGTCAAGCACCTCGATTTTTTGAGGCACCGTAAGAACAGAACCCATTTGGCGTTGATAGCCCTCAACACGGGTTTTCAATTGTTTGAGCGTAATTGTTTCCGCCTTGCCAAGCTTCACGGTTGCCAAGGGTTGCAAGTCAGATTGTGCAGACGCAAAAGCCACCACAAAAACAAAAAAAATACCTAAAGTAATAGTATGCTTCATAAGTTATTTATCCTTTCTATAAGTTACTTTATACTTAAACAAATTAAGTAAAGAAAAGTTACATAATTTTTATTTTAAAACAGCCTTTATTCGCCGCACTCCCGCTGACGATGACTGCTCTTTTTGAATAACAAATTTTCCCATTCCATCAAGTGTCTCCACATGAGGGCCTCCACAAACTTCCTTTGAAAAGTTTCCAACTGAGTAAACTTTTACAACATCTTCATATTTTTCACCAAACAAAGCAATCGCTCCATTTGATTTTGCCGTTTCTAAGTCCATAAGCTCCATAGTCACGGGCAATTTTTTTTCTATTTGCTCATTAACAATTGCCTCAACTTGTGCAATTTCTTCCTTTGTCATGGGAGCTGTGTGCGAAAAGTCAAATCTCATTCGCTCACTAGTAATATTCGATCCCTTTTGAGCAACATGATCACCTAAAACCATTCGTAATGCCTTGTGCAAAAGATGCGTTGCAGTGTGATACTTTGTCGTAATTTCTGAATGATCGGCAAGGCCACCTTTGAAAACCTGCTCGCTACCTGCACGTGAAAGCTCTTGATGCTTTTTAAAAGCCTCTTCAAACTCACGATGATTAACAGTCAAACCATGTTCAGCTGCAAGCTCCTCGGTCAACTCAATAGGAAAACCAAAAGTATCATACAAGCGAAACGCAATACGCCCTGGAATCACCTTTGCAGGATTTTTAAGCAAGCTTGGTAATAATTTTTCAAACTCAGCTTGACCATCTTTGAGAGCCTTTGTGAATTTTTCTTCTTCATTTTCAAGCTCAGTTGTTATCAAAGCCATTTTTTCTGCAAGCTCAGGATATGCGTTTTTATAATTTTCTACAACGATTTTTGAAGGGACGGCAAGAAACTTTTCTTCAATTCCCAACTTTTTACCATGACGGACGGCTCGACGAATTAACCTTCGCAAAACGTAGCCTGCTCCAACATTTGACGGCACAACACCTTTAGGGTCACCTAAAATAAATGTCGCAGCTCGTGCATGATCACAAATAATACGAATTGAAATATCATCACTCTCATTAGCACCATATTTTTTGCTCGACAACTTTTCGACAGCCGCAATAAGTGGAGCAAAAATCTCCGTTTCATACACGGATTTTTTACCTTGAAGCATGGCAACCGTTCGCTCAATGCCCATTCCTGTATCAACGCAGGTACGAGCTAACTTTTCATACGCTCCGTCTTTTGTCTTATTATACTGCATGAAAACATCGTTCCACACTTCAAAATACTTTCCACAATGACACCCTGGTCGACAATCAGCTCCACAAGCAGTCTTTCCTGTATCAACAAACATCTCTGTGTCAGGCCCACAAGGCCCCGTTTCTCCCGCAGGCCCCCACCAATTATCCTCACGTGGCAAAAAATAAATGCGATCTTCTGGAATTCCCAAGGATTTCCAAAAATTTGCGGACTCATCATCACGAGGAATACCCTCTTCTCCTGCAAAAACTGTAACCGACAGTTTGGTGATTGGAATATTTAAGTATTTTGGGCTCGTTAAAAACTCAAAACTAAACTCAATAGCTTCTTTTTTGAAATAATCGCCTAAAGACCAATTTCCAAGCATCTCAAAAAAGGTCAAATGACTTGCATCTCCAACAGAGTCGATATCCCCCGTGCGAATACATTTTTGATAATCGGTTAAACGATTTCCTGCAGGATGATCCTCGCCCATCAAATACGGAACAAGCGGATGCATTCCAGCTGTCGTAAAAAGAACCGTGGGATCATTTTCAGGAATTAAGGATTTTCCAGATATTTCTATGTGATTTTTGCTTTTGAAAAACTCTATGTATTTACTTCGCAATTCATTTGCAGTCATAATCTACATAGTATAATAAAATTTCAGAGTAGTCAACAATACTGAATAAAATATCATTTTTTTCTAATAACACCGATGAAAAGGCAAAGATATCATGGCATTTTGAAAGGTTTATGATTTAGTCGGAAAGTTACAATCGGGTCCGGAGGGACTCGAACCCCCTACCTACTGCTTAGAAGGCAGTTGCTCTATCCAGATGAGCTACGAACCCTGAAGTCTCTGTAGTCTAGCAAAAAACTCAAAAATTGTCAAATCATTTTCTAAAATATTTCTAAAACCAATCTCTTAAATTGATTTCCTCGGTCAAATTCGTTTTGAAACATTCCAAACGAGGTAGCACCAGGGGAAAAAATAATATTGGCATTTTCTGTTAATTCATTCAAATCTTTTTTTAACGCCTGTAATAAATTTTCAAGCGAATCAAATACTATAAAAGAAGAGAAATGTTGATTTTTCAGCACTTTAAGTATTTTATCTGTAGCACTCCCTGCAAGCAAATAAATTTTTTGAGGCTGAGAAAACTCTTTTTCAAACGGCGTAAAATCAAGATTTTTGTCCGTCCCGCCGCAAATTAAAATGGGTTTTTTGAAGGCATTAATCGCTGCAACACAAGCCTCTGGAACCGTTGCTGCAGAGTCGTTATAAAATCGATAAGCCGCACCATACGCATTCGTATATTCATGAAAGTATTCTAACCGATGTTGAATGCCTGAAAATTTCGCTAAAATCGGTGCAATTTTTTCACTCTCTATGCCCAAAGCGTGCATGACAAGGGCAGCAACCAAAAGATTTTCCCTCATATGCTCGCCTTGCACTAAAAGATCTGATCCCAGAACAAAGTTTTTTTTATCAGTAGCAGGATCGTAAATAAATCCATTTCGATCTTCATCTAAAAATCCACCGAACACGGCATTTTTTTTATCAAAAATATCACGCGTTGCATACCGATACACCGTCGCCTTTGTTTGGCTTGCAAAAACGTCTCCCCACTCATCATGATATTTACAAATAGTAATATCTTGCGGCGCTTGATCAGCGTAAATGAGTTTTTTATCCGCAACATAATTTTCCATATTTCCATACCAATTTTGGTGGTCAGGAATAATAGTTGTCAAAATAGCAATTTTTGGCTTCAAAATTTTTCGCCCTCGCAAATCAGAAAGCTGCCAGCTTGAAAGCTCCAAAACAACAGGCGTTGCTTCAGTTGTCTCATCCAAAAAGGTTAACGGACTCACAGTAATATTGCCACCGAGAAAGCTCTTGCACCCTGCTTGTTGCAAACCATAGTGGATAGCACTAGCACTGGAGGATTTCCCCTTACTCCCTGTGATTGCGATAATTGGCGATTTGGTGAATCGTAAAAAAAGCGAAATATCCGTCTCAATTGGGATGTTATTTTCAACAGCCGCTTGCAGGTACGGATTTCCCTCAAATTTGACACCAGGATTTTTTATCACAACATCGCAAGACACAAAATCTTCTATTATATGCTCACCAAGCCGATAAAATATTCTTGATTGGTCAAGGGATGTGTCAGTTTTAATTTGATCAAGCGTTGATTGCAAATCACTTGCATTCTTCATGTCCGTAATAAGAACGATTGCTCCGTGATGCAAAAAAAAACGCAAAGTAGCAAGCCCGCCACCATTTAAACCCAATCCCATAAGTGTAATTTTTTTACCTGAAATATCAACTAAGGAAGAAAATGGCGATTTCTGTGAAAAAAAATGATGCTGCATTGTCGGTCTTCTATAAGCTCGTTTTTAATTTTTTGCGTTGAGCATGACGCTCAAGGGCAAGCGTTAGTAATTTCTCAATCAATTTTGGATAGCTCAAACCTGCAGCCTCACACATTTTTGGAAACATACTGATTGACGTAAAGCCTGGTATGGTGTTAATTTCGTTCAGAAACAGTTCTTTTGTCGTTTTTTCAACAAAAAAATCAACTCGCGAAAAGCCTGTAACATCAAGTGCTTTGTACGCTTTTTGAGCAATACTTTTTATTTCCTGCAAAATATTTTCATCTAAAACAGGCGGAATTTGCAAAACCGCTCCATTGGGATCGGTGTATTTTGCATCGTAATCATAAAATTCATGCGTGGGGCAAATCTCGCCCAACGTATAGGACTCAACCTGCTCATTGCCTGTAACCGCACATTCAATTTCACGGCAATCAATAAACGGCTCAACAAGAATTTTATTGTCCCACAAAAAGGCATTATGAATGGCATCGATTAATTCCTTTTTATTTTCTGCCTTTTTTGCACCGACAGAACTTCCAGCACAACAAGGTTTTATAAAAACAGGAAAAGAAAATGTCTGAGTGATTTTTTCAAGCTCTGCGGCAAAAGAGTTTTCTA
>JBOFSR010000097.1:0-28229 GCA_051651645.1 Treponemataceae bacterium | reverse complement strand
CCACTTGATGCCCAGCTTGAAACGCCTGTTTGTGGATTTACAAGCGGAATACCTGCTTTTTTAAGGATTGAACGGTCAATATGGTTTAAAATAATATCAAGCCCATTCCAATAGAGCATATTTTTCATTAAAAACGTTTCGATATGAGCAGGATAACACCTTTGAACGCCCTTTGTTTGTATTCTTGCCCTCTGATTTAAAAATTCCTTAAAAGCCTTTTGACTTGCCTTATTAGATTTTAAAAATGAAACCACAAGATCAATTGATCTTTGACATGGAATAAACTTTTCAGATGAATTATTTGACGCAATGGGCTTTTGCGGTGGAGTATCTCCAAACCGCTCTTGTAAAAATATAAACTGATCTTTTTTTGCAGAAATATTTTCTAAGACATTCACTGCATCGTAAATATCTCCATGAATTCCACAAGCAAAGCAATGGAACTTGTCATCACTCACTTTGCAAGACGGCGTTCGCTCTTTGTGATCAGGATTAATGCACAAACAAAGGCCGTCGGAGCCAATTTTAGTTCCTCTTGACGATAAATATTCGATCAGACGTGTTTTATATTTTTTAAAATCCATAATTTTTAATAAATATCAGGCAGTGTATCACTCACTGCCTGACGTTCCTTTTTTTCATTTTTAGATTGATTGTCTTCAATCAAAAAAGAGCCTTCAAATGTTTTTTTTAACAAATGAATCTCTTTTGTTATTCCGTTTTTAGAGCGTAAAATCTCAACTTCTGCAGGACTATATTTTGTGCCATCTTTACAAAAAACCCAGCCAGTTTTTTTGCTTAAAGCAATTTCTTGATCTAGTTCTTTACTGTAAACGTAGTACCAGCCAGTTTTACGCTCCATCACTTAGTGCAGCCTTGTATGCAACATTGCAATACAATCAAGAATCGCCTTATTGCGTTCTTTATTTGCAATATTTTCTTCTGCAAATACAAACAACTCCAAACAGACAGCATTCATGCTTACCATTTTTTCAGGAATTGCTTCCTTTTCATATTCAGAATTGCTTTTTTTTCGTTTAACAATATCAACAGCGGCTTTTTGCGTGCCACCATTGTCTTTTATTTCCCTTACAATCGCAGGAATTTCTTCTTTTGGAATACTTCTTGTTACCCTCAAAGTATTAGTAGACATTTGTGCTGTATCAACCCCTGCATTTTCAGCAATCGTACGGATTTCGCAAACTGCAACCTGTGAACGCACCCAATCTTCACTTTTGCAAAGCCTATGGGCAATTTCTTTAATAGCAAAGCCACCATCAATCATTGCCTTAATTGCTTTTTCTCTTTCCACGGCGTTTAACTGCTCCCGTTGAATATTTTCAATTAGTTGCAACGTATTTTTTTCGCCAGTTTTTACAATGGCATCAATTTGATTAAAATCCTCTCCATTTTCAACAAGCCATTTAAAAGCACGTAATCGCCTATGGCCTGCAATTAGTTCAAATTGCTCAACACCTTGCTCATTAATTCCCATTGATTTAACTGCAATAGGCTGTATCAAACCATAGTTTTTAATAGAGCCTGCAAGTTCATCTATGTTTTGATAATCAAAACGGACATTGCCCGTTTCAATAATTTGACTAAGGCCTATTTTTCGACCCAATCCTATAGAAGCAATTTTAGGCATTACAAACCTCCATAAAATGGTCAATAAAAACATTCATTCTCTTTTGAACGCTCGCGTGCAAGGTGTATGGCTCACCAGAAGTTATTTTTTTTAAGCTTAAAATTTCTGGTATATAATTTGGCAAAAGGTATTCGCCAAAATCAGAATGGTATTTATCAAAGCTATTTTGCAGATTTAATTTTTTGTTAAACTTATTAATTGCTAAAAAAGTATCAACATCAATACAGCATTCTGCAAGCGTTTTAAAGTACAATGCTGTGGCATTATAATCAATGTTGCTGCACGTAGCAGGAATAATCAAGCAATCACTTGCCATAACGGCATTGCGAGTATGGCTTCCCCAATACCCTGGTGGGTCTATTAAAATAAAATCATACCTGCTTGCTAAATCATGCTTTTTAATAGCAATTTTTAACTGCGTATCCATAATATTATTCAACAAAACATTCTGCAAATCACTTGGAATAATATCAATGTTTTCTTTAACGTTATAAACCGCAAAAGATCCTGTATTGCTTAAAAGATTTTTGCTTGTAAAATCCTTGTCAATTGAATTATATACATTGCTAATAGCACAATTGCTATCTAAATCAATGATCAAAACCTTTTTTCCACGATTTGCTAACGTTTCTGCAATCAAAACGCCAAGCGTGGTCTTTCCTGTGCCACCTTTCCATGAAGAAATTGTTAAAATCATGCAACGCCTTCCTTTTTAGCAGGAATTGAAACGCCAAATTTCTTAAGATATTTTGGCAAGTCCTCATCCGTGATTAAAAGCCATTCAAGCACAAGCTCTTTTTTCCAGCATTTTTTGCCATATACGACTTCATAATGAGTGCCGCCGCAGGGCTGATAGCATTTGGTTCGTTGAAAATGCGACCACGTGCCAACGCCCTTTAGCTCATACGCTTTTCTACAAGGCACATACTCGCCTAACTCTTCATATTTCTTATGTTTGCAAACTTCATTAAACATTGCTTTTATCTCTCTAAAATAAAACTCTATTTCAGAATATTCAAACTTTGTCATCATATACCTCTTGACTGCACCCACTTTTCAGTGCATACAAATTTTTTTTTCAAAAGACAGGGATTGCCCTTTGATTTTTTTAAAGCTTTCCATAAAGCGGTATAGCTGATACCAAGCTCTATGACTGCTTCAAATTGAGAACTGTATTTTATGCCAGCAATAAAAATTACAATATTATTTTTCATTTTGCAAAATTAAAAAAAAAGTGCGGGATTACAATTTCGCTTTTTTGTACATTCGGATTGCACAAAGAAAGTTTGCCCCCTTGTTCTGGTAAAAATCTTGTAAAAAATACCAAAACTCCCGCAGGCGAATAAGCTCCTAAAAATGGTAGTAGAGCTTATTTTTGCTTTAACACACAAAAGATTACTCTCTTGTTTTTTATATGCAAAAGCAACCTTTTGTGTTAAAATTAATTAACCAAAAAAAACAAAACACAAAAGGAGGCTTATATGCCAAAATCAAACCAACAACCGCCACGATTTTTCAAAGATTTTGTAACCGATGAAAAACTCTTACAAATCCTCAATATTATTGAGGGCGAACTAGGTTATCAAATCACCGCCGAACCTATGCCTAAAGAACATGCAAAAGCTGCAGCTGCTTCAATGTCCCCCAATAATAACAAATTCACTTTTCTATACATTCCAGAAAAACCATTAATTCAAGCAACTCTTTGCCATGAACTCATGCACGTAGTCTTATGCTATGAAGGTTTTCCATGCTTTCAACCAATACTATTTTTAAACAACGCACAACATGGATGCCTCTCAATGCTTTGCAACCTTTTTTTACACATCGAAGTATGGCAAATGACCAAAGAACTAGGATTTGATGAATCTCCTTTTTACAGCCTTTCGCCTCTCATGGAATACACAAAAAAAATGTTTAGAGACGAAAATCTTTTTTCGCCAAACATAATACCAACTTCAACGATTCTAACTCTCTACTTATTACAGTTTGTGCTTTCTCCTGCACTCCAAAAGGAGAAGGACGCATTGCTTTTATTTGTTCAAGAAAACAACATCCACGTGTATAAAAATCTTGTGAGCACCGTGGATTTGTTTTTAAAATATCCACCAAACTCTCCTCAAGCATGCAAAACTCTTGCGAGTCTAACAATCCAACACGCAGGGCTCCAACCACATTGCCTAACTTGTATAGAAACTGCTCTTGAAGCAAAAAATCTTCGTCAAATGATTTTTCAATAAAACAAAGAGTACAACTGTTATTTCCCGTTGGAACACAGCTTCGAGCTTCGTCAAAATAAATCATAGATCATCCTTTTTTACCTCCAAAAATATTTATATGCAAAAGCAACCTTTTGTGTTAAAATTAATTAACCAAAAAAAACAAAACACAAAAGGAGGCTTATATGCCAAAATCAAACCACCGCCAATTTTTCAAAGATTTTGTAACCGATGAAAAACTCTTACAAATCCTCGCCATTATTGAAGACGAACTAGGCTATCAAATCACTGCAGAACCTATGAGCGAAGACCATTCAAAAAGTAGTTATGCAAGTATTGCCATTGGAGTCAGAGGTGCAATTCTATTGTATCCATCACATCAAAAGCCTGCACAAGAAACACTTTGTCACGAACTCATGCACGTAGTCTTATGGCTTGAAGGATACAATCTTGTCGTAGGCATCACAGAAGAAATTGATTACATTATTGAAATCAAAAACACCATTGCAAGCCTTGTTTTACACCAAGAAATTTGGAAAATGACCAAAGAACTTGGCTTTAATGAAGAAAAACTACTTGATCCAAGCCTTCTTATTAATCAAATAAACAACCACCACCAAGAATCACTGCTAACTAATTTTAGAACTACCTCAAGAATTGCCCAAGCTCTTTTATCTCCTATCAGCAAGCAAAAAAAAGAACAAGTATGCGATGCCGCAGTTGAAAACATCCCACGCCTTCTTGAAAAGGCAGTAAAATGGGTAGCAATTATTTCTGATTGTGAAAAACTTACTCCCCAAGCCTACGAACAAGCAACATCAACAATTATTGAAACAATCATCAATCAAAAACCAAACTTTTTGCTTGTAAATAACAAAAATACAGAAATACGTAAACGCTTATTTAGTAAAACATACAAGGATATTGGCTGAGTTTTGCACGTTTATTGCAGCAATTATTTATGTTGTTGCAATAAGAAAACTTGTGTTTGCTCTTACAAATACAATTATCAGGACGCAAAAAAATACTTTTTTTATGTTCTGATAATTTTTTTTTAATAGAAATAGGATCAGATATATAATACTTCATTGTCATATTCTTTCCCCCTTATGCTGATTGTTCAGCTGTTTGCTCTTTTAATAGAGCAGTTGCATCTCTCAATCCCTTAACATAGGCAATAGCATTTTGTTTGCAAGCAACATTATTAAGACTTTGCATTTGCTCAAACATTTCTGAATCAAGTTTTTCATTTAATTCAACTTCACTCATAATATACCTCCGTAAATCATCTTATTTGATTTTAATTCATTTAATTTTATTTGTCAAGCATAAAAATCATTTTATTTGATTTTTTTATTGATTTTTTTTTTACTATTTGATAAAATATTTAAATGGACATAATAAACAGATTAATACTTATTAGAAAAACACTAAAATTAAATCAAATTCAATTTGGCGAAAAATTAGGAATGACAAATTCTGCAATTTCTTCTATAGAAAAAGGAAAAACACCACTAATAGAAAAAAATATTAAAATGATTTGCTCTCTTTTTAACGTTGATGAAAATTGGCTAAAAAATGGAACAGGCGAAATGTTTAGCGAAAAAAGCATAAACGATGAGTTATTAAGCGAGCTTTATGAAAATTTCAAAAAACTAACTCCCGCAGCAAAAAGAATAGCTATCGATTATATAAAAAGAATAATTGAAGACCAAAAAACATTACGAGCAGAAATAGAACAATCCGAAAACGATGATACAAAAAAGGGCGCTTGCTAAAAAAAGAAGGCAACATTTACCTTGTAGATTTCAAAATATAGAAAATTAATGGTGTTAAAAGTTAAAAATATGAAAATTTCATAAAAAATATTGATTGTTCTTAAAAAAAATGATATTGTCATAAATATGAAAGCAGAAATAACTAATCGTTTAAAAGAATTAAGAAAACATTTTAAACTGAATCAAACAGAACTTGCAGAAAAAATAGGAATAACCCAAAGTTCTTATTCATTAATTGAAAGCGGAAAAATTTCTATAACAGAACAAAATTTAAAACTTGTTTGTTTTTCTTTTAATGTAAATGAGGAATGGTTAAGATTAGGCACAGGAGACATGTTTGATAAAGAAAAACAATTATCTCAAATTGAAAATGATCTATTAAACGAAGCAAAAAAAACAACTCCACGAGGCAAAAAACTTATACTTGAATATGCAAAAAAAATAGTAGAGGATCAAAAAGCCTTACGAGCAGAAATAGAACAAGAAAAAACCAAAAATAATGATACAAAAAAGGGCGCTTGCTAAAAAAAGAAGGCAATGTTTACCTTGTAGATTTCAAAATATTTTATTTTTTTTGTGAAATAAGCGGAAGAAATCATTTTATTTGCTATATAAAGTATGAATAAATACACAAAAAAAGAATTTAAGAAATTGCTAAAACGGCTTCCAAAAGAAGAGCCTACTTTATGCCATGTTCATTAGTTACAATTAAAGACATGCAAATTCCTGTTAGAATTTACAACAAAGAGATAACAATTTTGCAAAATAATAACTAGATTTTTTTGGTTTTTTAATTATTTTTAATCATGATTTTCTTGACAATGTCCGAAAAGAGTATATACTATTTATGTAGATAGACATTCCCAAAAAACTTAAAAAATAAAAGGACGACAATGAACTCACAAAAATTTTGTTATGAGAATGAAATACTTGGAAAAATCTTTATACAAGGAATTGGTTCTTTTACCGCAAAATCAAAAAAAGATGAAAATATTATTATTCCAGAACTGCATTTTATAACCTATTTTTCAGAAGAAGAAAAAACATATATTTCATACTGTTTAGAGTTAGGAATACATTTTTCAGATAAAAAAGAAAAAGCTTCTATTTTAGGCTTAATGCAAATGAATTTAGAATTTTTAACTACTTATATAAAAACAAAAGAAGCTGTATCTATCTTTATTCCTCAAATAAAGGATGAAGAATTTGAGAAATTATATAATGAGGCTCTTGTTTTTATTAAAATCAAACAAAAAGAAAGTATTTCTAAATTAATAGAATCGATAAGAAATAGCAACAAAGAAAAAACTTTTGATCCATATGTAATAAGATTCAACGAAATTAAAAAGTGTGTGGCGTAAATTTTATATGAAATTAGAAATACAATGCGTTATCAAATGTTTGGCAAAATACTCTTTTCGTCATATTAAAACAGGTTCTTCTCTTGTTTCTTTTCAAGAGAGTAACAGTGGTACAACTTTTAATTTTCAATATGCACACAAAAACAAAGCTCTTTTTGATAGAGGAAAACAAAACTTTTTGAATATATTTTGCTCAAAGCATAATTTAAATTATAATACAATTTACAATGAATTAATTACCTGCAAAGTGTAAATAAATAAAAAAATACCGATTTTTTAGGTTTTTAATTAACATTTCTAAAATCATGCGATAATAATTTTTCATGAAAAATTATTATAAAGACATGCCTTACGAGCAGAAATAGAACAAGAAAAAACCAAAAACGATGATACAAAAAAGGGCGCTTGCTAAAAAAAGAAGGTAACATTTACCTTGTAGATTTCAAAATATAGAAAAAAAAAGCTGTTTTTAATAGTTTTTAGTGCCTTTTTTAACGTATATAAAACAGTTTTTTTACACGTGCCTATTGACAGCTTCTTTCAAAAAGTAATACTATTGATTTATTAGTGTGTCAATATATAAATATGCCGATATACTAGTATCTTGAAAGTAAGATCATTGGGAGTGCAAACTATAGTAAGAAGTTTTCTTTAAATAGCTTGTATGATTTTATTTTTAACTTAAAAATTAGAGGAGCCTTAGCAAATAGCACAATATTATTTTGTGCCTTTTTTGTTTATGGCTAAAAAGGAAGCGACATGTTAAACTCTACTTCTGTTTCAGAAATGATAATTTATGAGTGTCAAAAAAACAAATTCACTCTAAGCAACACAAAAATACAAAAACTTTTATACATAGTTTTTGGAACGTACCTTGTTGTTAAACAAAATATACTTTTTATGGAAGAACCACTATGTTTGCCACGCGGGCCAGTTTTTATTGAATCTTATAATCATTATAAAAATATAGGAATACCTTTATTTGAAGACAAGCCAAAGAATGAAATAAAAGATATGCCTACTAGCATTATTGAAAAAACTGTTGAAACTTACGGAAATTTTACTGCAGCATCATTGTCAGAGTGGTCGCACCGCCCTGGCAGTGCTTGGAGTGAGATAAATGATTTTACTGAAAAATGGGGTGCTCCAATACCAGTAAGTTATATTCATAAAGAATTTTCCCTTTTTGTAAAAGTAAAAACATAATGAGTAAAGAATCTTTTGAGTTTGAAAAAGAGAAAGGTAGCAAATTTGTCGAAGATAAGTGTGAAGAAACAAAACCCGATGAAGTAAATGAAAATCTTGATGTTAAAAAGCAAAAAAATACCAATACTTTTAACTTATTTAAAAAGTTAGGCGATCTACAAGAGGCATATTTAAATATACTTTTTCCTGAAAATTTTTTTTTGCTTCTTTTCTTGACAATCTTGATTCCTGCTGTTGTAGTGTTTTTTGAAAAATGCAAGTTTCTTCCAGAATGTGTCAATATCTTTGCAGCGGGAATAATCCAAGTTTCAAAGGTTCTTTGGACAACAGCATCTTCAGCAATTGCTTTATTTTTTACTTTTAATACTATTTTTATGCAAAAGAAAGATGATTGAAATAAATACTGAAAGAACTTAAAACAAATTAAGGACGAAAACGGGTAACAGTGCATCGCCTAAAAGGATTCTATTCAGCTGATGCAGGTGGCAGAAAATCTAAGTATAGAATGCTTTATAAAAACTCTAGTATAGTTAAAAATATAGGTTTAATAGAAATTCATGAAATGGCTACCGAGAAAACACATAAATAAGGAGATAAAACAATGTCAGAAAAAACAAAAATAAAAATAGAAAAAGAATTAACTTCAAAAGATGTTACTTTATTTATCATATATAAATGCAATCAAAAATGTATAAGCCTTACTCAAACAAAATTGCAAAAGTTGCTTTATATTGTATATGGAGTATATCTTGTTCATTATAAGACTTTTCTTTTTATAGAGGAGCCTTTATGCCTCCCCAATGGCCCCGTTTTTGAAGCGTCATATAAATTTATTAGAAATAAGTCTCTTTTTGTAAAAAAAGCACCCATAGGATTTGGTGAGAATAAAAATCTAGATGATATAATTGATAAAGTATTAGATGCTTTTGGTTGTTATAATGCAAAAACTCTTTCAAACTGGAGTCATCGAAAAGGCAGTGCTTGGTATCAGGTTGAAAAAATTAGTGATATTTGGGGGCTTCCTATTCCTTTGTCTTTAATTCATAAAGAATTCTTAAAAATAGTTTCAACAGATTAAGGTGAAAAAATTGAAAATTACTCCTGATATAAAAAAGGGAATGGAAAGTAATGTTGAAGAATATGATATCAACGACTTATTAGAAGCATTATTAAAACAAAAGCATTTGAATTTTCTTGCTGTCCTAAAAACGCTTGGTAATTTACAGATAAAGTATTTAAATCTTTTAACACCTTTAAAAATTTTTTTATTTTTTTTATTTGCTATTTTAATTGCTTCTTTTGTTAATTCTTCTGCTACATCAGAATCATTAACATTACAAAATTTTTCTAACTCTATAATACTAATATCACAAACTATATGGAGTGTCTTATCGTCGGCTTTTACACTTTTTTCAGCAGGTCGTATTGTTTTATTTAAGAATCCAAATGATAAGCAATGATAGATGAAGCCACCAGCTTTCTTAAGCTTGAAAAGCGATGAATTTTATTTTTAACAGCAACAAAACATCATTAGAAGTTAAATAAAGCAATATACGGTATTTCAATAAAAAAAATATAATCAATTGAAATACCATTATTTAGATAAAAATACAAAGAAAAGAATTATTTGTATGGCATGCAAGAGGTAAGGGGTTCAAGTCCCCTCATCTCCATAAAATAAAAACCATTGTCTAATTTACTGGATTAAAAAGCACTTTAATCAAATCTTTTATATCAGAAACACGAATTGTCTCAGCATCTTTTTCAGGTGTAATTATTTTGGTGTAGCCCAAACTTTGTGCCGTTTTTACTCGCTGCTTTAGGCGACTAACGGGGCGAATCTCGCCTGCAAGACTAAGCTCTCCAACAATTGCGGTATTTTCGGGGCAGGGAATATCGATGCGTGCTGAGTAAAGTGCTGCAGAAACGGCAAGATCAATCGCACTTTCGCTTAGACGAACGCCTCCTGCAACATTGACAAAAATATCTTGGTCGCTAAATTTTATTCCGATGCGTTTTTCTAAAACGGCTGCAATGCGTCCAACGCGCGCTGAGTCAATTTTTTCACTCGTTATTCGTGGCATTGTTGTTTTTGTAGGGATAGTGAGCGCTTGAATCTCAACCATAAAAACACGACTTCCTTCAAAGACAGGCACAACGGCAATTCCTGCGGGTAAGTTTCCTTCACGTCGTGTGATAAAAAGGCTTGAAGGATCATCTACGGGAATTAAGCCTTTTTCTTCCATAGCAAAAATACCAAGCTCGTCAACAGAACCAAAACGATTTTTTTGTGAACGCAAAAAGCGAATTTCATCGGAGCTCCGCTCAAAAGAAATGACCGTGTCAACCATGTGTTCAAGTGCCTTTGGCCCTGCAATATTTCCATCTTTAGTAATATGGGCGGTAAAAAAAAGCACCGCTTCATGCTCTTTTACCCATGTGATAAGTTCCTGTCCGCAAAGTTTTAGCTGGTTTATCGATCCTGGAATATTTCCTGCGTGAGCGGAGTATACGGTTTGAATTGAGTCAATGACAACAAAGGTTGGCTTTAAGTTTCGCAAAGCTTCTTCAATGTCGTCAAAACGAGTTGTCGAAAGTACGTGAATGTTTTCAAATGAGATGCATAATCGGTCTGCTCGATTTCGTATTTGGGAGGAAGATTCCTCGCCACTGACATAAAGCACGGGAGCATTTTTTGCAACGGATGAGGCAGTTTGCAAAAGTAATGTTGATTTTCCAATGCCAGGCTCGCCACCAATTAAAATTGCTGATTTCATCATCGCTCCGCCGCCAAGAACACGGTCAAGTTCGCTAATGCCCGTTAGTAAGCGTTTTCCTTCTAGGGGATTAACATTGGCTAAAAGGCAGGGTTTTGATCGCGTATTTGATTGCACTCCGATATTTGCGGTATTGAGCGTGCTTATTTCTTCGATGCATTCTTCAAAAGTGTTCCATTCGCCACATTCGGGGCATCTTCCAAGCCATCGTGGTTGAATATAGCTACAATTTGAACACTTGAAAATACTTGCACCAGTTTTCTTTTTTGCCATATCCTTATTTTAGTAAAAAAAGAAATTTTTTACCATGATTTTTAAAAAGATTTACACGGATTTTAAAATAAAAAAGCTACTCGTAATGAGTAGCCTTTTGTGTTAGACATTAAGAAAATTATTTTTGAATGACTGCAATAAGATCTGAATTGCGTAAAACAAGGCAATCATCGCCATCAATTTTTACTTGAGTTCCTGCATATTTATCGTACATTACATTATCCCCAACTTTTACGGTAATTTTTTCTTTTTCAGTACCTTCTCCAATTGCAATTACTGTACCTGTTTGTGTTTTTTCCTGTGCAGTATCAGGAATAATGATGCCACTTGCAGTTTTAGCCTCTGTCTTTTCAGTTTTGATTAAAACTCGATCTGCTAATGGTTTTACTTTCATCTGGTCTCCTCCGTGAATAGTATTATAAAATTTAAGTATCTCAAATATATCGAAAAATAGATGAGCTAGTCAACTAGATTTAAGCTCAAGTGTTTTATTTTCTGTTTGCTTGACGTAACTTCAAAATCTTGGTATACTCAATATAAGTTGATAAGTGATAAATGCAGTCAACTGTATAAATAGTCATAAGGAAGACTGATTGATTCATCGATGCGTGTTTGAATCAGTGTTAACATTAGATTTTGTTATTTTATGGTAAGTCTTTGATTTACAAGAAATAGAAAGGGCTTAATTGCTTCTAGTCGATATTTGCTTCAATCTATTCCAAATAATTTTCATTTTGCCTAGTTTCTAGGAAACAGCTGATCAGTCTTTTTTACAAGGCTTTGTTAGTTGCGTGATATTCCTAGCTGTGTTACAGTTTTGCAGTAATAATGGTTTTAATTACAGTTCTCTTGTCAAAAAATACTTGTACTAATAGGAATACAATCAATCTATGAAAGAAACAATCACGTTTAATGACCTAGGTCTTAATGAACAAACGCTTGCTGCTGTTGAGAAAAAGGGCTTTAAAGAGCCATCGCCAATACAGGTGCTTGCAATTCCGCGTCTATTGACAGGAGATGCAAATCTGATTGCAAAAGCACGAACGGGAACGGGGAAAACGGCTGCCTTTGGCTTGCCCCTCCTTCAAAATATTACGGAAAATAAGGGCTATGTGCAGGCTCTTGTTTTAACTCCCACACGGGAACTTGCACTTCAAGTTTGTAAGGAGCTTGAATCGCTTTCGGGAACAAATTTTCCTCGTTTGACAGCGGTTTACGGTGGTCAAGCAATGTCTGGACAGCTAAAAAAACTTCGCAGTGGTGTAGAAATCGTTGTAGGAACTCCTGGGCGTATAAAAGATCACATTGATAGAAAATCACTTAATTTGGATAAAATTGATTATTTTATTTTGGATGAAGCAGATGAAATGCTTAATATGGGTTTTATTGATGATATTGAGCAGATTTTTTCTCGGGCAAATCCTTCCAGCCGTATCTTGCTTTTTTCTGCAACTATGCCAAAAGAGATTTTGAAAATTGCGTCAAAATTTATGGGTGAATATGAAATCATCGAAGAAGAAGAGCGTGCTGAAGATCCCATTTTAACGGAGCAAAGTTTTTGGGTGGTCTATGAAAGTGAAAAAATTCATGCTTTGGTTCGATTGATTGATATGTCAGAAGATTTTTATGGCATTGTTTTTACTCAAACAAAGGCTGATGCAGATAAGGTTGCAAAAGATCTTGATGAGCGCGGCTATGAGGCGGCTTCTTTGCATGGTGATATTCCTCAAGCTCAGCGTGAAAAAGTTCTTGCTCGTTTTAGAAGCAAAAAGACAAAAGTCGTTGTTGCTACGGATGTTGCTGCTCGTGGAATTGACGTTGGTGGTTTAACGCACGTTGTAAATTATTCCCTTCCCTTTGATGGGCCTACGTATGTGCATCGTATTGGTCGTACGGGGCGTGCGGGTGCAACGGGGCGTGCTTTTACCTTTGTTCGCCCTGAAGAGCGCCGACGCATTAGTTATTTTAGCAGTGTTACCAGAGGCAATTTAAAGGAAGAAACTATTCCGAGTGCGGATGAAATCCTTAAAATTAAGAGAGATAGGCTTTGTAGCGATATTTTAGCAAAAATTGCAATCTATGATGAAATTGAAGAAAAAAATGCTGATTCGAGTGAAGAATCTTTGAAAAAGACACCAACACGATTTTTTAGGCGTCTTGCGGATAATATTTGCGAAAGTCGTGATGCAAAAGAAGTTTTGGCAATCATTTTAGAAGAAAATTATAAAAAACATATTAAAGCTGAAAAATATGGAGATATTTCTGCAATAAAGCAAAAGGGAAGTTTTGGCGGCAATAGCAATCAAACGCGTTTGTTTGTGGGGCTTGGTCGACAAGATGGGTATAATAAAGCTGAAATTGCACAGTTTTTTACGCAGCTTCTCAATATTCCTGGGCGTCTTGTTGATGGAATTGAGCTGAGTAATAGTTTTTCTCTGGTTAGTTTACCGAATGACGTTGCAATGCAAGTTTTGGAATTAGGAAAGACAAATAAAAATCTTCCTCACATGCGAGTTGATAATAAAACTGGACAAGTTATGGGCGATCGACGAGGTGGAGGCGGTGTAGCACGGTTTGGTAGTCGAGGTGGATCGCAAAGACGCGGTGGTGGTGATGGAGGAAGAAGGGGCGAGCGTTATCACTCGGGTGAAAAACAGCAAAATAGTAATGCAGGCCTTTACCGAAAAACAGAACGCTCAACAAAGCGAAAACCCAAAAAAAGCAATGATATGTAAGTTTTTTATTTTTCATGAAAAAATTTATTGATTTTTATACAGGAATGGCGTACACTTAATTGGTCAGTTTTACTGATTAATTAAATTTTGGAGAGGTTTTTATGGCTTATCAAATTAATGATGCATGTGTAAATTGTGGTGCTTGCGAACCAGAATGTCCAGTAAGTGCAATTAGCGAAGGTGCTAATGCCCGAGTGATTGACGCAGATACTTGCGTAAGTTGCGGTGCTTGTGCTGCTGTATGTCCAGCTGATGCAATTACTGCTGGCTGATTTTCTAGGGTGAATCTATCATAGTATAGATTCACCATTTTTTTTATTCTAAATACCAATAATCTTTTTCTAAATGCTTGCTTTTTCTAAAAAAAATAATTATAATCACGGAATACTTTATCTTAACCAAACTAAAGGAGGTTTTAGATGGCTTACAAAATTAATGATGCATGTGTAAATTGTGGTGCTTGCGAACCAGAATGCCCAGTAACTGCAATTACAGAAAAAGAAAATGTGCGAGTAATTGATGCTGGTAGCTGTGTAAGTTGCGGTGCTTGTGTTTCTGCTTGCCCAACTGAAGCAATTATCGAAGGCTAAAGTTGTGATGATGAGGCAGTTTATTGTTTCATCATTTTTAATGTATTGTTTGTTATCTAATGCTAACTTTAATTAGTTTTTTTTTATTTTCACTTTTTGTAGCTGTTTCTATCACGTACCCTTTTTGGTATGTAGCTATAAATCATCCCTCCTTTTATTCAGTTATAGTATTAATTACCTGTGTTTTTATGTTTGGATTTTTAATATTTTTTAAAGCAAAAAAGAAATTTCAATTAAAATCAGCTGCACAAAAAAAAGTTATTTTAAAAAAATCAATTAGGTTTTTTGTGATTTTTTCTTTTGTCTTTGCAGAAATGTATTTGTTTGTGTTTTTAATTAATACATTTAAACGCGGACTTGCTTTTTTCTCCTTCTTTTTCACCCTTCTTTTATTTAGTGTCGTTTTATTCAAAAGAAGAAATATCTCCGTATGATGTACAAAAAAATAAATTTTTCTTTTTTTCTCCTTCTTTTTTTTATGTGTAATGTAGTATTTTCTCAAACTCATTATCCTCATATTAAAAACCTTAATTATCGTGATCCAATTTTTAAGCAATATATACAAGAAGTTGAAAAATCGTACATGGATATTGCTCAAAATAGAGCGATTACCTTGCAAATCTATACCTATGTTGCACAAAAAGATGAAAAATTGATTTCATTAGCGGCTCGGTGTAATTTGCCCTATGAGACTCTTGCTGTTATTAATCTGTTACCAACAGTTGACGCCCTAATTCCTGTTGGAAAAATTATTTATTTGCCAACGGTTCCAGGCTTATTTATTCCCGCACGGGCACAGACAACACTTGAGATTATTTTGCACAAAAAACTATTTGATTTAAATGAACAAATTAGTTATACTGTAGGGGAAAGACAGTTTTATTTTTTAAAAGGGGAGAGGCTTTCTTCGACAGAGCGTGCTTTTTTTCTTGATACAGCACTTCGCTCTCCTTTGCCGCAAGGTGTTTTAACATCATCGTATGGATTTCGGGTAAGCCCAATAAGTGGAAATGATCATTTTCATGGGGGTGTTGATTTAGCAGCACCTACAGGCACTTCTGTATTGGCAGCACGTACAGGATTGGCAAAGCATGTAGGATTTGATGCAGTTTATGGCAATTATATTGTTTTACATCATGAAAACAATACAGAAAGCTTGTATGCCCATTTAGATAGCATCGATATTTCAAAAAATGAAACAGTTAATCGCGGGGCTGTCATTGGAAAAGTTGGCTCAACAGGTGCATCAACTGGGCCTCATTTGCATTTTGAAATTCGCCAAGATGGTCAAAAGCAAAATATAAATCATCTTTTTTTAAAGTAATAAAATAAATTGTGGAGATTAATTTGAAAAAGAACATAACAATACTAGCTTTTTTAGTTTCTTTTTTTGCTTTTGCAGATACATTTGATGTAAGTAGTATTTATTTTGTTAGACTTGAAGAGTCAACGCATGATGTGAAAAAAATGAAAATTGATGACGCCTTGGTGATTATGCTACCAAAGGAGCGCCAGTTTTTACAGGGCTTTGAAGTTGAAGTAAAAATTCCTTCTGAGATTATGTCTTTGCGAAACAATATTTTTTATGCGTTCTATACCGATATTAGTCCGTCTCCTGAAGAAATGACAACAACATTTACAGGTAAGCATCAAGTTTCTAGCACGCTTCCTTCTCGCTTAAGCCTGATTTTTCGTATTCCCTTTGGTGATTACAAATTTGCTGAATCTCCGTATGTTCAAAATCTTTCCTCTTTATTGGATAATAATTCACCTTTTGTTTTTTTTAGAATTTATATGGATGATCCTGAGTTGAAAGCGATGGTTGAAGATTTACGATTGGATGTTTCGGTGAAAACTATTTTGAGTCAAGAAGGTCTTCTTGCTTTGAATGTTATATATCCAGATAAGATTGAAAAACCAATTACTTTAACTGTTAATGAAAACCAAGTTAAGCTGAGTGATTTTCCTCTTTTGTTACCAGTTGGAAAATACCATTTGTCGATTGTCTCTGATTTTTTCCGTAGCGAAGTGAGATCTTTTATTATTGATCGAGCAAAAACTACGAATCTTACTATTGCACTAACAGATATTTCTCCTCAGTTACATTTTCAACTTCCTGAAAGTACGAGTGTTGTCTTGAATGGTAAGCCTCTTGTGCTTAATAAGCCTTTTTTCACTGTTACGCCAGGGGAACATACTATTTTATTTAGGCTAGGTTCTTATGAACTAACACGAACAATCACTGCAGATCTTGGAAAAAATTATGCTATTTCATTATCTGTTGACAGTAGTGTTACAGAAATTCCATAAAAAGGTAAAGTTTTTAGGCTTTCAACCGATAATATAAATGTCAGGGGGACAAATCCCCTCCCACCCATTGTTCCTCTGACTGCCTGATGGGCATGGTCGGCTTATGCCGACCTTTTTTATTTTAAATAATCAAAAAATACATGAAAAATCTCGGTTGCTTTCTAAATATATGGTGTAGGTTTTCTTCTTACAAACTAAAAGCAAGGAGTTTTATATGAAAAAAGTTTATTATTTTCTTATTTTTTTGACATGCGTGTCGTGTAAGCTTGCAACGAATAATCCTGAATCATCACTGTTAGTTGGAGACTTTGAAAGTCCCAAAATGCTTTCTTTTGTGCCCGTTAGCGAGCAGCTTATTGAAATTCTTTTTTCTAAACCAGTACGTCTTTATTCTATTGATGTCGATTTAGTTTCTGATATACAGAAGGATGCACTTACTGAGCGAGAGAGTCTGCTTTCTTTTGAGGTGGAAACAGAAATTATTGATGGCACCTTAGTAAAAGTTTTTTTGAAAGACAAGACGGAAATTGGAAAAAAATACAGTATCAAGGGTGTTGTGTTTGACTCCAATGATAATACGCTTGATTTTTTAGGGTATATTACAGGCTTTAATAGCCGTATACCTAAGCTGGTAATCAATGAAGTGCGTAATGAGTATTCAAAGCCACGTGTTGAGTTTATTGAATTACTTGCATTAAGTGATGGAAATCTTGCAGGTGTTAGTCTTTATAACTCCCATGATGGCGAGAAAGCACGCTATGAGTTTCCGTTTGCTGAAGTAAAGGCTGGCGAATATATTGTATTACATTTACGCAATATGGAAGAGGGAACAGTTGATGAAATAAATGCTCTTGATGAATCTGGTGGAGTAGACGCCTTACCAACAGCACGGGATTTTTGGGTTAATAATCAGTCAGCTCGACTGGGGAGGCAAGATGTAATTTTGCTTGAGGAGAGAAAAGATGGAAAGTTGATAGATGCTTTGTTGCTGATCGAAAGTAAGTATTCTTCATGGCAAAAGGATGTTCATGAGCAGGCAGCTAAAAAAGCTTTTTCTGCAGGAGTTTGGGAAGGTGGATGGGATATTGGTTCTGCTGTAATAACTGATAATGTAACAGCAACACGTACTATTTCACGTCAATCAACCGAAGGGGTAAATGGAAAAGATAAGTGGATTGTGGTAGATACAAGTAACGGAACACCAGGAGCTAAAAATTCTTCAAAGCCGTTTATTCCAAAAGCTAAATAATTATCATATTTTTAGATTTTATAAATCAGAATGTCGCTCT
This sequence comes from Treponemataceae bacterium, assembly GCA_051651645.1. Classification (GTDB taxonomy): domain Bacteria; phylum Spirochaetota; class Spirochaetia; order Treponematales; family Treponemataceae; genus JBOFSR01. Next base: position 10,043 of record JBOFSR010000097.1, on the reverse strand, counting down.
GTTGAGTGGCATTTTGATTTAGTTTGTAGTAAAAAATCACTAAAATTTACTTGACTATTTTTTTCTGTTTTTATATACTGTATTTTCATTTGGCGGCATAGCTCAGTGGTAGAGCAAACGGCTCATATCCGTTCGGTCATAGGTTCAAGTCCCATTGCCGCTATATTAAGAGGTTGTTTTTTAACAGCCTCTTTTACTTTTTATATGATTTTTGTAAAATACTAGAAAAAATAATGCGATTTGTATTAAAAGGAGAAATTATGAAAAAACGTCTTGAATTTATTCTTGTTCCTGCCATTGTAGCGGTAGCTTTTCTTGTTGCAATAAATTGTCAAAAAGCAGTTGTATTGCCAGAGCCAAATGAAAATGGTGTTGTTACTGCTGAAATGTGGCAGTCCATTCATCCAGAAATTTATGAATCCTTCATGGCAAATAAAGAAAACAGTATTGCTTTTGAGCATATTGAAGAGTATCCGATGATTGGTGTTTTATATGAAGGCATGGCGTTTGATAAATACTATAAGACTGCTCGTGGACATAATTATTCACTTGAGGATTTGCAGGCATCTGGGCGCCCGCATCCGCTTGCAAATTGTTTGACTTGCAAGACTCCAGACTACACCGCGTTGGTAAATCGTGATGGTGTTGAAGCGTATAAATATGATTTTAACGAAACTATGGCAAAAATGACAGAAAATGTTTCTTGCTACAATTGTCATGGCAACGATGTTTCTGTGCTTGAAGTAACTCATCAGTATGCAGTTACTGCGTTGGGCGAAGATTTTGCCTCTGTGCATAAGGCTATTTTAACTTGTGGACAATGTCATGTTGAATACTATTTTGATCCAGAAACACGAGAAGTTGTGCTTCCGTATAAAAATATTGCCCAAATGCATCCTGATAACATTTTAGCCTATTACAATGAGCGAGATTTTTCTGATTATACAAATCCTCGGACAAAGACACGTCAAATCAAAGTACAGCATCCAGAAATGGAAACTTTTTTGAGCGAAGGCTCTCCTCACAAGGATATGTATACGTGTGCAACATGTCACATGGGTGAAAAAACAGTGAATGGAAAGAAAATTACTTCACATAAATGGACAAGCCCGCTTGATAATCCTGAGTTGATTGCAAATAATTGTTCACAGTGCCACAAAGATTTAAAAGGATTTGTTATGGCAATTCAAGAAAAGGCTGAAGAAAAAACTTTTTCTGTGGGCTATAAGCTTGAGGACTTAACGAATCGACTTGCAATTGCGGTGAGTGAAAATGCTCTTCCTGAAAATGAGCTTGATGAAATTCGTTCTCTTAATCGGACGGCACAATTTTACTGGGATTTTGTTTTTGTTGAAAACTCAGAAGGTGCTCATAATTCAAAGCTTACACATTATTGCCTTGACAAGGCAAATGAATTAGCTGAACAAGCCTTGCTCCTTTTATAGCATAGTTTTCAAAAAGCTCGCTTCACAGTGGGCTTTTTGTTTTAAGTACACTTATTGTGAAAATCAAATCTATAAAAAAAATATTAAAAGTCTTTCATTCAATGCAGTTTGCAATTGCTCTTCTCATCGTGATTTGTCTTGTTTGCACTCTTGTCAGTTTTATTCCTCAAGGAAATACACCAACGTATTATCAGAAAAATTATTCGCCGCTTGTTGCCACTCTGATTATGTTTTGTCAGCTTGATAAAGCCTTTACGAGTTGGTGGTTTGGCTCTTTGGTAATTTTGCTTTGCTTTAATTTAGTTTTATGCAATATTATTCGTTTTCCGCACATTTACAAGCAATTTCGAAAACCTTTTGAGCCTGAAACGATTGCTTTAAATGATCAATTTTTTCTTGGCGAGATTCCACTTGATCAGAAAGATTCTTTTTTTTCAAAGCTTAAATGTAAGAAAATCCTGCAAAAAGAAAATTATATGTATGCAGAAAAAAATAAGATTTCTGTATGGGGTGCATGGCTTTGTCATTGTGGGATGTTAATTTTGATTGTCGGGTTTATGTACGGAACGCTTTATTCGATTGAGTCAATTGTGTATGGCGTGCAAGGAATGACGCTTGATGTTGCAAAAACGCCGCTTAAAATCACGATTGATAAATTTGATATTCAATTGCGAAGTGATTTTACGGTTAATCAATATATTTCTGATTTGACTGTTGAAAATACGGAGACAAATGTAACGACTTCTGGGCAATCGATGGTAAATCATCCGCTGGATATTTTTGGCTACACCATTTATCAAAACTCGACTGGCTGGGCAAATGACGTGAAAGTTTGGTATAAAGATGAGTTGGTTCAGCATAAAACTGTTTATATGGGGGATACTTTTGAGCTGGATGATATTCCGATAACGTTTGCTTTTTTTAAGTTTTTTCCTGATTTTTATGATGATGGTCATGATCACGGGCCAACGTCAAAAACGCCCCTTTTGATAAATCCTAAAACGCAATTTGCTGTTTATTATGAACAAAAAATGCTTGATATGAATTATGTTGGAATGGATGAAGATATTACGCTTGATAACTATAAGGTGCAACTTTCGAATCCGCAGCAATATACTCTTTTGCAGGTTAGAAAAGATCCTTCAATTTTGGTGACTGCATTTGGAAGTTTTTTAGTTATTTTTTCGCTTTTTATTGCTTTTTATTTTAATTTGACGCAATGTGTTTTAGTTATTGGCACTGACTATGCACGAATTTATGGCCGCTGTGCAAAGCACAAAAAAATGTTTGCTGATCGCGTAGAAAAAATTATAAGTAACTAATTTTATTTATAAACTGCGTGATCTTGCAGCTTTTTGTATTAAAAATTTTCCTTTATTACTAGAATTTTACGAGTCTCATCCATAGAAGGCCCAACTGCTCTAACAAAATATAATCCACGTGCTACAGGATTTCCTGCATTGTTTCGGCCATCCCATTTAAAATGATACATTTGATTATTCAGTCTCCCCTTGTGTATGTATTTAATGATATTCCCGTCCAAGGTCATTATACTAACGGTAACAACTCCTGGTCTTGAAGGAATAATATCAATAATCGTTTCCTGATTTTTAGTGGGATCAATAACGTTGTTAAATACAGAAACACCGCCACGTTGTTGAATAAATTTAAGCAAGCTAAATTTCCATACATCAAACGAAGTAATATCAGTTAGTGTATCAAGGCGCAAGGCATAAATATAATCTCTAAATAAATCCATTCTCTCATAAGTGGCTGTATCAGGATTTTCATACTTGAATAAGAATTGCACTTGTGACTCATCTGGCCACCTATACGTACTATTGGGGACAATAAAATTATATAAAGATTCAGAGAGTTTATCTGCGTCTAGTACTTTTACATCGTTTGTATTGGGTGTTGAGCTTATTGGCGGAAAGGCCTCTGGTAGCCATACTGTTTGATTACTTCCTGTTGCAAAGTTGTAATTTGTCGAAATTGACTCAGGGGTTGGATTTACACCCATAAACAACGTAATCTTTCCAAAGTCTGTTATCTCTTCTGTTCCAAGGGCTTGTAGCCGTGTTGCAAGTGTGAAATCTATACCGTTTGCGATATTTTGAGATCCATCAAATATACGAAGAGTTCCTGTGGTATTTTCAACATCCTCGCCGTCAATTACACCACTATCATATGCATATAAGGGAATTACAAAATTTATTGCAAAGTCGCTTAAAACATGTTCGCTTTTACTTGCATCATCGAGATCTTCTCGGTAATAATACATTGGATTATCACTAGTATCAATGATATACGGCACAAAGCTGTCTTGCCCTGTGATAGGGTCAGGACGTTTTACTTCAGGCTTTCTAACTCTAATATAGTAGAATAAAATATCCTCAATAGAAATTTCTCTTGTAAGGGTAATTGAAAAGGCTGATATACTGCCACTTTCTTTTAGATTTTTTGCAGGAATATTTTCATCGATTAAGCCATCAATGATTGCATCTTCCCAATATATGCCTGGTAGATTAGGATCATTTGGATCTGAAGGAATAGTTGGTAGTTTTCTTGCGTCAATGATGGCAAGTTCTTTTGGCAATTGAGCGAGTAAATCAACTTCTGTGCCGCCCATTGGATTATATTTTGTAGCCATTTTTCTGTCAAAAACGATTAAAACCTCTTTTCCGCTAACGGAGGCAATACTCATGTTAAAAGCAGGCGGCGTTCTATTAATAATCTCTGCATCGATGACCGTTTTTAATTTATTTCCTGCAAGGTCTGTTATATAGCCTTTGTCAGCGGCATAAGATATATAAAAAGCGTTGCTGAGAAAAAATTTATCCGAATCCTCAGGCTTAAGATCGAGTGATAAATATAAGCCGTCAATGGGAGAGATATCTTTTTGGGGATCTTCTTGATTTTGAAAAAAGTAGGGCAGGTTAATTGTTTGTGAAAATTCAGAGTGAAAACTTTGTTCTGGTGCAGTTTGTGATACTTTGTATGAGAATGCCTTATCAAAGTCTAGCAAAGAAGAGGAACGCATTCCGCCTTTTGTCCGATTTTTTGCACTAAGTTTATCAGCAAAGGGGCGAGAGCCGCCTCTATCTTCTGCGGCAGGAATTAAATCATTGTTATACAGCCAGCCTGTTCGAGAAACCCATTTATACGGATGATATGGCTCATCTGCAGAACCATCGTACAGAGGGGTGTTGTCAAAAAAATGAAATTCTATAGAATCAACATACCCTGTACCGCTACCCCCTTTTTCCATTGGAACAACTTCGTGAAAATTGATATTACTTGCACTATCCCATTCATATATATTATTTTCATATTTTAAGTATTTTGCGATTGTTGGCGCCGATGAATCCCACTTTCCATAGACGGTGTCTGCTTCTGGAGTGTTGTTTATGATTATATCCCACAAAGGAGCACTGATTGCATTTCCTGTGGGGGTTGCCGATGAGGCGTCGCAGAGAAATTGATTTTCCGTGATTGTAGCCAAGCCACTTGGAATAACTGATGAATCAATGAAACCTTCCCAGTTAAAGGTGTCTTTGCCATTTATTGAAATTGGATCTGAAGCATAGGCTGCAATTCCAATGCGTATTCGTGTAGGATAGCTTTTTTCATTTTCGTTCTTTCCATCAATAGAGAATGATCGGTATAGCGAATGCACCGTGGTATCAATAGCTTGTGTGCGACTTCCTGTTTTTAGTCGTCCATATTGACTTGTAAAATAGCCAATGACTTCTATCCCCTCTCCTCCTGCAACTTCAGTAATTGCTCCTCCGTGGGTAGAGGCTGACTCAAAGTTTGCTTGGACTTTTACATTGATCTCTCCTTCGGGAATGTCACCAAATCGCATCGGCTCTGTATATTGAATTTCAATAAAGTTATGGGCATCGTACGGCTTTTGCACTTGTGAAGGAATTTCGCTTTCTGTTGCTCTTCTGTGCTGTTCTTGTCCTGTTTTAATGGCGATTACTGTTGGATTACATCTATCTGCCACAGCCGTAAAAATTTGCCCAGGCGAACCCGTTTGATCTATCTCTGCTCCAATATAATGTGCAATACGATTTTTATATTTATCTCGTAAGCTTTGATACACCGCAGCTAAAGCCTTTGGTATTTCAAGATTCGGCGTTATTGTTTGATGTGTAAAACTGATATTGTTAGCCCCATCTTTTCTTCCAGCGTCAAAACTATCCTCGTGTCCGTTGCTCCAGCCAGAGGCATCGGTATTCCAGCGTTCATGTGTAGTTGTTTTCAGGTAAATTACTCCCGTTTCAATATCACCTTGGTCGACTGTTCCGATGAGGCATTCTTTGTCAATAAAAGCCTCAGAGAACATTTTTTGTCCATTGTCAAACTTGATATTTGCCAACGCTGCATTTATTTCATTGTTATCGTTTTCAATGGCAACAATTTCACTTGTTCCCTCATAGGCAAACTCTAAACGAATAGTGTCGTCGAAAACAGTGTAGGTACCGCTCAAAGATTCAAAGGTATTTTTTGTTGGATCATTTATCAGAATTAAGGGGCGATTAAAACCAATATTTGTATTGCCACCGTCATCAGTACACTGTTCTGCTGCAGAAATAAAAGCCTCTTCTTCTGCTGTATCTGATTTGACTTGCACGTTTGCAAATGATGCATTGTAGGCTTCTGCAAAGGCCTCACGTGCTGATTCGTTTGTGGGAATATTAATTGTACAAGCTGACAAATTGACGCCATTGTTATAAAAGTTTCCTTTAACGGTCATAGTAACGGGCGTTGTAAAGCTAAGGGCTGCAGTATATATGGCACTCATTGCACTTTTATTTGGAAACTCTACAGGAAACTCTTGAAGATTTGGGAAAGCTGTCTTGCCCGTTCTTCCCTGATGGTGATAAGTAAATAAATTATTAATGCCACTTTGTCCTGCACTTGTATCGTTGTACATATTTGCAGGATCTCCATTGAGCAGAATAATGTCTTCATTGATAGTGAAATTTGACTTTGCACTGATATTTCCTGCAAAAAAAGCGGCATTATTAGTAACTTGAATATTGTCGAATGAAACATTTTTTTCAAAGGCATCAATAAATAGATTTTTCTTAAAAGTCAGCTGAGTCGCTGTTATATCTGTCTCTCCATTAATAAAAACATTCGTATTAAATTCTCCGTTACCAATAATAAAAGTTCCTGCAATTTGATTTTCCCCATCCCCCAGTTGAGTAAAATTAGTCGTCGTAATGACAGCTCCCTCCATAACACTAAAGTAGCCATCTTTTTCATTGGTGATATTGATTGTCAAATCAGCAACGGCTACTCGTGCACCTAAAGAAAACATGATAATATTTTCTGTGTCTTGTGGGACGGTATCGGCTTTGCTGGTTACAATAGAAACTTGCTTTGTAGAGTCGAGTTTTGCATTGAAGGTTACAGAATTTGAGGATCTCCATTCAAAGTTTTCTTGCACGGTAACATCACCATTTAGAAAATTATATGCAGATCCATTGGTGAGTTTTACGTTTTTATTAAAAACAACGCTAGAGTTTTCCATGAGCAAAAATCCATTGTAGCCCTTAACTTCTTCAAGGAAGGTAACAGGATTTGTAATACCACTTTGGATTGTCAAGCAATAATCGTTGCCATTACCAAGTCGGTGAATGTCATTAAAGCTTATTTGGCCGCTTCCAATAGCGGAGTTAAAGACAATATTATTGCGGTTTGCATCGAGTTTAAAATTGAAAACTAAGTCACCGTTATTTGTTGAAAAATTAAAGCTTTTTCTTAGCTGCAAATCAGCATCAAAGGTGAGATCCCCCGTGATTGCAATTGCGTCAAAATCAAAATAAACTGCATTTTTATTTTTAGAGCCTGTATCTCCTGTAATGTTTGAGACATCAAGATCTTTTGCTCCTGTTACGGTAAAGGTAATTCCATTATTGTCGGTTGTGATATTTCCATTATAATCCTGCTTTCCTTCGGTCTTCAATTCTGCAATAGTAGCTTTTGAAATATTTGTTTCCTTGGTAATTACAAGAGTTTTTAAGTCAACATCACCTGCAAAATCAACGTTGCTATCAATTTGAACATCTCTGTTTCCTTTAAAATCAGTGCCAAACAATACAGTGGCATTATTTGTTGTAAATTTTAGTAGACTGGAGGGTGTCTCAGCAAGGATGGCCTCTCCTTTATAGGTTTGATTGCCAATTGTGGTAATATTATCATGAATGGTTGTCGTTTCTTCAACGGTGAGCGTGTTTGCGGTACTTCCTGTTTTGCTGTCAACAGTTCCTGCAAACTCAACATTGCAGTTAAAGGTTATATCGGTATCAAGTACGGTATTTGCTGTTAAAAGAAGTGAAAAACCGCTTCCCTCTATTGATGATGAATTTGTAAAAGCAATGGGAGTCAAGGTTGAACCGTTTTTTGATTCAAAAACGCTGTCGGTCGTAAGTGAAATATCTCCATTGTACGTTTGGCTGTCAGTTGTTTTAATTAATACATCGTTTACTTCGCTGTTACCGTCAATTTCAATAGAAGAAAGTGCTTTTGTTTGACCGACCACTGCGTTAAAAATAGTTTTTGCCGTTGTATCTTCTGTTATGCACTTTAAAGAGCTCTTTCCAGCCGTTCCTGCATCAATAGTTGAGTTAAAAGTAATATTTGCATCTGCTAAGGCTATTTGAACTGAGTCATTTATAAAAACTGGCGAATCAATTATTAAAAAGTTGGTACCTGAGCCTGTTATTTCTATATCAGTAAATGTGACAGTACTAGCTTTTAGCGTGGAGCTTGTAATAATAGTCGCATTCCGCTTAATAACTAATTCCTCAGTGGATTCAACTAGTCCTGCAAAATGGATTTCTCCTTCTGCTGGATTAAATACTACAGGGGAATGAAATAAGGTTTCATCGCGAGTACTCTCGCTTGCATAAAAGTTACCAAAAGAGAGAATTCCAAAAATATCAAATCCTGAAGCAGACGATGTAATTTCTGTTTTTTGGTTATCATCACCCTTATTAAAATAAATATTGACGTTTCTAATTGTGTTATTAAACGTCTCTAGTGAAAGATTTGAATAAAAACTTATGTGAGAGGTATTTCCGCCATTTCCAGAAAAACTCATTTCCCCAACATTGCTCACTTCAGCCAAAAACTCAACGCTGCCTTCATTCATAAGTGAGAATGCAACGCTGTCACTTGGTGCAGAAGGGGAGAGTGTCTGCTCAAACGTGATTAATCCTGCATTTGCAGTAAATGTTGGGTTATTAGAATATTCAACATCCCCTTTACATACTAGATTTGCACCAGAAAGGCCAGTAACATCTGCTACAAATTCTATTAAAGGACTCGTTAGCGTACGAGTTTCAGAAAAAGTTATTAGTGCATTGTACTGTTGAGTTACTGTTGTTGATACATCGGTATCAAGTTGAATGGCAGCATCAACTATCAATGAATCACATGATGCAGGATTACCGCTTGCTCCGTCATGTAGGCTAAAAGGTTGGCCATTGAGCGTTATTGTTTGTCCTGAGTTAATTACAACGCCACCTGCAAAGTCGTTGTCAGGGTTATTTAATTCCAGTTGGTTTGTATCTGTTTGTATTGTCGTTGTTTCTACAACATGTAATTTACCTGCAAAAGTTCCTGTTACTGTTTCCGCGAATAAAAGATTTGCATAACTTGTACCCCATGCTTTGTCAATATCTGCAACATCTCCATAATATTCAATGAGTGATTTTAAGTCATTTACTCTTGCAGCTTCAGGATTAATTATTTCTGTTCCTTTTAATCGTATTTTTCCTTTATTTAAAATCTCGCCTACGGTTATAGTTTTTTCATTACCGTCAAGATGTGCTTTGTTAGTATTTTCAATTGTTGCATTTATTTCTATTACGCCATCAGCACCTAAGTCAACATCTGTATTTAATATTGGATAGTTTGTAAGTCCATCGTTAATTTTTACAACTGATCCTGATCCTGGTACGCTACGAGGATTCCAGTTTCTCTTATTATCCCATACTGTATTAGTATTTCCTGTCCATTCGTATTCTTGTCTTGGAAAATCCCATTTTATGGTGTCTCCTAAATCCTGACTATTGACAGTTATTATGTTGTCCGTATGTTTGTTTGTGGAATCTTGTACGGCAGTATATTCTACTTTGCGTTTTCCTTGGGGGTCTATAAACCATGGGGATTCAGGAATTATACTTTTCAGTGTTACTCGTGTTGAAACGGATCCTCCGTTTATGGTAAAGGAGCCAGTAATTGTCTGCGTACTGCCTGCTTCAAAAAGAATTGTTTTAGATGGTACGGTACAAGTAAAATTATTAAAATTTGTGCTTCCTGTAATAGTGCTAGTTGCATTCCCAATAAAAGAAACGGTTCCTGTTGCTGTTAGGTTGCCAGAAGATGTCCAATTCTCACTGATTATGGCGTTCTCAATAGTTAATGGTTCTGTCCCTTCGTGAGTAAAGTTTGCTGTGCTTATTGTTCCTGTAATAATTGAGTTGTTTGTATTTTTGAAGACAATATTTTTTGTAACAATGGTGCCTGTGGTAGCAACACCGCCGTCAATTGTTAGAGTGTTCTCTGCTGCAGAAA
>JBOFSR010000096.1:0-3923 GCA_051651645.1 Treponemataceae bacterium | reverse complement strand
AGGCCGCCCCTGTTTTGTGTGCCATTGAATGAACAATTCCCAAAAGTGCATTAGTAAACGCCATTCCTGCCAAGCATTGTGCGTAATGCATTTTTTCGCGTGCTTTTTTATCGCCCTTGTATGAAGCAGGAAGATATTCAAAAACCATTTTAATTGCTTGTAATGCAAGAGGATCGGTGAAGTCTGAGTTGAGCGTTGAAACGTAGGCTTCAAATGCGTGTGTTAGTGCATCCATTCCTGTGTGTGCGGTGAGCGACTGTGGCATAGTTTGTGCAAGCTCTGGGTCAATGATAGCAACATCAGGTGTGATATTATAATCAGCAAGAGGATATTTTACGCCAGTGCTGTAATCTGTGATAACAGAAAAAGCGGTAACTTCGGTTGCCGTTCCCGAGGTTGACGGAATTGCCAAAAACTTTGCCTTTGTTCGCAGTGTTGGGAATGAAAACGGCGTAATTAAGTCTTCAAATTTTGTGTTTGGATACTCATAAAAAACCCACATTGCTTTTGCCGCATCAATAGGAGATCCTCCGCCCATTGAGATAATCCAGTCGGGCTGAAATTCTTGCATCGCCTTTGCACCAGCCATAACAGTTTCAACTGATGGATCTGGCTCGACGTTTTCAAAAAGTTTTGTTTCAATGCCAGCTTCTTTAAGGTAAGCGAGCGTTTTATCGACAAAGCCAAATTTTTTCATTGATCCGCCACCTAAAACGACAATAGCTTTCTTTCCTTTAATTGTTTTGAGGTACTCAAGAGAGCCCTCTCCGTAATAAAGATCGCGAGGTAAAGTAAATCTTCTCATTAATAATCTCCCTAAACTGTAAAATATTTTGATTTATGCAGAACATGTATCTTTTAGAAGATATTGATGATGACAAAAAATGTCAAGTTTGATGAAAGATTTAAGGAAAATAGAGAGGGGGATTCCAATTATGATTAGGAGGTTTGTATTTTGTACTAGAATTGTAAAAAGTTTACTCTATAATACTAACGTTTGCCATTTTTCGCTGTAAAATAGCTGCCCGATCTGCTGGCATAAGAGACATCCAGTAGGCAACTAAGGAGCTTGTATTTGTTTCTTGTGCTATTTGCTCTACTTTTCGCAGAATATCAATAACATCCTGATCTTCCATACCAAGTAAAATATTTACTGCACTTTGTGGAGGCATCGCATTTAAATTTTTTGCGTTTTGGGCAATATTTGCATCTCGATCTTCATATTTTTTCATAGTTGAGTCAAACGAATATTCTCTTTCTTCTTGGGCTGCAACTCTATCTTCTAGTTCTTGTGCTATTTGCAGGTTTTGCACCTCAAGCTGCTTTATATCGCTTTCTCGTTTGTTTAACTCTTGTGTTCGTAAGTTAAGTGACTCTAATCGCTTTGCAAGCCTATCTGATTCTAAATCAGCTTCGTACGGTGATGATGAGGTTGCTGTCAATGATGTTTGAGGTTGAAATCCAAGCATTTCATAAACTGGAGCAAAGATTTGTTTTATTTGAATGACACCAAGAAAGTCAAACCAAAAAAGACCAATAAAAATAAAAACAAAAACGAGAATTAATAAAATAATAGTTTTTCCAATTGCTGCTTTGATGGACACAAAAGCCTCCTCAAATTATACTATATCATAAATATTTACATACGAAAAGACCCATAAAAGGAAAAATTCAAATTGTTTTCATTTATTTGATATTTTACCGTCGCTCCCACATCAAAGTGCATTGTCGTAAGTATGCCAATAATTGGCGTTAGGGTAAAGTATGCGGAGCTTGCTATTGAATGCTTGTACGCTGAAAAATCATATAATGAAGAATTGGTGTACGCCGCATTTAAGGTAAATCGATTAAAATATAATGGAAAAAAAGAAAGACTTTTTTGAATTTCAGCTGAAAAAATAACGACCGTCGTTTTAAAAGAAAATTGCTTGGGATAAAATTGGAGCTGAACCTTGGCGGGAAGGTTAAGGGTGAAATTCTCTGGGTTTGGGAAAAACATCAGTGTTGGAATGGCAAAATTAAAAAAAAGCATAGGCTCATACTGATATATATTTGAGGCACTTGAATATAATTGCTCTAGTTGAACGCCTGTTTGAATGCCTGCAATGGCATGATATGCTTTGTTAACGGTGCGATAATTGGTAAAGTAAAGACTTGCCAAATCATAAAATTGATGGACGGTCATATTTGTTTTGTATTGAGCTTCATTTTTGAAAATGATGGCTTGAAAATTATTTCTCAAATGTATGGTGTATAATAAATCCTGTTTAATAGTGAATACAGTTTTTCCATTTAAGTAGTTATCTACATTAAAACCTAATCCCCACTGCATGGGATGTGTCGTGTTTAAAAAATTAAAGCCAGTTCCAAAGGCTTCTTTTTCAAAATCATATCCTGAGTAAAGAATAAATTGCCATTTTTCAGTAGGATCAATTGTAAAAAAACTGAGACCTAGGTTTGTTGCACTAAGAATATCATCGGATAAATTCATTGAATTTACTGCAAGCCCAGGTAAAAAAAGCCCCTTGTACATGTAACTAAGCGGATTATATTTTTTTTCAGTAAATGGACTTGCATTTTTTTCAAGGTTTCTTATGTAATCTGCATTGCTTTCATTTTGTGTAATCTGACCTGTTTTTGTTGAGCTTGTTATTGTAATATTTTTTAGTGGAATAAAGCCTAAATCGTTGTAAGGTAGAGAATATATTTGATCCGTAAAATATGATCGATTAATAAACAATAATTCTCCATTGCTCAAGGCAATCATTTTTTCAACGCCATTAGTAATTTGTTTTGTTTGCCTAGTAACAGAAATTTCATTTGTTGAAGCCTTAAAGGTAACTTCGCCAGCCCTTGTTGAAGCTTCTGCCAACCATTGAAAATATTCTTCAGTCTTTACATCGTTTGAAAGCGAGTTTTCTTTGTTCCATGAAAAATAAAAATGTAGCTCATCATTTTGTTGATTTACCGCATGGTTTTGCATTAAAAATCGTGGTGTTATTGTATTGTCTGCTGAAAGATTTATAGCTCGTATAATAGAAGATTTTTTATCGTGAATAATGATAGCTCGTTTTTCTCTATCTTTTTGTATATAGGCATGATAGTCTTCATTTAAAATGAGTGGTGAATAAATTGTTGTAAAAAGGGGGAGCGTCTCTTCCCTTTCGTAAGCGAGTTTTTTTGTTTTTGTGTTGTACTTGTACTGGATGAGATTTTGTCTTTGTGCCTGCGTTTGTGTTCCAAAAATAAAAATATCATCACCTGATGAATATATTGCGGCATCTCCAATATTTTTGATTGTTTTTAAAAATGATTTTTTGTGCATATCAAACAAATGAAATTCATTTTTGTAATTAAAATTTCCTTTAGCGGATCGAGAAGATGATACTCCTAAGTATTTGCCATCTTGAGAAAAACTGAGCCTTTCAACGGTACTGTCAGTTGAAAAAAGTTTTTTGATTTTTTTGCTTTCAAAGTTTTTGAGAAAAACTCCTTTTTTTTGATAATCAATCCACACCAATGTATTGTCATAGGCTGCTAGTGTGTTTATAAGTCCTTGTGTTATAAGAGATTTATTTTTATTCTCTTCTTGAATTTTCTGAGTTGGAATGGATTGATAAAAGTTTTTCCATTCTTCCTTTAGGGAAATACGGTAAACTTTTTTATAAATTCCTGCAGCCAGCTTAAAAAACTGAGGCTTTCCGCTTTCAAGCCAAAACTGTGCATATTTTTCCATTCCGTATTTTTGCTGAATAAAGGCCGCAAATGCCCCACCAAAAATGTATGGCTCGGCTCCACCAGGATAGGTGTCTCGTGCACCTGCAACATCTGACCATGAAGGGAATTTTTTTTCATGTTTTGCTCGTATTAGCAGCTGCATGCTGTATGCATCATTGAGTCGCCCGCTGTGTTTTTCTTGGCTT
>JBOFSR010000095.1:0-45561 GCA_051651645.1 Treponemataceae bacterium | reverse complement strand
TTGCATTGCAGCATTGTCTACATACATGTATGAAAGCTCCACTTCTTGATAATCATTTTTAAGTGATTGTGCAACTGTTCTCCAGAGGCGACTTGATTCTAAAATATTTGCTTTATCTACAACGCACAGTTTCTTTGAACGCTTTTTTGCACTTTCAAAGCCAATTCGAACAACTCTCTCAATTTCTTCTTTTGTATACATTTCTGTATCCCATGCACTATTTCCGTCCTCACTTTTTCCTTTTTCACCAAAGTAAATTCCGCCAGTCAACTCCCTGACAATCAAAATATCTAAACCTTCTCCAATAATCTCATTTTTTAAAGGGCAGGCATTTGCAAGTTGCTTAAACATCACGCACGGACGTAAATTGGCAAAAACCTTCATTCCCGAGCGTAACCCAAGTAGCGCTTGCTCTGGACGCAATGACCCGTCAAGGTGATCCCACTTTGGCCCCCCCACAGCTCCGAGTAATACTGCATCACTTGCAAGACAACCTGCCAGTGTTTCTTGAGGTAAGGGAGTACCTGTTGTATCAAGTGCACAACCTCCTGCAAGATAGGTTGTATACGAAAAACTATGTCCGCTGCATTTTCCTAGTTGATCAAGCACTTTGCAGGCAACGTCAATAATATCTGGCCCAATGCCATCGCCTGGAATCAATCCAATTGTATAATTCATTTTATCCGCCTTAACCTTTCTTTGTAAGAAACTTTCTTGGTACAATTTTTATAGTATGATATAGGATTATATAAAGCTCGTCAATTATGCTGCCCTGTAATTGCTGCTTCACAATAAAAAAACGACCCTCATTACTGAAGGTCGCTCATAAAACAAAAAATGTCTTAGTTAGTAGCAGCAGATTCCTGTGCTTCTTTTCTTTTAGCAGGCGGAATTTTCTTTCCTTTGAGGTTGAGTTTTGCAGACTTTGTTGCACTTTCAACGGCAGCAAGATATGCTTTGCTTGACATTGTTGCACTTGAAACGATATCAACATTTGTGTTGTTTTCAGCAATAATAGCGTCTTTGATTTGATCAAAAGCATAAGTTTTGTCTTCTTTGCTTTCTACAACATCAATGTCAGTAATTTTACTGTTCAAAACGGTAATTTTTACTGTTACCGAACCATTTTTTCCGCCTTTTCCCGTTCCAGTAAAATTACCATCTACTGCAAAAACTGCGAAGGTTACCAAAGTTGCTAAAACTAGCACTAAAGTTTTTTTCATGATTTTCTCCTAAGAAATATGATAATGGAGAGCTATACTCCTTGGTCAGTATACTGCATAAAACAGCTTCTGTATAGTTTTTTATACAGAAGTTTACTTAATATGCAAATTTATTTTTTTAACTCATGCAAGGCATCAAAGGGATAAAGCTCTTTGAGTGTTGTTTCTTGGTGATTTTCCCAATTACAACCAAAAATGACAGGAGTGCTTGGCTTCATAAACTCAGAAAGCACCTGTCTACAAGCTCCACAAGGACTAACAGGATAATCTGCGGCGGGAGTTGCAATGGCAATCGCCAAAAAATCTTTATGCCCTTGAGCAATCGCAGTAAAAATTGCTGTTCTTTCGGCACAATTTGTCAATCCAAAGGAGCGATTTTCAATATTTACGCCTGTGATGACAGTGTTGTCTGCCAATAAAATTGCAGATCCTACAGGAAACTGTGAATACGGTGCATAAGCTGAGTTGGCAACAGCTAGTGCAGCTTTAAATAAATCTTCATTTTTCATAAAACCTCATTGTATACAATTTTTTCTTCAATTATATAACAAAATATACAATTTTCAAAGTACGTTATTCATAATTTAAATAGTTTTACATTACGAGGCTGATAAGTGCTTATCATTTTTATAAAATCACTATATACTTTGATTATATTAAAAAATGGAGGGCTAATGCTGTATCTTTGTTATCCAAAATGTAGCACGTGTGGAAAGGCTAAAAAATGGCTTGATGAGCATACTGTTTTATACACTGAGCGAAATATTAAGGAAAATAATCCAACTTACGAAGAACTTACAACGTGGTATAAAAAAAGCAATGTGCCGTTGAAAAAGTTTTTTAATACTAGCGGACTTTTGTATAAGTCCTTGCAGCTAAAAGATAAACTTTCTTCAATGACGGAGGATGAACAATTACATCTTCTTGCAACAGATGGTATGCTTGTAAAAAGACCACTGTTGATTGGCGATGATTTTGTTTTACTTGGCTTTAAAGCAAATGATTGGGGTGAAACTTTAAACTAAATGCGTGAAAACTATGCTTATACATATAAGCGATAAAAAAATTAAAATTAGAGGATCATAATGGATTTTGTTAACTTAGAATTAAACTTTTTTTGGGCAAGCGTTATTTTATACTTTGTCTCTACTGTTGGATATTTTTTGTTTTTTACAATACAAAAAGACTTTTTGGGACAAATTGCTCACTCAATTATCCTTGCAGGATTTATTATTCACACAATGGCAATTGTTTTTCGTGCCGTTGGGGCAGGGCGGCTCCCCTTAACAAATCAGTATGAATTTGCAACTTCATTTGCGTGGGGAATTGTTTTGTGTTTTTTGATTTTTGAAAAACGCTATAATTTTAAGGCCTTAGGCACCTTTGTTTCCCCAATTATTTTTTTAATAATTGGTTATGCTTCAATGCAAAACAAAACTATTAGGGAACTTATGCCTGCATTACAAAGCAACTGGCTAAGTTTTCATGTATCAACGGCAATCATTTCGTACGGAGCGTTTGGTGTTTCCTTTGGCACATCTGTTTTGTATTTGATTCGTAGTAAAATGAAGAATTCCCTTTTTAATGAAAAAAACATTCCTCAACTAGAAAAAATTGATCTTATCACGTATCGAACAATTTCTCTCGGTTTTTTATTTTTAACACTCGTTATTGTAACTGGTGCAATTTGGGCAGAGCGTGCATGGGGGCGTTATTGGTCATGGGATCCAAAAGAGACATGGTCATTAATAACATGGATTATTTACGCTTTGTATTTACATGTACGACTTTCACGAGGCTGGGAGGGTAAACCTGCAGCAATTTTTGCAATTATAGGTTTTTTATGCGTTATTATAACCTACATTGGTGTAAATATGTTTATGCCAAGTATCCATTCATACGCATAATAGATTTACTTGAATGCTCTAAAAAAAAGAATTTACTTTTCGCTGTTATAGTAGTATTATTAGAATGTAAAAATTAGTAATAAATTGGAGGTATGAATGAAAAAAATCGTATTTGCACTGTTTTTAAGTGGATTTATCTTTTTTGTCAATTATGAAACGGCTGCTCAAAGTGGTAATAAGCCTTTACTTATTGCCAGCGACGGCATTGTAAAAGGTGTTATTAAAGCACAGTATGGGCAGTTTGGGGATGTAGCAAATATTGAGGAAAAAAATCCTGGTGTTGACTCAAATGGCAAGAAAGTTATCATGAAAGTGAATAAATTGTCTTTTCCTTTAAGCATAAAAAAATACCCTAAGCAAACAAAGGCTTTTGTTCTTTACATGTATGACCCAGATGCAGCAGAGCATGGATTTGGCCCTTTTGTTCATTGGACTGCATATTTTACAGGTGATCAACTTTCTGAAAATGCCTCTCGTGTTCCTCCTATGGGAATGGTTCAAGGAATGAACGGATGGGGTTATACAGGTTATGCAGGGATGGGACCTCCAGATAAGCTTGGTTTTACAGAAATTACAGGCGGGCCTGTTTTTAAAGGCAGTCATGAATATCATCGGTATGTGATTGAAGTTTTTGCACTTAGTGAAGAGCTTTCACTAAAAGATGGCTTTTCTGTAGAGGAAATGAAAGCTGCGATTAAAGACAAGGTGCTTTCAAAAGGACAATTAACAGCAAAATATTTTACTGATGTAAATAACTACAAATAATTATTTACTTTTGATAAATTAAACGGATTCAATACTATTTGAGTCCGTTTTTATTTTTAAATGAGGTAGTTATTTTACAGATAAAGCAAGAGAATCGATTTAAGAATAACGGAGAAACGACGGGGTTTTGTGGGATTTAATAACAACCTTTGCTCCGCATAATGCTAAAGCATGAGCCATTTCTGAACAAAGAACCCCACCTGCTCCAGTAATTACTACAACTTTTTCATTGAGATCAACTTTAAAAGGGATATTCATATAATTTTCCTAAGTATTAAATTTTAGTACCTATAATAGTATGTTGATACTGACTATAAAATTAAAAAATCACTATTTATATTCTATCATTTAAATAATAGGATGATAGATTTGGCTATAATAAAATATTACCTTTGGACTCTACCTGATCCATCACCACCCATAAGAGCTTCAACTTCATCAGCTGTAACTAAATTAAAATCACCAAAAATAGTGTGCTTTAATGCAGAGGCAGCAGCAGCAAATTCAACAGCATAAGATGCACCTTTTTGTGAGATTAAGCCATGGATAAATCCTGCAGCATATGAATCACCCGCTCCAACACGGTCGACAATGTGAATATCATAGTGCTTTGATGAGAAAAAATCCTTTGTATCATACGCCAATCCACTCCAGCCATTATTAGATGCAGAAAAGCTTTCTCGTAGTGAGCAAGTTGCATGCGTAAAATTATATGTTTGTGCAAGCGTCTTAAGTAAATCTTTGTATCCATCGAGTGATAAGCTCCCTTTGTGGATATCACTGTTTTTTGGTTTTAATCCTAAAACTTTTTCCGCATCTTCTTCATTACCAATGCAAACATCAACGTAATCCATTAGTGGAATCATTGCCTTTTGTGCTTGCTCGGGTGTCCACAACTTTTTTCGATAATTAAGATCAACAGAAACAGTCAATCCATTTTCTTTAGCTTTTTTTACAGCCTCAGTTGTTAAAAGAGTTGCCTTTTCCCCTAAAGCTGGCGTAATTCCTGTAAAATGAAACCAATCTTTTCCTTTAAAAATTGCATCAAAATCAAAATCCTTGATATCGGCTTGTGAAATTGAAGAGTGTGATCGGTCATATACAACTTTCGAAGCACGCATAGAAACGCCATTTTCAATATAGTAAATACCAACTCTCTCACCTCCTCGGGCAATATATTTTGTTTCAACGCCCATTTTGCGGATAAATTGTACGGCGGCTTCTCCTATTTCGTGCGTGGGAAGTTTTGTTAAAAAAGCAACATCATGCCCATAATTTGCTAAAGAAACGGCAACATTTGCTTCTCCTCCACCATACACTAAATCGTATCCGTCTGCTTGATTAAATCGTAAAAATCCTTTTGGTGAAAGGCGAGCCATAATTTCGCCCATTGTAATAATTTTTTTCATGTATTCCTCTATTGGTTTTGTAAAGTATGCTATAAGGTCTTAATAAGTCTTGCAGCCTCTTGAAATCGTTTTTTTATTTCGTCCCATTTTTTTGCGGCTAATAGATCTTGCGGGCAAAGCCAGCTTCCTCCGCAGGCAAAAACATTGCTTTGTGAAAGATAGTTTTCTACGTTTTCAGGTTTTATTCCGCCTAAAGGCATAAATTTGACGCCTGTATGGGAGTAAACGGGAGCAACGGCTTTAAGCCAATCAATTCCACCGATGACTGAGGCAGGAAACATTTTTAGATAGGTATGTCCATAAGCAAGGCATTGCTCTATTTCAGCTGCAGTTGCAACGCCTGGAATGTAGTCGTATTTTTTTGCTTTGCAATGCTCAAGCATGGCAGGTTGAAAACCAGGGGAAATAATAATTTTTGCACCAGCGTTATATGCTCGATCAGCTTGATCCGTGTTCAAAATGGTTGCAGCAGCAAATGGCAGAGCGGGATAATCTTTTGCTAAAATCTCTAACGCTTTGTATGCATAGTCTGTTCGCATTGTGAGCTCTAATGAGGGAAGATACTCCATGCAAAAATCTGCAATATGTCGAATTTCTTCTTCGCAGGTAACAACAGCGACAGGAATAATTTTTATTTGCACATACTTTTCAAGCATTTTTTCTCCTTAATTTCAAATGATATCGTTTAGAATAGTAGCATAGCTTATATAAGCTGTCAAGAAAAATAGATTCAGTATGGGGTAACCATGATAGTAACCATAAGATAGAGATTGAAGGGGCGACAGTAAAGTATCTAATCAAAATTGACTAGAGCGTAGTAAAAAAAGGTAGTTGAAAATTACCTACCTTACCGCTATTTATCGTCTTTTTTCTTAGGCAGAAAATTGTAAACGTAGCGCTTAATTTTTTGGCTTGCTGTTTTTTCAAAATCCTCAATAAACTGAATTCTTCCAATTTTTGAAAACTTATTTACTTGATCATTTACAAAAAATTTGAGCTCGCCCATTAATTCTTCTTGTTTATATAAAAGCGTTTCAGTAAAATCTTGAATCATTTCGCCCGTAGCATTTACAATATTCCAATTTTTACTCGCTTTTTCTTTGTCAAGCAAGACAATCGCAACAAGCCCGTTATCATCTTCTGCAATAATTGACTCAGCAACAAGGGGATGCTGATTAAGGACAAACTCGATATCTTCAGGATAAATATTTTCTCCACTCGAGCCGAGAATCATGTTTTTTAGCCTACCTTTAAGCGATAGCTGATTTTTTTTGTTCAAAAAACCTAAATCACCAGACTTAAACCAGCCCTCGCCACACGGATCTTCTTTTGTCGTAAAAACTGATTTGGTCAACTCCTCATCGTTGTAATAACCTTTCATGACATTTGGCCCTTTGATGATCACTTCGCCTATGCCATGCTCGTTTGGATTAAGAATTTTAACCTCAACGTCGGTAATTGTTCCTCCAATAATGCCAGGAATTGTTTTTTTAACGGGAAAGCCTGAAACGAGCGGTGAAGTCTCGGTAAGACCGTAGCCGATAGAATAGGGAAAGCCAGCATCTTTGAGAAATTGCTCAACAGTCGGATCAATTTTTGCCCCACCGATACCAAAAAATTTAAGCTTTCCGCCAAAAGTTTTTTTAAGCGATTTTCCTGCAATTTTATGAAGAATTTTTTGAAAAAATCGAATATTGTAAAGCTTTTTTATAGCTTCTTTTTTAGTAAAAGTTGGAATAATCTTATTTTTGTAGATTTTTTCCATAATAATAGGAACGCTCATCATAAGTGTTGGGCGAACTTGCTTGAGGGCTGGAAGAAGCGTTGACACCGTGGGAGGGCGCTCTAAATAATAAACGCAACTGCCACAAAGTATTTGCAACAAAAAACCCAAAGTAAACTCATACACATGAGATAAAGGAAGAAAAGACAGGCATTTATCACGTTTATTAACACGATGAAAATCTTGACAGTGAATAGCGGTAAATACAAGGTTTTTATGCGTAAGCATAACACCTTTTGATCGTCCCGTTGTTCCTGATGTATAAATAAGTGAGGCTAAATCCTCCTCTTTGATATCGACGGGAGGAATGTGCTGCGTTGATGCGACAACGGTGCCGCGAACAAGAGAAATATCATCAATTTTTACAATGGTTTGAATAACAGATTCTGTAAAGCGATGCACTTTTTCATATAATTTTTCTGCAACAAAGAGTGCTTTTACCTTTGCATGCGTTAAAATTGACTCAACTTCAGTGACTGTAAAATCAGGCAGAAGAGGAACGGCAACAGCACCTAAAAGCGTAATTGCAAAATAGGAAATTCCCCAGTTTGGCATGCTCGTGCTAAAAATAGCAACTTTATCGTCCTTTTTTATACCAAGATCAAGCAAAAAAAGCTGCACTTTTTTAATTTTTTCTTGTATCTGTGCATAGGTGAAAGGCTTTTCACTTACAAAAGCAAGCGCATTGCAATCACTAAATTTTTTAATTGTATTTGAGAAAAGTGCAGGAATCGTGTAAGTGCCTAAGTCTTGAATAGTTTCCAATGTTTAATTCTCCCATGGGTTTTTAATAAAGAACGTTTCTTTTCGCTCATAGCCAACTGAAATAATACTAATTTTTGTTTGCGTGTATTCTTCTATAAATTGGATGTACGTTTTTGCACTTTGTGGTAGTTCATCGTATGTTTTGCAATTTTTAAGGGATTGCTTCCAGCCTGCAAATTTTTTCAAAACAGGCTTTGCATTGTTAAGATCTTCAATGGATGTTGGAAAGTCTTCAACAATTTTGCCATCAATTTCATAACCAACACAAGCTTCAATTGAGTCAATTTCATCGTAAACATCAAGATGAGTTAAAACAAGATTAGTCATTGAGTTAGAACGACACGCGTATCGAAGAGCTACTAAATCTAAATGCCCACAACGACGAGGACGCCCAGTTGTAACGCCGTATTCTCTCCCCGTTTCCCGCACATAGTGATACAACTCACTTTGTGATTGCTCATTAAACTCAGTTGGCATAGGCCCGTTTCCAACTCGAGTAGAGTAGGCCTTAAAAACACCCAAAATTGTATCAAGATCCCGAGGCCCTAATCCTGAACCTACAGCAGCTCCTGCAGCACAAGAAAGTCCTGATGAAACATAGGGATACGTTCCTAAATCTAAATCTAGCAGTACGCCTTGAGCTCCTTCAAAAAGAATATTTTTATCCTTATTTTTCCACAACTCAGCCGTAATATCGATTTTCATCGATAAAAGTTTTTCTTTATATTGATCTAAAAAAGCAATGTCTTCTTTTTCGAATTCTGCAAGTTTTTCACTCCATGCAAGGTCAGCAATCCGTATTCCATCTCGCTCACTTTTCATAGAATAGGTTGTGCCAATACCACGCCCTGTTGTGCCGATTGGTTTTTTTCGCTTAGCATCGCGCTCTTTATCGATTGCGCAGTACCGTGGTAAAACAAGATGAGCTCGATCAGAAATAAAAACACGACCCTCCCAATTGATTCCACGATTTTTAAGCATATCTAATTCTTCAAAGAGGGCTTTTGGATCGATAACCATGCCAGAGCCAAGATATACGATTTTATCACCGTATAAAATCCCTGAAGGAACAAGATGAAGAGCGTAACTTTCCTGTCCAATAACGATTGTGTGGCCAGCATTTGCTCCACCTGCAAAACGCACGATTAAATCTGCTTTTTCAGCAAGGAAATCAACGATTTTTCCCTTGCCCTCATCTCCCCACTGAGCTCCGATAATTACGACTTTCATAAAACCCTCGCAAATGACTAAAATTCTTTCTAAAAAAATGTATACCATAAAAAAATATTTAAATCAAGATTAAATGACAAAAAAAAGTATTTTGTCATAGTTATATTTTTACTTTTAAATTTCTCTTTCTCCGTAAAAATACAGTAAAATAATTAATTCTCCCTTGAATAAAGGAGAATCCTTCTTTATAATAATTTTTCCAAATAAAAATAAAAAATAAGTAAAAAATGCTTATTTTCTTCTATATAATAAATGGGAGAAAAGGTGGTTATATGATTAATGATAATACGGTTGGTTCTGAAAATACTTCAGAAAAGATAAAAGCTCTTGAGGTTGCTCGCTTACAAATTGAAAAACAATTTGGGCAAGGATCGTTAATGAAACTTGGCACGCGAACAGATGCTGCAGGAATTGAAGTGATTCCTTCTGGTTCAGTATTAGTTGATGAAGCACTGGGCATTGGTGGCTATCCGAGAGGGCGAATTATTGAAATGTACGGCCCTGAAAGTTCTGGAAAAACAACGCTTGCCTTGCATGCCATTGCAGAAGCACAAAAACTTGGTGGAATTGCAGCTTTTATCGATGCAGAACATGCACTCGATCCCGTTTATGCAAAAAATCTTGGCGTAAACATTGATGATTTGTGGGTTTCTCAGCCTGATACAGGCGAGCAGGCTCTTGAAATCGCTGAAAGCCTTGTTCGATCGGGAGCAGTTGATGTAATTGTTGTAGACTCTGTTGCGGCACTTACGCCACAAGCTGAAATTGAAGGCGACATGGGCGACTCTCACATGGGACTTCAAGCACGCCTTATGAGCCAAGCACTGCGAAAACTGACGGCAACAATTGGAAAATCAAAGTGTATTTTGATTTTTATTAATCAAATTCGAATGAAAATTGGTGTTATGTTTGGAAATCCTGAAACAACAACTGGCGGAAATGCCCTCAAGTTTTATTGCTCAGTGCGCCTTGAAATTAGACGGATTGAATCAATTGATGCAAAAGGCGAAGAAGATGCTGTTGGAAACCGCGTTCGTGTAAAAATTGTTAAAAATAAAGTTGCGCCTCCTTTTAGAAAGGCTGAAATCGACATTTATTTTGGCAAAGGAATTTCTGCTATTTCAAGTTTACTTGATTCTGCCGTTAAACATGAATTAATTGACAAGCGTGGTGCGTGGTATGCAACTGAAACAGAAAAAATTGGACAAGGAAAAGAAAATGCCATTGCATTTTTAAATCAAAATCCAGAATTTACTGCAAATATTGAAAAAACATTACGGGCAAAATTATTTCCTGGGCAAAAAGTAGAAAAAAAAGAGCCAAAAACAAAAGCGGAGCAAAAAGAGAAAGTCCTTCCAAAAGCGGAAGAAAGCAAAACTCCTGTTACAGATAAAGGACAGCCTGCAAGCGAGGGACTAACTCCAGAGCAACTCTTTTAATACTCGCTCGTTTTTAATGCTTTATGAAAATTAGTATTCCCCGTGAATTAAAAAAAATGGCAGAAATTTTTTCTCAGCGTGGATTTGAAGCGTTTCTCGTTGGAGGAGCGGTTCGTGACATGGTAATGAAAAAAAAAGCTCAAGATTGGGATCTTGCAACAAACGCGTCGCCTCAAGAAGTGATGAAAATCTTTCAACGTACCATTCCAACGGGAATTGCTCATGGCACCGTTACGGTTATCTTTATGAATCATCATATTGAAGTTACGACATATCGCCTTGAGTCAACCTATTCCGACGGAAGGCACCCTGATGCTGTGCAGTATACTTCGTCGATTGAAGAGGATTTATCCCGCAGAGATTTTACAATAAATGCGATGGCGGCAAACCTTTTTACGGGTGTTGTATTCGATCCTTTTGATGGTATGACTGATATTAAAAAAAAAATCATTAAAACAGTCGGAAAATCCCTCGATCGATTTAGCGAAGATGGACTTCGAGCTATTCGAGCCATCCGTTTTGCCACAAAGCTTAATTTTCTTATTGAAGAGCAAACTTTTAACGCCATAAATCAAGTAATTGAAGTCACAAAAAAAGTTGCTATCGAGCGCTTTCAAGATGAATTTACAAAAATGCTCCAAAGCGATTGCCCCTCGTACGCATTAGATTTAATGGAAAAAACGGGACTTTTAGAATGTTTTTTGCCCGAGCTTTTTAACTGCAGAGGTGTAGAGCAAAAAGGCTTTCACCAATTTGATGTTTTGACGCACCTTTTTTTAAGCTGTAATGCGTCCCCGAAAGAAAAAATTACGGTGCGTCTTGCAGCACTTTTTCACGATGTAGGAAAACCTCTTGCCAAAAAAGTGAACTTTAGCCTTGACGATGCGGGAAATAAAATTGAAGAAATTACCTTTTATCATCACGAAATTATTTCAGCACAAATGACAGAAAAAATCTTCACGCGATTACATTTTTCTAATACAATAATTAAAAATGTGTGCCATTTGATAAAAAATCACATGTTTCACTATGAAGAAAACTGGAGTGACTCTGCCGTCCGCCGTTTTTTAATGCGAATACAATATCACGAAAATCCTCGTGTTTTACAGGATTTATTTGATCTTCGCTATGCGGACACCTTTGGTCAGCAAGGCAAGCCTGCAAAAAATTTACTTATTGATTTTCAGTATCGCATTGAAAGCATTTTAAAGGAAGAAATTGCGTTGTCATTAAAAAATTTAGCCGTTAATGGCAATGATTTATTAACAATCGGCATTCCAAAGGGAAAACAAATTGGATTTATTTTAAACGAGCTCCTCGAAACCGTTTTAGATGATCCAAAATCAAATACAAAAGAGAGTCTTTTATTAATTGCAAAAAATTTATATATAAAAATTTATGACAGTGACAAAGCTTGATAACTTGATTCCATCAAAAAAGGGAGAACCACTATGACAATTAGTGAAGTGTGTAAAAAATATGATTTAAGTATTGATACTTTAAGGTTTTATGAAAAAAGCAAACTTTTACCAATGGTAACACGAAACAAAAGTGGTTATCGATTTTATACAGAAAGTGATTGCAAATGGATTGAATTTATCAAGTGCATGCGATCGGCAGGAATTCCCATTAAAGTCTTGCAAAATTATATAACGCTTTTTCACCAAGGAAAAGAAACTCATCAGCAACGAAAACAAATCCTACAAGAACAGCTGCTTGTAATCGAAAAACGTATGGCCGATATTCAAGATACACATGAAAAACTCGCATATAAAATTAAACATTATGATGATTTTATGATAAACTTAGAAGAAATCAATAAATAATACACATTGATTTTCTAAATCATTGCATAAATCAGTTTTTTTCATTATTCTCTATTAAAAAGTGAGGTTTTATGAAAAAGATAACAATTTTTGATTCAACATTGCGTGATGGAGCTCAAGGAGAGGGAATTAGTTATTCCGTACAAGATAAAATCCATGTAGTACAGGCACTTGATGAGCTTGGTGTTCAATTTATTGAGGCGGGAAACCCAGGATCAAATCCAAAAGACTTAGAGTTTTTTCAACTAGCAAAAAAACTTGTGCTAAAAAATGCAGAAATTGTTGCCTTTGGATCAACTCATCGAAAGGTACTTTCACCAAGTGAGGATGCTCAGGTGCAAAGCCTTCTTGCCGCAAATACAAAGAGTGTTGTTATTTTTGGTAAGGCGTGGGATTTTCAGGTTACCGAAATTCTTCGAGCGAGCTTGGAAGAAAATCTTTTGATGATTAAAAACACCGTACAGTTTTTAAAGGATTCTGGTCGAAATGTTCATTTTGACTCAGAGCATTTTTTTGATGCTTGGACTGCTAATCAAAATTATACACTCAAAACACTTGAAGCTGCCGTTGATGGAGGAGCAATTTCTCTTGTATTATGTGACACAAAAGGGGGAAAACTCCCTTTTGAAATTGCACAAGCCACTAAGTCCATCATTAATCATTTTGAGAATTATTGCAAAAAGAAAAATATTGATGCGGTGCAAATTGGCATTCATACGCATAATGATTCAGGTCTTGCTGTAGCTAATTCGCTTGCAGCAGTGGAAGTGGGGGCAACACAAGTACAAGGCACGCTTCTTGGTTTTGGAGAGCGCTCAGGCAATGCAAATCTGTCAAGTATTATTGCAAATCTTGAACTAAAAATGAATTGCTCATGTTTGCCTGAAAATAATTTGAAAGATTTAACACCGATTTGTCGACGCCTTGCTGAAATCACTAATATTTACCTTGAAAAGGGAATGCCGTACGTGGGAGATAATGCTTTTGCTCACAAAGCGGGAATGCATATTGATGCAGTTACTAAAAATCCTTTTGCATACGAGCATGTTACTCCAGAAACTATCGGGAATGAGCGGATTTTTTTGATGAGCGAGGTTGCGGGTCGCTCAATGATTATAGAAAAAATTAAAAAATTTAATAATCTTGTTACAAAGGATACTCCTGTTGTTGCTGATATTATAAAAAAAGTTAAAGAACTTGAACATGCAGGCTACCAATTTGAGGGAGCAGAAGGAAGTTTTGAGCTTTTAGTTCGTAAATCCATTGGGAAATATCATCCTTTTTTCACCTTGCATTACTATAAAACTTTTGGGGAGCACCCACGAATGAGTGAAGCACTTTGTTCCTTTGCACAGTTGAAAATTGAGGTTGATGGTAAGCTCGAAGTTGCAGCAGGTGAGGGTGATGGGCCTGTTCATGCTTTAGACACCGCTTTACGAAAAGCCTTGCATTGCTTTTACCCAAATGTCTTAGAAATTAGGCTAACGGATTACAAGGTTCGCGTATTAGATTCAAAAAGTGCAACGGCTGCAAAGGTTCGTGTTTTAATTGAAAGTACTGATGGTCATGAGTCTTGGACAACAGTTGGCGTATCTTCCGATATTATGGAAGCTTCATGGCTTGCTTTAGTTGATTCCTTTGAATATAAACTGATTAAAGATGTAGAAAAAAAGTTTAAAAACTATCTATAATATTTTATTTTGTTGTTTTCTATTTACGGCAGATGGTGTATAATTATTCAAAGCGAAGGAGAATTCAGTGAATAAAACAAAGATAATTTGTACAATTGGCCCTGCAAGTAAAGATGAAACTATGATA
The DNA here is from genome assembly GCA_051651645.1 of Treponemataceae bacterium. GTDB lineage: Bacteria > Spirochaetota > Spirochaetia > Treponematales > Treponemataceae > JBOFSR01. The sequence goes on along the minus strand of JBOFSR010000095.1, from coordinate 31,396 downwards.
AAAAAACTCATTCTTGCTGGTATGAATGTTGCAAGAATTAATATGAGTCATGGGATACAAAGTGAGCATGAGCTTATTATCAATACAATTAGAAAGGTTTCAAAAAAACTTGATATGCCTGTTGGTATATTGCTTGATACCAATGGCCCTGAGGTTCGCATAAAAACTTTTGAAAATCAAATAGAATTTATCACCGTTGAAACAGGCTCAAAATTTACTTTTACAACAAAAGATGTCCTTGGCAATAAAGAAAAAATAGCCGTAAATTATCCAAAACTGCATGAGGATATGAAAATTGGCGAAGCAATTTTGGTCAATGATGGCTTACTTGAGTTTCGAGTTGAAAAAATTATAGGGCAAGATATTTTATGTCATGTAGTACAAGGTGGAAAAATGTCTTGCAAAAAAGGTATGAACTTTCCAAATAAGGTTTTGTCTATGCCATACTTAAGAGATGTTGACGTAAATGATATTTTATTCGGTATTAAAAATAAAATTGATTATCTTGCCTGCTCCTTTGTCTCTTCTAAAGAAAATGTTGCACAAGTGAGGCAACTTCTCAAAAACAATGGTTCACCGAATATAGATATTATTTCAAAAATAGAAAATTATGATGGTGTTAAAAATATTGATGAAATCATTCTAGCTTCTGATGGCGTTATGATAGCACGAGGAGATATGGGAGTTGAGATTCCCTTTGCAAAACTTCCATCTATACAAAAAATGATAATTAAGAAAAGCCGTCAACTTGGAAAACGAGTTATAACTGCAACTGAAATGCTCGAGTCAATGATTGAAAATCCACGTCCTACAAGAGCGGAGGCAAATGATGTTGCAAACGCTGTTTTTGATGGAAGCTCAGCAATTATGTTATCTGGTGAAACGGCCATTGGTAAATATCCTGAAGAAGTTGTGAGAACCATGGCAAGTATTGCTCTTGAAGCTGAAAATAATATTAATTATGCAACGCGCTTTAAGGAACTCAATGTTGAAATTAGAAATACTGCAGATGCAATTAGTAAGGCAACGTGCGATGCTGCTATAGAGCTCAAGGCAAAACTTATTATCGTATTTACAAAAAGTGGCTCTACGGCTCGAATGGTTTCACGTTTTCGCCCCAGTGTTCCAATCATAGCAGCAACTTTTGATGAACCCGTTCTTACAAAAGTCTCTCTTAATTGGGGCGTCAAACCGCTATTAACAAAAAAATATGACTCAACAGATCAATTATTCAGCATTGCAAACCAAATAGCAAAAGAACACGCTGGTTGTCAAGTTGGAGATTTGATTGTTGTTACTGCAGGAATGCCGATAGGGGATAGTCAAGGAACAAATATCCTAAAGGTCATCAAAGTCGAATAACATAAAAATACAACTTAATTTATTTGATATAAAAAGCTTCAATCAAATTAAGTTTTCCTACCCGAAGGTCTAGTTCTTTGAAACTTTTTTTATGCAACACTTGATTATTCTCATTCTTAAACAAAAAATCTACATCGTAAATGCCTTCCTCTAATGTGATTCCTTGAATATACGCAAAAGCTGGGAAAAAGTTTGCCGAGCGCACGTCAGCCCGCTCTATTGCAAAATTGATAAGTTGTGCAGCAAAACTACCTAACAGTAATCCCTGTGACGTAGTTTTATTTTCAGTCTCAGAAGCTGACTCATCTAGCGTAGTTGTCGCTATAACTCTTACAATTGTCCGTGCCACCGCTCGAGCTCTGATAACAGATAATTGCATTCTAAAAGTATCTAAAGCAATATTTTCAATGCTTTCAATTTTTTCCATTTGAAGCACGTTATCATTAACACGAATCTCAATTGATGCAACCTTGGATCCTCTTAGTTTCATTTGTGGCAGTGCAATTTTATATACAGAGTCCAAGAAAAAAAAAGGAAACGAAAATTCCTTCTTTTTAGGAGACATTCCCGTAAAAGCAACAAAGTTGAGTCGAGCTTTATTTCTTGGGACGCTAAAATCCTCTGCAATAGAAGTGGGGATTTTTAAGCCTGCATAAATATTCTTTTGCTCACGATAAACGGCTTCAAGCTGACGCAACGACACTTCAGCATTTGATAAGTCATTTTCAGAACGATACATAAGAATACTCAAATAATTTGCTAAAGCAGAATTAGTAAATTCTGTTAACTCAAATGGTGGAGCTTGCCCGCCATTTTTTTCAATTTCTGAACGAGACTTTTCAAAAGCTTTTTGATATTTTACATTAAGGCCTTTGATTTTATTATTTACACGACGAATTTCAACCGAACCTGCTTCAATGTCATTTTGATTTAAAAAATTGATTGCCTTAAAGATATTTATATAAATATCTTCATAGTCCTCTCCTGCATAATCACGAACATTATCGTTGACAAAAAAAGATCCTATTTCTTGAAAAAAACTTTTTCCATAAAGCTTAAAAAGCAAATTCTCAGCTTCGGTAAAAAGTTCATTTGATTTATCAAAATCTTGTGCATAGTGATACAAAATAGCTAAATCAATTTTGTATAAAAGCGTATCCCGCGGAAATGAATAATATTTTTTTTTTGTTTTCTCTAAATATTCAATTGCATCTGATATATTATCCTGTGCAAGTTGATTATCAACGGCAGAAAAATTACTTGTTGATGCACAGCTAACAAAGAAAGCTACTTGCAAGCAGAAAACTAAAAAGAAAATATTTATGTGTTTCAAATACTACAACCTTACTTTTGCTCTCTTAATAACTTTCTTTATTTCATCATTATCGCCTGTCCAAACTTTTTGATTTGTTTCAAGATTAATCAACTCAGCAAACACAAAATACGTTCTTACCATATCTTTGCCATTTGTATCGACAATTGTTTTTACCGAGCCTTGTAACATAAATTCAGCTCCTGTTTCATTAGCTAATTTTTTTACTGTTGCCGCATTTGCATTGATCTGTTGGTCAAGTCTCTCTTGTCTAAGTTCATTTCTTTCTGTACTGCTTGCAACAAAATCAATTTTTCCGCTATTAATCAAAGCTGATTCAAAACGCTTCACTAAAATTGAGGTATCAATATGTTCATCACTTTGATTTTTAAAACTACCAATAATTACTACAGGAGGACGTCCTGCAGACTTTGTAAAATTTGCAATGCGTGGAGATTCTGTGCAATCTTTTATCAAACTTGTTGTAACAGTTCTTAAATCCGTATCATTCCACAGACCACTTAAATCAACAATAGTATCCGAGCTCACCCGTGAAACTTTAGGGACGGTAGAACACCCAATAAAAAATAACACACTAACTGCTACTAAAATAATTTTAAACTTCATAATATTCCTTCTTATATTTTTTGTAAGTCTAACACGTTTAGAAGAGTTTGTCTAGCAAATTTTATTGGTGATAGCGACGACCGTCAAAGTTGACTTTCCACAAAAAAAGTCCTTGAGGCGGTGCTGTTGGACCTGCAAGTTTTCGGTTTTTTGCGTGCAATGCTTCATAAAAAGATTCTTGAGATTTATTTTTTTCAAAGTAAATGAGTGTTCCTACTAAAGATCGAACCATTTTCCATAAAAACGCATTTGCCGTTATTTCAAAAACAAGGAGATTATTTTCTTCAAAAAAATGAGCTTTTTCAATGTAGCGGCATTTAGATTTACTTTCATCTCCTGCAGCACAAAAGGTGGAGCAATCAATTTCACCTTTTAAGCATGAAGCCATATAATTTAATTTTGTAAGATTAGGCTTGCGGTAAATTGGCCAAACATACGGCATTTGGTGTGCAAAAGGAGTAATCCCTGTATGAATAAAATAACGATAGGTTCGCGTAATGGCACTAAAACGAGCATGAAAATCGCATGAAACTTCAGTACATTCAACAACGCGTACATCTTTTGGTAAAATACTATTTAAAGCAGGAATATATTTTTTTGCACAAATTGTTTCAATAGGGGATTCAAAGCTAACGGCTTGTCCCACTGCATGAACGCCTGAATCCGTTCGCCCTGAGCCATGAACAACTGTCTGTGTTTTATGAATTGTTGATAAAGCGTTCTCAAGTTCTTGCTGTACAGATCGATGCATTGGCTGACGTTGCCAGCCACAAAAACTAGTTCCGTCGTAAGAAACAATTAATAACAAATTTCTCATTCTAATTCAAGGTCAGAAAATTCTTCTCCAAGGTCTTTTGCATCCTTTAACTCAGCACGAATATCTTCAAACAGATTACGAGCGTGCTCAAGCATAGGGCCAGGTTTTTGGCGAGAAGATCGGCCAAGTCCAAACAATCGTGATAAAGAAATTTTTAACTCCGCAAGTGTCTTAATTCGCAAAGGCTTATCATCTTTTTGACCATACGTGTACTCTAAAAGACATGAAATATATTGAACACCGTCATAGCCAAAGTTTTTATCAATATCTGGGCCAAAAGAAGAAATATTTGTAATTGATTCAGATCCATCACCTTCACGGAAAACAGCTTCGCTATAAAAAAAATTGGCTTTTTGATAAAAAGTTTTTTGAATAAAATCATAGTTGTAATTGGGAAGAAGCCTATGAAGCTCTCCACAAAGCCATGCGAGGCGAAGTGAAATTTGAGCCCTTTTAATGGTAGGTGAATATATGAGTGGCAGATTTTCATAGCATAAAAGAGCTAAAAAGTATGCAGCAGCTCCGTCAAAAAGAGTGCGATTTCTTTGTAAATCAAAGTGCGGAAAAATGCGCTGCACAGAATTAAATCGTTGTTGCGAGCTTTCTTGTATTTTTTCCATATCTTTGGGATGGATGCATTCAAAATCATGCCACAGAAGGCTCAAATAACAGGAAGGACACACGCCAACTCCATATAGAAGTGGATAGACAACGCCACTTTTTTTTGATGGCTCATACAAGCGACGAAGCTCTGGTGTTAAATTTCCTGCAATAAGACGGCCACTACCAGTCAATAATTCTTCACGCAAAATTTTTTCTTTGCAAATAGGGCAGGTAACTTTTTGCTTTGAATAATACGTAACAGGTTTTTCTTTTTGTTCCATTATACTACCAATTTAATTTTCTAAAATAACAAATGCAATTGCATATTCTTTTTCATGCGATAATGAAAGATGAATAGCCTTGACATTTTTTTCCTCAATAATTGTATGTGCATCATTATATAATTTGAGAAAAGGCTTACCTAAATCATCGGAGATAACGCAGATATTTTTTAGACTTATTCCTCTAAAACCAGTTCCTAAAGCTTTTACAAAGGCTTCTTTTGCGGCAAAGCGTGAAGCAAGTGATTCTGGCGTTTTTACGGTAGGAATTTCATCCTCGTGAAAAAAGCGATTTAAAAAAGATTGATTTTCAAGCCACTTTTCAAATCGAGAAACTTTGACAATATCGCAGCCTGTGCCTACAATCATTGCAGATTATCCTCAATTAATATAAAATCCTCTTCATCATTTTTCATTTCTTGTAAATCACTGTCATCGTCATCATCTGTGCCATTTTTTTTCAATTTTTTTTGCCGTTCAATAAGCAGGGTAACCTCAAGATCTTGCTGATTTAGCAAAGAAATTTGTTGCGGCAAGTTGACCAAAATGGGAACAGTTGAAATACCCGCTTTAGTAATAGACGAGCAATCTGCTTGCACCGAATAGTTTGAAAGATTAAAAGACTCCAAAAAGATTTCATCACCAGAAAGCTCTAAAAAAAGAGGGCTGATTAACTCCGCAACTTTCAAATTCTCTGGCAATCCAAAATAATAAATTGAGTTTGCTTCAATAATTTTCATTCCTTGCTTAGTCCCGATTGTAACATTTGTTAAAACTGATCGCGGAAATTCTACCACAAATTGATTTTGATCGGATTGTATCATCGTTGTTTCAGTAAAGCTTTTTTGCCTTCCATTAAGGTTTATGGTGACGGGAAAAATAGGTGTTGATTTTTCAATAATAGATTGAGGCCCTGAAACTCGCACCGCAACAGGATCAACCGAGTAAGACTTTACCTCATACCCTGAGGGAAGTTGACCTGAAAACTCAATACCAATTGATAGGGAGGAAAAAAGTTTTTCTTCTAAAATGACTGAAACCAATTTTGGATCCGTTTCAATTTGAATGGGATTAAGTTTGGTTGCTTCCTCGGAAAGATGCACTTTAACAGGGACGGTGTATGTTCCTGCAGTTTTGTAGGGCGTTAAATCTAAAAAAGCAGTAAAATCATCATCTTTTAATACAGCACCTTGCTGCCGCTCGCACGTTACATTTACACGAACCTGCTTTGTGTAGGCATTTACAGGAGTTAAATTAATATCAGCCTCAATGGTAAGCGGCACAGAAAAAATCTTTTCACCTAAAGAGATATTTTTATACATTAAAAAAAACATTGTTGCCAAAAAAATGCACGTAACCTTTGCCGTCCAATTTTTTGATAGGCGATCAAGAATCTGTCTTATCATCAAGTAATTCTTCCTTTTCCAGATTTTGAGCGGAAACGATTGCAAGTTGCTCGGCAAGCATTGTATTTAGCTGCTCCATCGTCAAGTCGTAATAAAGCTTTGAATCAAAAGCAAGACTGATAGCACCTGTTTCCTCTGAAACGATTAATACTACGGCATCACTTTCTTCTGATAATCCGAGTGCTGCTCGATGGCGTGTTCCAAACGTTTTTTTTATATCATTTTGCTCAGAAAGAGGCAAAAAACATCCTGCTGCTACAACTTTTTGCCCTTGAATAAGAGCTGCTCCATCATGCAGGGCTGAGTCAAACTCAAAAAAAGAAAGAAGCAAGCTTGATGAAATATCTGCTTGTATTTTTGTGCCTGTATCTGCAATATTTTTTAAACTCACACGGCGAACAAAGACAATCAGCATTCCTCGACGTTTTTTTGAAAGCGTTTCTGCAACAAGCAAGACAGAATCAATATTTGAATGCTTAATTTTACTACCAATTTTAAACCAATCGCCTTGGCCAAGTTTAATAAAAATTTTACGAATTTCTGGCTGGAAAATAATGGCAACACCAATAACAATTCCCGGTGCAATTGTTTCCATAAGCCACTGTAGCGTTGATAAGTTTAAAATTAAAATAACGGCATAACTTAAGGCAAGAACGATTCCGCCTTTAATTAATTGCATTCCATAACTACGAATAATAATGGTGTACAGCTTATACAAAATAAATGAAAGTAGGGTAATATCTAAAAGAGGACGAATAAAATTTGAATATAGGTCTTTAATGGAATCTAATCCTGTCATTAATTTTCCGTAAAATATTTTTTAAAGGCTTTTACAGTGTATGTTTTTAGTGAACTTTTTTCAAGTCGTATTGCTGATTTGATGTTTTTTTTGAGCATAAAATTTGGGCATTTGTCGCAATTTGAAAGGGAGCAAGACCTGCACTTTCAAGAATTTCTAAGCGCTTTCCATGGGGTAAAAAACTTGAAGGAAAAGCACAAATCTGTGAATTTATATGTTGATTTTTGTTCAGCAAAAAATTTTGCAAAGCCTCACTTACGCCACCAATTTTTACTCCGTCTTCAATAAATATTACAAAAGAATAATTCTTTGTTATCGATAAAAAATACTCTTCATCAATAAAGTTTGCAAAACGCAGATTATATATATCATTAGCAATCCCTTTTAGAAAAAGCAAGTGTGAAGCATCAAGAGTTTCCTGAAAAATTCCGCCTGTACAAACCAGAAGCAAGGAGGCATCTTCTGCCTGTGAAACAAAAACGCCTCGCCCCATTTCAATTGGTTGTGTAAAGGCCTCAAATTCTTGGGGGCAATTTGTTTTAGGATAGCGGATTGCTGTCGAGATTTTCGCTTGACTTGCCCAATTCATACACAAATCAAGTTCAATTTCAGAAGCAGGACAAAGAATATTCAAATGAGGTATCGAGCGAAGCAAAGAAATATCAAAAATACCTTGATGTGTCTCGCCATCATCAGGGACAGCACCGCAGCGATCAATACCAAAAATAATGGTGTCTTTTTGTAAAACAATGTCATGAATAATTTGATCAATTGCCCGCTGTAAAAAGGTTGAATAAATGGCAACCACAGGTTTTAACCCAGCTTTTGCTAACCCTCCAGCAAAGGTAACCGCATGTTGTTCTGCAATGCCCACGTCAAAAAAACGATGAGGAAATTCATGAGAAAAATAATGCAATCCTGTTCCTTTTGACATTGCAGCCGTAACGGCAACAATCCGATTATCAGTTTTTGCAAGTTTTACAACAGAGTTAGAAAAAGCTTCGGTAAAGGTAATAGGATTTTTTTTCTCAACTTTTCCATCTTTAATCAAAAAAGGACCAATTCCATGAAACGTTGCAGGATCACTCTCAGCAGGAGCATAACCACGCCCTTTTTGCGTTACAACATGAACAACAACAGGCTGATGAAGATTTTTTGCCCTATCAAAAACAGCACACAGCTCCTTTATATTATGTCCATCAAGCGGCCCTACATATTCAAAGCCCAAATCAACAAAAAGGTTCGTTTTGAAAAAAATAGCCTTAATGCCGCGTTTGAGACGAAATATCATTGGGGATAAAAATTTATTTGCAAAAGGGATTTTATCAATCAGCCAGTCAAAACGATACCGAAAGGATTGATATTGCCGTGTTGTAGTAAGACGGCTCAGATATTTAGAAAGGGAACCTGTATTTTTACTAATTGACATTTGATTATCATTTAAAACAACAATCAAATTTTTAGAAATCTGCCCTGCGTGGGAAAGTGCCTCAAATGCCATTCCGCCAGTTAAAGCTCCATCACCAATAATTGCAACAACTTTTCCGTGCTGATTTTGCAATTCTCTGCCGACAAGCAAGCCCAATGCTGATGAAATTGATGTTGATGAATGCCCAACATTAAAAAAATCATGCTCACTTTCATCTTGTCTTGTAAAGCCTGATAATCCATTTTTTGTTCGTAGAGTTGAAAATTTACTAAAACGATTAGTTAAAATTTTATGTGTATAGCATTGATGAGAAACATCCCAAATTAATGCATCACGGGGACTTTTGAAAGAACGATGTAAAGCGATTGTCAGTTCAACCGCACCCAAATTACTAGCAAGATGCCCGCCATTTGTTCCAACAACGCTAATAATTTCTTTACGTATTTCTTTTGCTAGTTTTTCTAACTCACTGATTTCACGATTGACTAAATCATCTGGAAAATTCATATCTTTCAACACAAAGGACTCCACATTACGGGTAAAATAAAAAACACGACCGCTATTATAAATTTGTAAAATACAAAAATACAATCACGGCCGTATTCATAAGCTATTTTTTATTCTTGTGTCGATTTTTTCTTAGTTTTTTCTTTCGCTTATGAGTTGCTATTTTTTGCTTTTTTCGTTTTTTACCGCAAGGCACAATGGCTCTCCTATTTATGTTAATTTCCTTACATTATCGCTTTTTTTTATATTTCAGTCAAGTAGGTAACAGTAATTATAAAAAATAAACTTACCCTTGTTGACTCACAAAAGGGTATCCCATGCAATAAAATAAAAAGCCGACTACAAGGTAATCGGCTTTTGTGTTTTGTAAATACTAACTATTGATTAGAATCTGTAGTGCCAACCTAAGTCAACAAGAAAGTTAGTTTTTGTTTTATTTTCACCCATATCTACATGAGAATCGATTATAATACCGCCTCGTATAGTAAAAGTTCCCACTTTTGTGTTAAATGCGATACGTGGATCAAAAGAAAGCTTCCATTCATCTTTAACCTCACCATCAGTTCGTTTACTATAAGCTTCAACACCAGTAGCAAAAGCTGGAACAAGAGTTAGCGTTACAACATCATTAACTTCATACGACATTGGAATACCGATTATAATAGGATTTTTATAATTTTTCTTTAACACATCTTTTGACACTTCTTTTTTTTGATTATCATTCAAACTTATAAAAGAAGCATTAAATTCTGGTTGAATAATAAAAGAACCAAACTCCATATTAAGACGAATACCTAAATCAAATGAACTGTATACAAGATCCTCACCGTCAAGAGCTGCACTTTCATTAGAGCCAATAGTATATGTTTGAATAAACAAGTCTGGTTTTACAAATGGTATTACTGGTAATGAAACTCCCGCATACATACTCCAAGGATTTTTTCCGTTGTCAAATGTACCAGTGTATCCAAGACCTGCAGAAAAAATATCTTCCTTTGTATAATTTACACCCCAATTCATTTTAAAATCAGACCCTCTGTCAAAATCAAAGTTTTGCAAAGGAACATTTGTTACAAGCGTCAAACCTTGAATTGGCATTACACGCAAGGCAAATCCTGATGTTGCAACCGTAACACCCTTTGAAGCACCTGCAAGCTCTCTTCTCCAAATGCTATCAATATGGTAAAACTCATCATCAAGAAAAGAATACGCACCAATGTCATAGCCAAAATCAGTTCCAAAACCGACTGCAAACATACTAGAAGGCAAAAGCCAAAGGTTAGCATGTGATTCACCACCAGCTTCTTCAGAGTTGACTCCAGGGATAAAAGCATTAATTAAGTGTGCTCTCCACGTGTCTTGTTCCCATTCATTTAGATTTACTCGTGCTTTATACCAAAAATGGAATTTTTCACTTTCAATAACGAGTTCAAAGTTTTCTCGCAGTTTTGATACATGCAAGTCACCATCTTTTTCAACACGATCTTTTTTAAACTCAAACTCAACACTGTTTGATCCCGTCACTGATACTCCAGAAGACTTTTTTTGTCTTGCTTTCTCAGCATCCTCAGTTGCTTCTTGTGCAAAGGCAAACGTAGTCATCATGATCAAAGCCAATAAATTTAGAATACTTTTTTTCATTTTAAACTCCTTTTAATGAAAAATTAAACATATTATAAGTTTATATCGAGTTTTTTAATGTGTCAAGTTTTTTCCTCAGCAATTTACAATTAATTACAGTTTTGTTTACAAATCAGCACAGTTGCTTTTTTTAATCACAAAAAAAATAAAGTGTGTTATTTTTCTTCTATTATATTGACTTTTTTCTTTTTTTATAGAATTATGAAGACATTCCATTTTTACAGGAGGCTTTGCATGGATTCGTATCCGAGTAGCACGTTACCGACAAACAAAATAAAAGCCTTCAGCACAAAGTAAAAAAAATTGGCTGTCAGGCACATATTCTAACTTTTAAGGAATGGCTTATGATAACCTTTTGGCAGCAAGAAAATGGAAAACTAATCAAACAAGATGAAGCAAATATAAATAAAAAAGAGCGATTATGGGTTGATGCACGGGAAGTTACTCGTGAGGACATTCGTATTCTCGAAGATACGTATGCAATTCAAAGTCAGCATATTTTGGATATTTTGGATCAGGATGAGCTCTCACGCGTGGAAAAGGTTGACACATACACACTTATTATTTTACGCCTGCCACTTTTTGTTTCGACGAATGATATAAGTTATTTGACGATTCCGCTAGGCATTATTTTTTTTCCAGACGTGATCGTTACCATTTGCTGGACGGATTGCGAAGTCTTGCACGATATGAGTTCAAATCGTTTTCGTAGCGTTACTTTAAATGACTTTACCTCTTTTACCATTCAAATTATGAGCCGAAGCGATTCGATTTTTTTGAAATATCTTAAAGAAATTAATCGGCGGTCAATTATTATTCAAAAAGAATTGGAAGCATCGGTCAAAAATAACGAGCTTATCCAGCTGCTCAATCTTGAAAAATCGCTTGTTTTTTTTACGCCATCATTAAAAAGCAATCAGCTTTTGCTTGAAAAACTGATGAAATCCCGCGTTTTGGTTTTGGACGAAGAAGACAGAGAATGGCTTGAGGATGTTGAAGTTGATAATCGTCAAGCTATCGAAATGGCAGAAACTTACAGCGATATTCTTGCAGGAATGATGGACGCATTTGCCTCTGTTATTTCAAACAATTTAAATATCATAATGAAAAAATTAACCGTTATTTCTCTTGTTTTAATGGTTCCAACTTTTATTGTAGGGCTTTTTGGCATGAATGTTCCGCTGCCGTTTGAAAACAGCAACATGGGGCTTTTTTTCATTTTGCTCATGTGCGGATTTTCTTCGTGCATAGCATTTTTCTTGCTAAAAGATAAGCCAGTCCGAGTAAAAAGAGAACGCTCTAAATTATTTTTTTTCAAAAAGAAGCCAAAAGGAGATTCGTAAGATATGAAAAATATTGTTTGCAAAGTTTTTTTTGCGATTTTCTTGTTTTCAAACCTTATCGCACAAAATTTGCCTCAAACTCCCATAAATGAAATTAACAATCTTAACCTTGAGTCAACAAGCGAGCAAAAACACGCACCTATATCTTTTCCGATGACAACAATGGTTTCAATCCGCATTCCTGTTGATTACGACGCCTTTGTTATTGGCGAGCATACGCAAACATTGACTGCACCACGATATATAAAATCTTTTAAAATTAATAAATTCGAAACAACATATCAGTTGTGGTATGAAATTCGCATTTTAGCTGAAAAGCGAGGATATGTTTTTCAAAACCCTGGGCAAGAAGGATCGGGCGGGAGGCGAGGGAAGTTGCCGACTGAGGAAAATAAAAATCATCCCGTTACAACAATTAATTGGCGAGATGCAATTATTTGGTGTAATGCATTAAGTGAAATTCAGGGGCTAAAGCCTGTGTATACTTTTCAGGGGCAGGTTTTGCGTAACTCAACTGATTCAGCAAAGTGTGATTTAGCAGAGGCTGATTTTACTTCCACAGGATATCGTTTGCCAACGGAAGCCGAATGGGAATATGCGGCACGAAAAAAACTTGATGGTACGTATCAACGAGGCGATTTTCCCAGTGGCGTTTTAACAATGGAGCAAAATGTGCAGTTTGGTGGAAAAGATGTTGCATGGTTTGATGAGAACACAAACGGAACGCAAAAGGTTGCCACTAACATAAAATCAAATGCTCTTGGACTTTTTGACATGAGCGGAAATATTTTAGAGTTTTGCTGGGATTGGGAAGCTTCGTATAACAATGTAAGCGAAGGGGAATTTTCAGCTGGCTCAAAGTATGGATATGCACGAGTTGCTCGTGGCGGAAGCTGGAGTCCTTATGCAAGTTTTATTCTTTCAGGCGATCGCTATAGTTACGATCCTGATGAGGCGTACAACTACCTCGGCTTTCGCTTTGTGCAAACAGAGGAACTCAAAAAAGAGATAAAGTAACTTTACCTGCAAAAACGACACTTGGCGTATGGTAAAGTAGACTTATTGTATGATTTTTTTTATATCCTGAGTGTTGTTTTTATTGCAAATCAACAAGGCATCTTTTGTATCAACAACGATAAGATTTTCAACACCGATACAAACAATCTTTTTATCACCTTGTATGATACAATTTTTTGTATCATACAGCATAGAAAGTTCGCTAGGAATGTTATTATTTTTATCAGCTTTTTTTACTCTCTCAAGAGCAAGCCAACTTCCAACATCATCCCACTCAAACTGAGCAGTGACAACCTTTATATCCTTTGATTTTTCCATGACAGCGTTGTCAATCGAAATTGACTTGCACTGTGAAAATTTTTCAGCAAAATCTGAAAATTCTAAAAGAGTAGGGCAACTTAAAAGATTGTACATCTCTGGTTCAAACTGCCTGATCTTATCCAAAATTACCGAAGTTTTCCAAATAAACTGGCCGCTATTCCAAAGATAGTTTCCATTTTCTACATATGATTGAGCCACTTCAAAGGAAGGCTTTTCAATAAATTCTAAAACATCATCAGCATCATGATAAATATATCCATAGCCTGTTTCTGGATATGTTGGCTTTATCCCGATTGTTATCAATTTATCATTACAGGCAAAATCAACGGCTTTTAAAATATCTTGCGTATAAAGATTTACATCACCATTAATAAGATGATCTGACGGAAGCACAATCATCATTGCATCTTTGTGAATATTTTGAATATGACAAGCGGTAAGCGTTATTGCAGGTGCTGTATTTCTTGCTACAGGCTCATATAAAATATTTTTATGTGGAATTGCGTAGCATGTCAGCTGCTCAATACAAATATTTTTATACAAGTCATTTGTAATAATAAAAATATTCTCACAAGAAATAATTGGAAGAAGCCTTTCGACAGTGAGCTGAATAAGCGTTTTTCCATCATCAGTAAGACTTAAAAATTGCTTTGGTTTTTCTTTTGTGCTTTTTGGCCAAAGTCGCGTCCCAGAGCCACCTGCCATAATAACTGCGGTTAATATCATAATTAGTAGTATACATAGTTTTTTTATATTTGTAAAGCATTTAAGTAGACAGAATATATATTATCGGTAGTAAAACATATAGAACTTATTACTACTTTATTGTTTAATATAAAAAAAAGTGCTATTATTTTCCCATGAAATCAATAATGAAATTAAATCCTTTTATGTCAGAAAAAGTTTGGGGATATGAACAATGGCTTGTATCAACCTTAAAGCATGGACAGTCAACCTATAAAGAAAAACCCTTGTTTGACGTTTTGAATAAAGACTATCCACTTTTAATAAAGCTTATCCAAGCAAACGATACGCTTTCTGTGCAAGTTCATCCAAATGATGAGTATGCAAAAATGCACGAAAACTCCTACGGCAAAACTGAATGCTGGTATATTCTGGAAGCAACAGAAGATGCAAAGTTAGTTGCAGGTTTAAATGATTTTTATTCCCGTGATGAGCTTGAAAACGCAATAAAACAAAATAAGCTAGATGAAAAGCTTTTTATGACGCCTGTTAAAAAAGGAGATTTTCTCTATATTCCAGCAGGCATGGTGCATGCAATTTGTGGAGGTTTACGAATTTTAGAAGTTCAACAGCCCAGCGATATTACCTATCGTCTGTATGATTGGGGACGACCTCGAGAACTGCATATAGAAAAATCGCTCGATGTAATCATAAATGCCCCAAAAGAATGTCTAAAAACTCAAATTGCCAATAATTTCACTACAAGCTTTTCTTGTGATTTTTTTAATTTAGAGTTTTTAAATATTACTAACGAAAAAGATCTAACCCCTGTTAGTTGCCACGATATGGTTGCTTTATTTGTGCTTGATGGTGAGGGTTTTATTCATGATAAAAATGATGAAAAACTTCCTCTAAAAAAAGAAGATATATTTTTAATAAGCCAAGAGAAATCTTTTAAAATTACAACGGATATAAGTATTCAGCTAATGAAAATTTTCTGCTAAAAACTGAGTTATTTGTTTAATATCTGTATTTTCAAAAATTTTCTCTTGTAAATTTTGTAAACTTAGATCATTTAATATTTTTTTTATTCTTTCAGCTGTCGGCACTCTTTTGGTTTTTCTGGGTAAGTTACAAGTGATTTTTAGATCATCAAGTTCTTCATAAGAGTATTTTGCCGTTTTATTACAAACATCACAACCAGAGCATACAACTTCCTGAGCCCCCAATGCGGTAAGTAAAATCTGCCGTCGGCAAGTTGTAGTAGTAGCAAAGTTATAAAGCACACGCTGTCGATCATTTTTGTGAAAAGTCAAGGCCTTTTTTGTATCAGCAGGCGACCACAGCAAAATTGCTTGAGCAACAGAACCATCCCGACCTCCCCTTCCCGCTTCTTGGATATAAGCTTCCACGGTTGACGGCGGATCTAAATGTATAACTGTTTTTATATCTTTTTTGTCAACTCCCATACCAAAGGCACAAGTACTTACAAGAATTGCATCAGTTTTTTTGTAAAACCATTTTTCAACATCATCCTTTTCTTCCTTTAATAATCCTGCATGATAAAATTTCACCGAGTCATTTTCTAAAACTTCCCACAAAAATAAAGCAAGTTTTTCAGCCCTACTCCGTGTTGAACAAAAAATAATCAATGGTTTTTGCTCTTTTAATGCCAGAATGGCCGCTTGCTTTTCCTTGCATAAGACATGCTTGACTGAATAATGAATATTTGGACGATCAAAATCTCCTGCAACAACATGAGAGATTCCACAAAAAAGAATTTCTGAAATGCGTGTTAAAACACTTGGCGATGCAGTTGCGGTAAATGCTGTTGTAACAGAGGGATTTATCTTTTGTATAATTTTTCCAAGAGTCAAGTATGCTGGGCGAAAAGAATCTCCCCATTCAGAAACACAGTGAGCTTCATCAATTACAACGTGAGAAATACTACTTTTGCAAAGATTTTCTAGTAAATCTTTATCTTGTAAGACCTCTGGGTTTACTAGAATAAGTTTGACACCCCTACGTATTTTTTGAAAATTTTCCTGTCGTTCCTGTAAGCTTTGTTGCCCCTTAAAAATAACACAGTCTAAACCTGCATCAAAAATTCTACGTTGTTGGTCATTCATTAAAGCTAAAAGAGGATAAATAATTAGTGTCGATCCTTTTAAAAGCAAGGCTGGCACTAAAAAACACAGAGATTTTCCTGCTCCTGTTGGCAAAAGCACAATTTGATTTGATAATTCAGGATTTTCAGATTTAATGTATTCTTCATATGAAGATGCTTCAATAATATTAGAAATAACTAGCCTCTGCCATGGAAATAAATATTTTATTCCAAAGTAGCGACTCGCAATAAAATCCATATCCTCTGCATTTTCAAAAATATTTTCAAGTGAATTCATGCCTATTCTATAGAAGAAAACACTTAAAAATCATGTAAAAACTACGATTAACCGACACTGCCAGTATCAATTTTTTTTGTCATAATTTGTTTGCCATCTGCAACAAGATTGAATTCGTTTATTTTAACAACTTTATTTACGCACGATATAGGAACAGAGAAAAAAGTTTCAGCGTCAAGTCTTTCAGCTTTAAGTGCAGCAGGATCTGTCCCTTCAAGAATTACAGGGGTTCCAGGTTTTGCCCAGTCGCATTCAAGGACATCACAAATCTCATTTCCTTCACTATCAGTTATTTCTGCGGCTAAAAGCATTCCCCTGCTTTCAATGCCACGCATTTTTCTCGGTTTTAAATTGTCAACAATAATAATTGATTTTTCAAATAATTCCTCTTCTTTATAAAAAGGAACCAAGCTTGAAACAATTATGCGATCAATGCCAGAGCCATCATCTAAATTAATGACATACAATTTTTCCGCATCAGCGTGTTTTTCAATTTTAACGATTTTTGCAACTTTGAGTGCTATTTTTTCATTAAAAACTGCTATGGGGTCAATTTTTATCTCTTCTTTTTTTTCTTCCATTTTATGTTCCTTTTTTGGTGAATTTTGTTTTAATTTTTTTTCAGCACGCTCAGTTTGAGTCCCCGCATATTGAGTGCGATATTCATCAACTTTTTTTGCATCAAGTGGCTTAAAAATAATTTCAGTGTAAACTATTTTTTCTAGCCCCTGTGTTTTTCCAAGATCGCTCCAAGTAAAAGCATCTTCATTCTTTTTTTGAGTTATGTTGTTATCGACAATCGTTCTATCAAAAAATGACATCACTTTCTGAGCATAAAATGGCACAAAAGGATGCACCATAATCATTAAATCTTTTATTACGTAGCAAAGATCTCGAATAAGGGACGCAGCTTTCTTAGGGTTTGTATCCTTCGTTTTCCATGGCTCACCATCTTGAAACGCCTTATTTGCAATAGAGGAAATCTCAAAAACAGTGTGAAAAGCTTCTTTTAAATCCGCCCACTCAAAATACTGAGTCATTTTTTCTTCAGCTGCTTTGACTTTGCTCCATAGAGCCTCATCGGCAACGCCATCAGGAATAATGCCGTCATAGTAACGCGAAACAAAGGTTGTCGTTCGATTAACTAAATTGCATAAATTGCCAACAAATTCGCTGTTAAGTTTTTCTTGAAAATCCTTCCAAACAAACTGAGTATCAGACTTTTCTGGGCGATTATAAAAAATATAAAAACGCCACATATCTGCAGGAATTCCCGATTCTTTTGCATCGCTTCCAAAAACGCCAACACCTTTAGACTTGCTAAATTTTCCGCCCTCATAATTCAAGTATTCTGAGCTCGACATGTGAAAAAGCTTTGTCCAATTTTTGCCACTTCCAATCAAAGTTGAGGGAAAAATTACGGTATGAAAAGGAATATTATCTTTTCCAATAAATTGAAAAAGCTCAACTTTTTTGTTATTTTCTTGGGGCAGCCACCAGTTTTTCCAGTCAAATTCGTAGTCAGTGCCGCAACTAATATCAGAAAGCTCTTTTGTTATAGAAATGTAGCCAATTGGTGCATCAAACCATACATAAAAAACCTTGTTTTCAAAGCCCTCTTTTGGAACAGGAATACCCCACTTCAAATCACGGGTAATCGCCCTTTTTTGCAAGCCATCTCGAATCCATGCATGCGTCATTTGAACTGCATTTTTTGCCCACTTCCCGTCAATGCTCGTCTGTTCCATCCACGGAGCATAATCTTTTTGAATTGAGGGCAAATCTATATAAAGATGAGTTGTTGATTTTGCTTTTGGCTCGCAACCACAGGTTGAACACCGAGAGCTTTTAAGATCTGTTGGCTCAAGGAGTTTTCCGCAAGATTCACATTGATCCCCGCGTGCATCCTCAGAGCCACAATGAGGACAAAGGCCACGAACATACCGATCAGCTAAAAATCGATCGCAAGAATCGCAAAAAAGCTGCTCAATTGTTTCTTGAGTGATAAAGCCTTTTTTTTCTAAATCTAAAAACATATTTTGGACAATGTGCGTTTGTTGATCGCAAGATGTTCGCCCAAAATGGTCAAATGAAATTTCAAACCATTCATAAATTGACTTATGAATCGCGTAATAATGATCACACAGCTCTTTAGGTGTTTTTCCCTCTTCTAAAGCCCGTGTCTCCGTCGCCGTTCCATACTCGTCTGTGCCACAAACATACAGCGTTTCATAACCACGAGAGCGCGAAAAGCGTGCAAAAACATCAGCTGAGAGCACTTGAATTAAGTTTCCTAAGTGAGGAATATTATTTACATACGGTAAAGCAGAAGTAATAAGACGTTTATTCATGACCTTATTTTATTCAAAAAAATAAAAAATTACAAGTCAAATACAAGCAAAATATTATTCCTGTAAGGCGTACACTTAATAATACAAATTGCATACTTTTTTATACAGCCTTTTCTCTCTAATGTTTATTTTCTATAATTTTATTGAGCGAACAACTTTCTTTACAGGTAAAATATGTATTGGACTCATGCTAAATTCTTTTAAACCATAACGAAGAAGTGTTTCTGTAAATCGAGTATCTCCACCCATTTCACCGCATAAATCTACCGCAATACCAGCTTTTTTTCCAACAGCGATAACTTGCTCAATTAATTTTAAAACAGCAGGATGCCCTTCATCATACAAATCAACAATTTTATCATTTCCTCGATCAACTGCAAGCGTATACTGCGTTAAATCATTAGTTCCAAGACTAAAAAAATCAACATGTTTTGCAAGCTCTTCTGCATTTACCGCAGCTGCAGGCGTTTCAATCATAATACCAACAGGAACTTTTACCTTGACTGGCTCACCGCTTGCCTCTAGCTCTTTATAGATTTCATCAATAATTTTCTTTGTCTGCAAAATTTCATCAACTGAGATTATCATTGGAATCATAATTTTTGCATTTCCATGATTGCTTGCTCGCAATAAAGAGCGCAACTGACAGCGAAAAACTTCTTGTTGTTTAAGACAATATCGAATAGCTCGCCAACCCAAAAAAGGATTTTCTTCTTTCGGAATAGATAAGGCTGCAATATTTTTGTCCCCACCTGCATCAAGTGTTCTAAAAATAACAGGCTTTCCATTCATTGCTGTCAAGATTGACTTATAAGCACGAAACTGCTCTTCCTCTGTTGGTAAGCGATTGCCACCATTTTCCATAAAAAGAAATTCAGTTCTAAAAAGTCCAATACCGTCAGCATTATTTTCAAGTACGCTTGTAAGCTCTTCAACCGTTCCAATATTTGCATACAGAGTAATTTTTTGCCCATCAAGTGTTTGTGTCGGTTCATGGAGAAGCTTCATGATATCTTTTTTTTGCATAATTTGATTTTCAATTTCTTTTTGAAAGTCATTTAAAATTTCTTCAGACGGATTAACGTAAATACAGCCATCTTTGCCACTTAAAGCTAAAAAAGATCCATTTTCAATAGTTTTTTCAATATTAGGAATTCCAGATATCATAGGAATTCCCATAGCTCGAGAAATTATTGCAGCATGAGAAGTTCTACTCCCCGTTTCAAGAATAAATCCACGTAAAAACTGCTTATCAATTTTTGCCATATCGGCAGGGCCAATTTCTTTAGCAACTAAAATAAAATTCTCAGTTGGCTTAGCTTTTTCACTTGAACCATTTAAAGCGGCTTTTATCATACGAAAAACTTGCTTAAAATCATCAGCACGAGCTTGAAAATAAGGATCATCTATTGCAAGCATTTGTTGCACATAGCTATCACAAATTGCAAAAAGAGCATTATCCAAAGAAACTAGATTATCACTGATATAACTGTGAATTTCATTGATAAGTTCAGCATCAGTAATCATTTCAAGGTAGCATTCAAAAATCTTATATTGCTCATCGTTGCCATTTTCAGCAGCAGCAACTAATAAGCCTTCTATTTCTTTGCGTGTCCCTAATAAACCAAAATCAAGTTTCTTTTTTTCTGAAGCGACCTCACTTTCTAAAATAGCTTTTACTTCACTTTCAAGGGATTCGAGTTGAAAAATAAAAGCCTTACCCAAGGCAAAGCCGTTTGAAACAGGGGTTGCAACTAATTTTTGCATAATTTTCTCCTAAGATTCTCCTATTCATTTTATAGCAGAACGCATTTGATAGTCTATTTATAATGAAAAACTACACAGTTTTGCAATAGTTTTTTTTGCCTCATGCAAGGATGAAGTAATCAATGACACAAAAAAGAGTCTCACTAGAGACCCTTTTTATTAGCCCTTATAACCAATAGTATCGGCAAGTTCTTTATCAATATAAATAGTAGCATCTGGATGTGCTTTTAAAAATGTACAAGGACAATCAGTTGTAATTTCATCGTTCAATAAAAGTGCTTTCATTGCATCAGCTTTAACCTTTCCTGTTGCAAGTAAGGCCAAAGACTTTGCTTTCATAATATCCCCCATTCCTTGGGTGAAAGCTTTTCTTGGAACATCAGCTTCTGTAGCAAAATAGCGTGCATTTGCCTTGATTGTTGCAGAAGCAATTTCTACAATATGAGCATCGGAATGCAAAGCAGAAGCTGGCTCATTAAAAGCAATATGTCCATTAGGACCAACACCTAAAAGCTGAAAATCACGTGGCTTTTGTGCTAGTCGAGATTGAAATTCTGCAAGGGATTGTTCTTGATTACCTGTTCCACAAGGAACAAATGTATTATTTTTATCAATATCAACGTTGTTAAATAAATGCTTATTCATAAAATAACGATAACTTTGATCGTGATCACCTGCTAGGCCAACATATTCATCTAAATTAAGCGTGTGAACATTTTTAAAAGAAACACTGCCTGCTTTGTAAAGTGTAACAAGCTCTGCATACACTTGCTCAGCTGTTCCTCCCGTTGCAAGCCCTAACACAGCTTTTGTATTTGCATTAATAATATCTGCAATTTTTTTTGCAGTGAGCATACAGCTTTCATTGTGATCTTTTGTAACAACGACGTTCATAATTAAAACTCCCTAATAAAAATATGATACATCAGTATATCATAAAAATATTTTTTAATCAATTAATTTTCTAATTTGTTGCAGGAACAAATATTTTTGAAAATTTCTTTGTAAGTGATATAAGTAAAATCATAAACAAAGGAATTTTAGCTAAAAAAATAAAGTTTAAATTTGCTATGGGGAGTTTTTATGGAATGAGATTTAGTATTTCATTTGTGGATTTTGCAATTTCAAGAGCACTTATTGTCTCTTCATCATCAAGGAAATCAGCGAGTGCTTCTATCGTTTCAATGTGTGAATCA
Source organism: Treponemataceae bacterium (assembly GCA_051651645.1). GTDB lineage: Bacteria > Spirochaetota > Spirochaetia > Treponematales > Treponemataceae > JBOFSR01. Next base: position 9,528 of record JBOFSR010000095.1, on the reverse strand, counting down.
GCAGAAGTAGCACCTAAGGCAAGAATAAGCCAAACAGCATTATCTGCAGGAAAGATAACTGGTTTATCAAGTTTTAGTAAGGATAAACCGCCTTTAATACATCCGTCTTCTGGGCGTGAATGCGGCATTGCAACACCAGGCAATAAAATCATATAAGCACCGAGTGTGCTAATATTTTTAATCATAGCATCGACATATGATTGATTCACACTTTTTGATTCAATCAACGGATTTGCCGCAAGTCGTACGGCCTCTTCCCAATCTTTACAAGACTCAACTTTTTGAATTCGTCCTGTCAATAATTCTTTTAGAACTCCCATTACAATAACTCCATTAAATTTAAGCTACATTTAGTATAAAGCATAATAGAAAAAAAGCAATCTTTTTTTTAAATTTCATTTTTCTTTTATTGAATTACCGCGTTAGCTGGTGGCAGTAGTACCCCACAGCGGAGCATGGATTATCGCGAGGAGTACTACAGAAGCAGCGACCCTTCGCCTTTTTAGTTCGGTTGGTAATTTTTGTGCGAAGGGGAACGCCCTTTTGCAATTTTACATAAATAAAAATTTTTCTTTACATACGGCGTTTTTTGCAGTACACTGTTTTTTATACAAGGGGGATGAAATGAGTTCAGTTTATGCCGAGGATTTTGAGTATCATATTCAATTGACGAGCAAAGATATTGGAAAATATGTGATTTTGCCAGGGGATCCAGGGCGATGCGAGAAAATTGCCCAACATTTTGACAATCCGCAGTTTATACGATCAAATCGTGAATACACAACGTATACGGGAACGCTCAATGGGGAGAAAGTCAGTGTTATGTCAACGGGGATTGGAGGCCCATCTGCGGCAATTGGCTTAGAAGAGTTAATTCACTGTGGGGCACATACGTTTATTCGAGTGGGAACATCGGGCGGCATGCAAAAAGAAGTGCTTGCAGGCGATGTAGTTATTGCATCTGGTGCAATTCGCCATGAGGGAACGGGTCGTGAATATGCTCCTATTGAGTACCCTGCTGTTGCAGATTTTTCGGTAATGTCGGCTTTGGTAAAGGCGGCAAAGGCACAAAAAAAGCCACATCACATTGGTGTTGTACAATGCAAGGATTCATTTTATGGGCAGCACAGTCCGCAATCAATGCCTGTAAGTTATGATTTGATCAATAAATGGGAAGCATGGAAAGGTTGTGGAGCGTTATGCTCTGAGATGGAGTCAGCAACGCTTTTTATTGTGGGGGCAACGCGTCGAGTGCGTGTTGGATCTATTTTGTTGGTGATTGCAAATCAAACTCGCCGTGAATTAGGGCTTGAAGACAAGCAGGTGCATGACACAGGCGGGCCAATTGAGGTTGCCGTTGAGGCTTTGCGAGAATTAATTGAAGAAGATAAGCTAAAAAAATAAAGATAAAATGCAAGGTTTTCATTAGGAAAAATCTATATAGTAATTAATGAAAACTGATTATGAAAAAAATATCATTCGCGAGACCTCTATAAGTTATCAACAAATGAAAAAGCCCAATGTACGTGAAAGCGTTCTTGAGCGTGGTACTGATTGTGTAAGCACCTATGAATTGATAATGCTTATTCTTGGAACTGGAACACAAAAATCGCCTGTGGAAGTGCTTGCAAAAAAAGTGCTTTCGTGTATTCATCAAAATCAACATAAAAATTTGATTGAGAGTTTACAATCGATTGAGGGGATGGGAAGTGCAAAGTCAATCATTATTGCAGCGGCAGTTGAGCTTGGTAAAAGGCTGAACGCTCATAATGAGGTTAGGATTAGTCAGCCAAGGGATATTATTCCAATGGTGCAACATTACGCACTTGAGCAGCAAGAGCATTTTCTGTGTGTGTTATTAAATGGAGCACACGTTATACAAAAAATTCAAGTGGTAAGCATTGGAACACTCAATCACACTATAATCCATCCCCGTGAGATTTTTGCCAGTGCAATTCAAGAGCGAAGTGCTGCCGTTATTATTTGCCACAATCATCCGTCTGGGCAAAAAGAGCCGTCGAATGAGGATATTAAAGTAACAGAGAGACTTTTGCAAGCCTCTCGTATTTTGGGAATTACGCTGTTAGATCATATAATTCTTACTCGCAATGCTTTTTTTAGCTTTGCTGAAGAAAATTTATTTTCTTTACTGAAAGAGTTATCGTGATTGCAAATCAGTGTACAGGCGCATAAGTTTGATAGCATAGGATTTATCGGCTGCCCATGTTCCAGCTAAGCCTTCAATAGTTGGAGACTTGCCCTTTGGATTAACGTATCTATAGCGAGGGTCAACAAGTGGTTGCTGCAGTGGATCTACCGACGCGTATGCTTTTAAGTGCTGAATATGTGCTCGAACACCAATTCGAGCAGTGGGAAAAGAAAGGCCTTTATTGTTTTCATCAATTGCACCAAGGCCACAAAAATTGTTCATCTCTGGAGTAACAAGCCCACCATATTTTAAAAAGCCTGTTTCTAAGCACATTTGAATAAACGCAACATCGGAATTTACGCCTTCGGTTTTGCCTTCTTCAATATATAAGTTTGCTAATTCAAGAGCAATGGTGTTTGATCCTGCAGTATTTTGGATTATAAAAAATTCATACAACTCATCACTTGTTTTTTTGCCCTCGCCCATAATATAAACAGGTGGAAGTTTTTTTAAGTCATCAGTAGTTTTAATATCGCGTCCATCAATTGAGGTTGTGGCACAAGAAATCAATGCAATCGTAATACAAAAAAGAGGAATAAAATAATTTTTTAGAATAATCATGATTTTATATCGGTTTTTTTTGCTTTTGCTTAATGCGTAACGAAAAAAATCATGTTAATTTAAATTTTTGCCCGCACAATAAAATCTTCTTGTATTGGCTTATCGGTGTAAATGAAGCAAGAATGGCCATGACTAATCCAAGGGCGAATGGTGCACGTTTCAGGGTCAATAAACTGATAAGTATCATCTTCTATAGAAACAATATTTGGAGCAACGTATTCAAGTTTTTGATTTAACTCAATTTTATTGAGGGGATTATATTCGTATAAAAAAAATCCATTTTTTTGTTTAAGAAACTCAATTTTACCTTTTATTTTTTGTTCTTTAAGGTGAGCTTCTTTTTTTTGCGGATGCATTTGCTCAAATTTTTGATTTTCAGTTTTTTCAGCGGACAAGGCTTTTTCAAAAAAATCTGTTTGATTTTCAATTTTTTTGCCGATTGTTGCAACTAAGTCAAACTCACCGTCCGTAGCAGAGCATGTTGTTTTATCTGCATCAGCTCGGCTATAATAAAATCCTGTTGCAAATTCACGATGAGAAGTCTTATAAATCTCATCAATAAAAGGCTTTCCTTCCTGTTCGGTAATTTTTCCATCCAAAACATCACTTGCTTTGCGGTAGGCTCGCGTAATAAGTGCAACGTAATAAAGGCTTTTCATGCGCCCTTCAATTTTAAGTGAATCAACGCCAGCATTTTTTAAGTCATCTAAGTGGTCAACCATGCACAAATCTTTTGATGATAAAATTGCAGTAAAATTTTCTCCCTCAAAAATGGGAAAATACTGTCCAGGTCGCTGTTTTTCTTCAAGAACTTTGTAATCCCAGCGACAAGAATGAGAGCAAAATCCTGCATTAGCACTTCTTCCTGTTGTATTGGCACTTAAAAGACATCGGCCAGAGTACGCGATGCACATTGCTCCGTGAGCAAAAGCTTCAATTTCTATATCAGGGACAGCATCTTTTATTTCTCTAATTTCTTTGAGTGTAGTTTCCCTTCCAAGTACAACGCGCTTAAAACCCATTTTTTGATAGATTTTTACTGCCTCTCGATTAATACAATTTGCCTGCGTACTCAAATGCAAGGCACTCTGCGAAAAGTGTTTTTGAATAATCGGCACCAATCCAATATCTTGTATAATGAACGCATCAAACGGATATTGCTTAAAATAATCAATTTCGCTAAGAAAATGATCAATATCTTCATTATGAAAGGTGATATTTAAGGTACAAAATAATTTTTTTTGGGGATATTTTTTTTTCAATTGAGTGATAACTTCATACTCATTGTCATAAAAATTATCAGCTTTAATTCGCAGTGAAAATTTTTTTAAGCCTATGTAGACAGCGTCAGCTCCATATTCATATGCATAATGAAGTTTTTCTAAATTTCCACCAGGTGCAACTAACTCCACTAAAAATCCTCATTTTTTTCAGCATTTTTAATAAAAAGTCCCGCTCTTTCAACCGCACGCTGCGCTTCTGATAGCTCATCAGCAAACTGAAACAAGTGAAACATATCTTCACATTTATCAATAGTATATTGCACGCCTTCATTTTCAAGCAGCGATACAAATGCTTGAATATCCTTTAGTTGTGGCTCTAAACTTCCCACTTGAATAAAAAAAGGTGGAAAATCTTTAAAGGCAGAAGAATCTTGTAACGCAGGTGAAATCAGCGGATTTTCAAGATTTGTCATGTGCGTATATGCCAACGAAGAGGATTTAACAACATCACTGGTTAAAACACCGTCATTCGCCTTATCAGTAAAAACACTGGAGGAGTTGCTCAAATTAAGCCAAGGAGAAAAAAATACAATGCCCTTAATTTTTTTTAGTTGAATTGCACTCAAGCTCAAAATTGTTGCAAGTGCAATGGAGCATCCAGAGCTATCAGCGACAAGATAAATCTCATCATCATGCTCAAGCATTTTTTTTATAACAACTAAGGCATCCTCTAAGCCTGCAGGATACGCATCTGTAGGCGGAAGGCGAAGCTCTGGAACGATTATTCGTGTGGAGGACTCATTAGAAAGCGAGCAGCAAAAACTTCGCCATGCACAGCGTGAACTTCCAACAAAGGAGCCACCACATATATACATGATAACACGACTTTTAGCAGAAACTTCTGGCGTTAATAAATCGGCTTTTATTCCATTGATAATTGTCGTGCGATATTCAACCTTGCTTGGTAAAAAAGGCGTCACAAATTTTTTTTCAATCGTTGAGCGAAAAACATCAACATTTACTTTACCCGTATACATGAGCGTTTTAATTTTTTTTATTGCAGATTTTTTAGCTTGTCCTGTCATTTTTTAGCGATATATCCTTTTTTTCCAATTGAAATAAATGCGGCAACTTTTCGCAAACCAGAAAAATCTTCCAAAGCACCTTTAGACGCAAACCGAAACGCAAGGCCGCTTTCTATAAAAATTGCAGATTTTCCCTTTATAATAAAGTCCGATCCCGCCAGCACACGTACTTCCATAGCTAACGGCAAATCAAAAAAATCTTGATTTACAATCTTTGACTTCAAAAACATTACAGCAAAGTCTGTTCCATAATAATGACTAAATGAAAACTTTTCAACTACTGGCGTTATAAAACTCACCAGTATTCGCTCCCGAATAAAAAGCAACAACGCAAGCGATGAATCAATTCCACCACCAATTTGAAAATGATTTCTAATAATTATCCTTTCTTCAATCCAGCTATAAATTTTAAATCCCATATCACAATAACCACCGTCGATATCGTTATAAAAAAGCCCGCCCCCACCAATGGAAAAATTTTGCAGCCTATCCAAATTAATTTCTTGTGCCATCCCCTGAAAAGCAAAACACAAAAAGACGCCCATAATAAAAAGCTTCATACAACCCCTTCGCACACTATTTTTTATACTCCCCAATAAAATCCCCTCTACTCTACAATATTTAAAAGCTTTTAACAACCTAAAAAAATACTCTGAGCGACTTTTGCCCAGCACTTTCACACAATTTAAAAATCCTCAATTATAAATTACTTCTATTTTTATTACAGTTTTATGATTTTTTCTTTTGGGTGCATTTGCCACAAAGTGGCAAACCGTGCTTTTCGCTTAAATCTTTGAGGCAAATCTTCTTGAAAGCTTTTCCTCAAAGGATACCGCTGCAATCACTTGCACAAAACAAACTTTTTTAATTGACAAATATAGAAAAACTGCATAAGCTTTAGCAATAAATTAGCAAAAGGATTTTTTATGAGCAATTACATACCACCAACAAATTACAGCTTCCAAAATGAAATTGGCGACAGTCCATTACTGGACGCAGCTTATGATGGAAATTTATCAAATGTCTGGTATCTCCTAAGCAAGGGAGTTGATGCAAATCAGCAAAATGTTGAGGGAGAAACAGCCTTAATAATTGCTTCCATAAAAGGTGATTTTGATTTAGCGAATCTACTCATAGAAGTAGGTGCAGATGTAAATCTTCCTAATGAAAATGGAGCTAGCCCTTTAATGTTCGCCGCCATGAATGGTCATATTTCTATTGTAAAACTGCTTATCGATAAAGAAGCTACTATTAATCACCAAGATAAAAACGGAGAGACAGCCCTCTTGTGGGTTTCGTATAATAGACACTTACATGTCGCAGAATTTCTTTTAGCTAACGGAGCGAATCCGCATGATCAAAATTCAAATGGATTAACAGCCTTTGATCTTGCGTGTGATAACGAAAAAGAAGGCATTGCTACGCTTTAAATCTCTCCACTGTGAGTGACTATAATTTATAAGCAATATTTTTCAATAAAGTGTGCAACGCCGTCTTCGTTATGGGATTTTTCACTAACAAAGCGGGCAATGTTTTTAATGTGGTCAAGTCCATTACTCATGGCGGTGCTAAAATGTGCGTAAGTAATCATAGATTCGTCGTTCATGCCATCGCCAAAGCACATAGTTGTCTCTGGTGGCAATGAAAGAATCGTTTCTGCCAAATATTTGAGAGCCTCTCCCTTGCCCGTTTCTTTTGGCATAATTTCTAAAAAGTACGGTTTGCTCGTAAAAACAACGGCTTTGTCTCCAAAATCGGATTTTAACTGTACTTGCAATTTCAAAAGCTCTTCAGGATCGCCAGAAATAACAAGCTTTGGCTGGCCTCTACGCAAATGAGTTTCAAAATCAGCAACAATTTTTAATTTAAGTCCACTGAGTAAAACATCCCGCTCAATCCACTTGCTCATAAATGGTGCGTAAATTGTTGATTCATCATAACATTCACACGAAATTCCTCGCTTTGAAGATTCTTTATATGCATGAACTATTACATCAGGGTCAACGGTGCGTGAATATAAAGGCACTCGTTTGTGGAGATCAAAAATAGAGCTGCCGTTTTGGCTAATCATGTAACGGCCAAAGGGGCTTGCGGCACTTTCAAGCTGGCGAATAAAAGGAAGAATGGCATTGTCCGTTCGCCCAGAGCAAAGCACTATGTAAATCTCCTTTTTTAGGGCTTTTTGAATCACGTCAACGGTGTATTCAGAAATACTCAAATCTTCTTTCAAAAGCGTGTCATCCAAATCGATGGCAATAATTTTGGGTGCAATTTTTCCTTGTGGCAGTTTCATAATCCTTCCTTATTCAGCTCAGCAGATTTTCAAGCATTGGTTTTACTCCAAGCTTTTGGCATATATTATTGTAAGCGTCAGTGTAATTTAAAAGATGATTTTTTTCTTCGTTTGAATGCAGTTTTGTACGCGTTTTAATAGCACGAATGAGCAGGTTTTTTGGCGTGTGACTCATGTCGATAAACTCCATAATTTGCACCGCGTAGCCAAACGTTTCTAACAGCTCTGAGCGTAAAATATCTGTTGCAAGGCTTGCAAATCGTTCTTTAATAATTCCGTGCTTTATAAATCCTTGTAAATCAGCACTTACAGATTTTTTATTTAACTGTTGATTGATTTCACTTTGACAGCACGGAACGGCAAGAATGGCAAAAATATTATTTTTTATCGCCTTTGCAAGGGCAAAATCAGTTGCCGTATTGCACGCATGTAAACAAATCATCAAATCGCAGGAGCAATCAATTTCAAAATCATTAATATCTTGATGAATAAAATGAAGATTTTTGTAATTGCATTTCTTTGCAAGCTGATTGCAATTTTCAATCACGTCTTTTTTAAGATCAAGCCCGATAATTTTTACAGAAAGATTTTTTATCGCAGTCAAAAAATGATACACGGCAAAAGTTAAATAAGATTTTCCGCATCCAAAATCAATTATATTGAGCTCATTTTTTTGATTATTTAAAAGGATTTGTGGCAAAATATCGTTAAGATATTCTAAAAAGCGATTAATTTGGCGAAACTTATCACTCTGTTTTGCAAGGACTTTACCCTCTTTATTCATAACACCAAGTTCAACAAAAAAAGGAATTGCATTTCCTTCTGGCAGTAAATAATTTTTTGTCCGATTATGATTATTTTCAAGCGTACAAGCGACTTCTTGCACTTTTTTTTTCATGATTCTTGTAAGCCCTTTTTTATTGGTCAAAAAAATCCACTCAGTTTTATTCGTTTTTATACTGCTCGACTTAAAATGAATGCCAATATTTTTTTCTAAAAACTGATCAAGCTCTCTTTTTGAAAGGTGTTGATGAAAAACTTGTGTTTTGCTAAAAGATTCTACAAAAAACTTTTCTTTTAGCGAAGAAATTTTTATTTTTTCAAACTGATTATCCTGTGACTGCACGGGCTTTGACAAAATAACTTGATGAATTTCTGAGTTACAAATAGCTTTAAGCTCAGAATGAATCATTTCATTACCCAAAGTTTTTTTTGATACATTATTCATACAAGTTTTGTCAAAATCGGTATTCACAAAAAAATCACTTTTAGAAACGGACGTTTTTAGAAATTCCTTTATACATGTCATTTCTAACAGATTTAACTTGCTCGTCCTTTAGGTAATCGTCAAAATCCATCATGCGATCAATAACGCCGTTCGGGGTAATTTCAATAATGCGGTTTGCAATCGATGAAATAAATTCATGGTCATGGCTGTTAAAAAGCACAATTCCTGGAAAATCAATGAGTGCCTTGTTTAAACTCTCAATTGCTTCCAAGTCAAGATGGTTTGTTGGCTCATCCATGATCAAAACATTTGCCCCTGTAAGCATCATTTTTGAAAGCATACAGCGAACTTTCTCTCCACCAGAGAGGACTTTAACAGGTTTCAAAGAATCATCGCCTGAAAAAAGCATTCGTCCCAAAAAGCCACGAATATACGCTTCATCTTGCTCTGCAGAAAACTGGCGTAGCCAATCCGTAATATGCAAATCGGTGTCAAAAAAAGCTGAGTTGTCAATTCCCAAATAGGATGTGGTAATTGTTTGCCCCCAGTAAATATCGCCTGAGTCAGCTTTTAGATTATCAGTAATGATATCGAAAAAAGCACTTTTTGCCTTATGCTCAATTCCAACAAACGCAATTTTTTCATTTTTGTTGACCGTCAGCGTGAAATCCTTTAATAAAGCGATGCCTTCGTTGGTAAAATTAATGTTCTCAACACGCAAAATATTATTGCCGATATCACGGTCGGGCTTAAAGTTGACATACGGAAACTTTCTTGTCGTAACGTGCAATTCTTCGAGGGCAAGTTTGTCGTACACTTTTTTTCGACTTGTCGCTTGCTTACTTTTTGCTGCATTGGAAGAAAATCGTAAAATAAATTCTTTTAAGTCCTTCATTTTTTCTTCACGTTTTTTTGCTTGATCTTTTGAC
>JBOFSR010000094.1:0-14932 GCA_051651645.1 Treponemataceae bacterium | reverse complement strand
CTGCCCGTTTGATACTTAATCCTGTCTTGTTCATGTAACGCTATTTCAATTTTCTCATCAAAGGGAGTAAACTCGTTGACAAGATACTGCTCGTCCGTAACAATTTTGCTCGGTGTAATATGTGCAATGCAAACACTTGCAGACATTACGCTCATTTGTACAAAGGGGCCTGTCAAAACTGTTGCGTATGTGTGCAGATCGTGGGGATAAATAATGAGGCGAAGTAAGGCATATAAGTCATTCACAGGCGAGTCGGCAAAAAATCCTGTTAGTTGATCTGTTTTATAAGGAATATTTTTTTTGCGTAAGTGCATTTCAAATAGGTGTTGATGAGTGAGCGTGCGAAAAAGAATTGCTATTTGGTGAAAAGGAATATTTTGCTCATCATGCAGTGATTTAATTTTTTGTGCAACGAATTCGGCCTCAATTTCATAAACTCCAATTTTTTCTTCATTCTCATTTTCTTCTGACGTTTGATTTAAATAAAAATTATAACGAAGGTGTGGCGATAAAATATTTTGCTCTGTGTGATTTTCTTTGATGTGTGCTTTAACCCACGAATACTCAGCTTCATACAGCGGAAGTGATAGCAAGGGATTGTCCTCTTGTTTGCAAAAAATTGTTGGCGTTAAAAGGCGTTTTTGCTTTTCTAAAAAATCCTTTGCACAAGAAGGAAAACGGTACGATCCAAATAAAAAATTGAAAGCTCCAATTAATGAGGGATTTGAGCGATAATTGGTAAGTAGGTTGATAGCGGGTGCTGATGCGGTTGTTTGTTCTAGTTGTGTTGTACAGGAATTTAACTCATCACTAAGGCTTCTAAAAACTGAGACATCTGCTCCCCTAAAGGCATAAATGGATTGTTTTTCATCCCCCACAAAAAAAAGAACATCATTTCTTAACTCGTTGACTTTTGGAATGGACTTTTCTGTTCGATCAAGTTTTTCGGCAAGTAAAAAGAGTAAATCCTTTTGCAGTCGGTTATTATCTTGAAATTCATCAATCATAATTTTTTGGATGCTATTTTTTTCAATATTTCGGGTGTAAAGATTATTTTTCAAAATATCCAAGGCCAGAGTTGATACGTCACTAAAAGTCAGGATACCCATGCTTCGTTTTATGTGGATAAATTGGTTTTGAAAATCCTCTAAAAGTGGTACAAGGCTTTGCATTGCATCATAATGCACAATATAATTTGCAAGGCTTACTAAATGAGAATTAATGAGGCGTAAATTTTTGAGGGATGTCTTTATTTCTGGGAACGGAGATTTTTTGTTTGTTGGTATTCTTACTTGCGAAAGTGCCGTTGAAAGGGCAATTATTTTTACAATAGTTTGATTTTCCTTTGGTAAAAAAAGAGATTGATCGGAAAAAGTTTTTTTTGAAAGGGTTGTAAAATCATACGATTGTAAAATTTCTATTACGGCGTTTACGCTTGGCTGATTAATATCGGGAGTACAAATTTGATTCAAAACAGAAAGCTCGTCAATTAATTGAATATAATTTTCTTGCCATTTTTCTGCAATAATTGCATTTTGCTTCGTAAAAAAATGTGCAAAATCAATGGGATTACATATAGTTGAGTGATTAAAAAAAATATCAGTAAAAAAAACTTCTGCCGCTTGACTTACGGTATTTTTTGCTAAAATTGCCTGCATTCCAGTATTTTTTCTGTTATCAATGATAAACTGCAGTGCAAGGTTGAACGTCAATTCTTTGATTTTTTCTGGATCAATTGAAAAATCAGGCTGTATGCCATACAGGTATGCACAGCTTTTAACAATGGAGGAGCAATAGGAATCAAGGGTCATGATTCGTGCAGAAAAGAAATCACTCAGAGCTTTTTGTGCCTCTCTATTGCCCTTTTGAGCATGTTCTTGAAGCGTTTTGTAAATACGGTCATACATTTCATTTGCAGCTTTTTTAGTAAATGTAAGCGTAAGTATTTGATCAACCGTGCATTTTTTTTCTAAAATTAAATACACAAAACGTGTTGCTAAAACCTTTGTTTTTCCAGAGCCTGCTCCAGCAGAAATAACGGCATTTTTTTCAACACAGACAGCGTTTACTTGTTGTTCATCTAATTCATTTAAAAGTGATTTTCCTTCCATTGAAATAATTCTATAGTTGTTTTGCGTGAATTACAAGAGATGAAAGTCAATTAACGGTTTTTTAGTTTACTAAAGGACGGCCAAGCCATTTTTTCTTAAAAGCAAGAGTTTATCTTTTGGTAGCAAGTGCAAACTACTAAATATTTTATCCGCATCTTCGTTAGCTACAAGGCGGGATGGCTTTAATTGCTCTAAAGTTGATACAATATCTTGGGCAGAGGGACTTCCCCTTGCAATTGACAGTTTTAGACTGTGCAGTTCCCCCATAAAAAACCAATGCAAGGTCTCATCAATTGCAACAGGATTTGACCCAAGCCAATAGTAGCGATTTTTATTTGCTGGTCGTTGGATGTGCCAATCTTTTTTGCGTTTTTCATACGTATTGAGTAATCCTTGTACAAAGTTCTTCTCTATGGTGGGGGCTGGAATGGAAAAATCAAACCATTTTTGTACATTCTGAGTGAGTTTTTCGCCTTGCATCCAAGCACTTAAGGAGCATAAAAGTCCATTTTCATATTTTTTTGATAAATTTTCATTAGCAAAGGGAATGTCATAGTCTGCAAAAATATTTTCACTTGAGCGTATTGTGGGGTGTAAGGTAGGATGCATGCCTTTTTCCCATTGTGAAAAAAGTTCTGAATGTTTTGTTAGAACGAATTTATGCCAAAAACAGCTATCAATTAATCCAAAACTAAAAAATTGGCGTAAAATTTCCATTGAATTTATAAGCATTTGTGGCGTTTCATAAAAATATCCGTAAATCATGTACGCGTGAACAAGAATTCCTGCCTCTTTAAAGGCTGCACACGCACAAACGATGTCGGCAAGCGTTGTTCCTTTATTGATGCATGCCATACCATCATCAAGTGCAATTTCAATCCCTGCAGAGACAGCAGTCAGTCCCCCAAAGGCAAGAAAATCTGCTAGATCACGAGAAAAAACTTTTTCAAAGCGGATATTCCCCCAAAAGCTTAGTCGATTTTTATCAATGGGCAGCCGACAATTTTTCAAAGCAAATTCTTTAAGAAGGACGGGAGGAGCTGCCTCATCGACAAAGTGAATTCCAAAACTCTCTTTTTTTTCCGCTTGCTGATATAATGCGTTAAATAAATCACTGGCATTCTGCATACAAAAATTATTCACATAATTGAGCTGCGTGTCGCAAAAGGCACAGCGATGCCAGTAGCAGCCGTATGCAAGATAGGCTTTAATCCAGGTGCCATCCGACCAAATGCGGTGCATAGGATTTATATCATCGACCATTTTGGGATACCGTGAAAAATCACAAAAGGAATAATCAGGAAATGTATTTTTAATAAAGTTTTGCTCAATAGCAAAGTATGTGCTTTTTCTTTCATCCTCGCACGATAGGGGAGCGATGAGCGTTTTATTCTGTAAATACCGTAACTTATATAATTGTTTTTCTTTGTTTTCTTGATTCAAAAAATCGAAAAGCTGAACATAACTTCCAAATCCTGCATCATAACTTAAAAAATCAATGTAGGAAAAAACAGTTTTTTCGCTGAGGGATCGAAGTTCCGTGTTGACAAAACCTCCGCCCATTGCACGTATACTTTGAGAAAAATGTTTTTTGAAAAAGCGTGCCATATTGAGTGCAGGTGTAACTGTTCCTGCAAAAGGCACAGAAATACAAATTAGAGTTGGCTCACTTGTATCATGATTTTTAAAAAGATTTTGTAGCAGTGGTTCTAAAAACTGAGTAAGAATTGGGCTATCAAGATGTTTTTCTATCACAGAAAAATCATGATTACTTGCAACAAGAGAGGAGGCGTATTGAACAAGAGAAAAGCATTTGTCAAATGTAAGACGAATAAAGTCTGATAAATCCGCTATGGCAAGCGATGCTAAAATTGCAGAATCCTCTACGCAGGGCTGGCGATCTAGGGTTTGTAAATATTGCTCCATACGAAAGCCACGCGGAATATGTGCTGAATTGACAAATTCATGCATCAATTCTTTGTCATTAGAGCAAAGCATTTTTTTTATGGGATTTATCCAAGAAAGCCATTTGTCTTTGTAGCTTAAAAAGCGAATAATATTAAAAAAAGAATCCTCATCTTCTAGCGAATCAATTATTTGAGACTGATTTTTTTGAGCGTAATTAAAAATCACTGAAAGCCCTTCTGGGGAAAAAATTGAATGAAAAATAAGGTTGTTTATGTCATAGCATTCTATCGATTTAATGCAGGGATAGGATTTTTTTAGTTCTGTAAAAAAAGAATACAGATACGCACTTGCAGGGTAGGGGGAGTTTAACTGTATGAACGGTGATTGTAAAATGATAATATTCATTGCTTAGTATTTGTATTGTAGCATAGCTATTCATCTTGAGCAAGAAAGAGTTTTCGCATATGTGCAGAATATTTTTTAGCGGTTTTAATTTGTATTATTGTTCTGCTAAAAGTAATTCTGATGAGGGGAGAGGGCTGTTAAAGCGAATGTATTTAAAAGGATGAATGTCTAAAGCATTGTCATACCAGCCACTTATAACATCAAAGTCAACTATATTAAGAGAGACTGTATGCGACAGGGGCATAATTACGCCAGAATCAATTAAAACTTGTTCGGCTTCAGCAAGCTTTTCATACCGTTGTTGAGGATTTTTTGCATTTGAAGCTTCGGTAAGTAAATTGTCAAACTCGGCATTTTTCCATTTTGATTCATTTAAGGTTGAATCCCCTCGAAAAAGTTCTAAAAAGGCAAGAGGGTCTGCAAAATCGCCAATCCAAATGTAGGAAAAAATATGTGCAGATGAATTTGCTATGTTTGAAAGATAATCCATGATGGGGATGGGGCTTATTTTTACTTTGACGCCAATTTCGCTCCACGCATCAACCATTAATTGTGCCCTTTGAATGCTTCCAGAATCATCGGGTACTGCAAATATAATTTCATCGCTCCCTTTTTTTCCATAGCTTGAGGATTTTAACAGATCTTTTGCAAGCTCTAAATCTTGATCAACAAGTCCGACTACTTCAGAATAGCCTTGCATAGGCAATACTAAGGTTTTTGCTTTGATAATGGAATCTTTTCGCACTGTTTCCCATGGAACGGCGTTTACAAGGGCATTTCGAAAATTTTTGTCGCCTGCAGGATTGTTCGTTGTTTTGAAAAATAGATACTCAGTGCCAAACTGTGAGGAGAGTGAAATTGCTTTGCGGTTAATAATATTCAAGGTATTTGCGTTTCCCATAATCCAGTCAGCTTTCCCTGAGTTAAATAAATACGTGTTATTGTCAAAATCGTCAGAAAATAGGACTTGTACGCCATCGATTGCAACTGATTGAGCATCCCAGTACGCAGAATTTTTTTTGAGGTGCAATTCTTGAGCATTTTTTTTATCTAAAACAAAAGCACCGCTGTAGGCTTTTAAATTATCTTGTACAACGGAAAAAGCGTGGTGGCACAATATTTTAGAAAGATGTTCGGTTGGTGCAAGGAGTTTTACAATAAAGGTGAAATCATTTTTTGCTTCAAGGCCAACGCCTGAAAAATCTTTTGTGATGCCCTCTCTATATTCTTTTGCTCCAACTATTACATCAAGTAGCGATGCAAAAGGTGCTTGCAAGGAAGGATTTAAGAGACTCTTCCATGAGTTGTATACGTCAGTTGCGGTGATTGTATCTCCATTGCTAAACTGTGCATTTTTTCGTATTGTAAATGTCCATGTTAGTTTATCCCGAGAGATACGAAACGATTCAGCGAGGGCAAGGCGTGGCTCAAGAGAAAACGGATCGTATGCAAAAAGCCCTTCATAGAGGCTGGTCAAAATTTGAGCCTCGGAGGAATAGCTTGCAGTATGAGGATTTAAGTCGTGATCATGAGGTGAGTCAATAACAATTAAATCACGGGTCATTTGATTTGCAAAAATAGTATTTGCAAAAAAAACGAAGGCAAGAGTCAAAGAGAAAAATGACTTTTTGTTAAACATTAGCAATTCCTAGTTGTTTGAGCTGTTTTTCTTGTTCCATGTACGCTGTATATTCAGCTTTTGCTTTATTTACTTTTAGTAAGATTGTCTTAATTGTACCTAATTCTATTTTAAGGCCACGTATTTTGCTGCGATTTGTTTCTGTTGCATTTGACTTAAAAAATACGTCAAGTGCATTGAGAAAAGTCAAGGTTTTATTGCATTCATGTATTTGTTCAGATA
This sequence comes from Treponemataceae bacterium, assembly GCA_051651645.1. Lineage (GTDB taxonomy): Bacteria > Spirochaetota > Spirochaetia > Treponematales > Treponemataceae > JBOFSR01. Next base: position 8,647 of record JBOFSR010000094.1, on the reverse strand, counting down.
CGAATGTAAAAATTTTTTCCTCTGAGTGCTGGCAAATTTTTACATATCCTTGTGAGGATTTTGGTGTCAGGCTTCCATAAAATTTTGCTTTTTTTCGTATAGAGTTGAGAAAATCTTGAACGATTAAAACTTCGGTCTTCATGTTATGTGAAATCGGATCAAAAATTTTTAGTTTATATTCAGGTGATTTTTCACTCACATTAAAAACTTTTTTTAAGAAAGCGGTAAGTTTTGTAAAAAAATTGATGTGTTGTTTTTCAAGAATCGTTTTATTTGCATCAATTTTAGTTAAAACGGTATCTAATTGAGGTGCAAGCGTTGCTAATATGCAAATGGCATCAAGTATAATATTTTTTGTGTTAATTTCATTACCCGATTCGCTCATATGATTAGATTTTGTTTTTAAGCGCTCTAAAACTTGCTCGCGCAAAACTTCTTTGTCATGACTAAAATTTTCGTTAATAAGATTTCTGATAAGCCCTTCATGCCAGCTTTTTTGTAAATTCATTTCTCGAAAACTGCTCAGTGCCTTCTCATAAATTTCTTCCAGCGATTCAATATTAATAGAAGAAAAATCAATGCTTTCAAAAACTATTTTTCTAATACTTTCTTTATAAAGCTCTTCTTGGAATATCAAAACTTCTGTCAGTAGGGTATGCAATAGTGATGAATATTTTACGAGCTGAGTGATGCTGTCGCTAATTGTTGAAAGGGATAAGTTATCGCCACGCTGTCTAAGTAGTCCAACCGTGTCGCTGAGTGCTTTTGTGTTTGGATTAGCTGATGTATTTCCTAATGCTGACCAGTTAAAGGTATTGTTTAAGGTAAGGAGAATCTTTAATCGCTCAATTGATAATGCGGAAATAGAAAACCTAAAATACGTCGATATATGTTGCATCATCTGGATATAATCTGAAAAACGAATGCCAAGTTCAACTGATTTGTCCGTGTCAGTGAAAGGTTCATCAGTTATTAGCTCAATATCAAGGACTTTTTTTTCATCTTTATATGGATCATCTTGTACAAGCCCTTTTGACAAAAATACTTCAAAGATTTTTGAGGTTAGTTCGTAATATATTTTGTAATTTTTGACAAGCTCATGCATACCCTGCAATTCAAGCCACGCTTGTTGTTGATCAATTGCGGTATTTAGTTGGTTAAAAAAATCATCAGCCTTATCCATGCCTTCAGTATCGGCAAAAAAAATCTAAAACTTAATAGTTTTTTTGTGTTTTTAAATAAAAAAGTTCCAATTAAATTGATCTTCGATTGCTCCGTACTGAATTCCCTTTATTGTTTTTTGTAAGGTAAGGCTTAAGTCACTTTGTTTTCTATCGTTAAATACAACTTCTTTATTATTATGAGTTATGCTTTCAATATAGGTAATTCCTGCTGCCGTTCCTGTTACAAAACAAGAGTGAACGTCTTGAAATACTTCATCAATAGAAATTTTTCTCTCAGAAACAGCAATATTCATGCTTAAAGCTAATTCAATAATACTTTTGCGGGTTATTCCTGGAAGGATTGTGTCGCTCAGTTCTGGTGTTACAAGGCTTCCATCTTTTAGTTGAAAGAAAATATTACAAGAAGATCCTTCTTCTATATATTTTTTTTCAATGGCGTCAAGAAAAATAACTTCCATAAAACCTTGCTCTTCAGCTTCTTTTTTTGCTAAGGTTGATATAACATAGTTTGACGCGCATTTTATGTAGCCCGTTCCATGTGGTGTTGCACGTATTCTATCTGTTGTGATGGCTTTGGAATTTTTCTTTGTAAAGTAGGATGAAACTGTTGTAGCACAAATAATGACATACGGCTTTCGTGAAATGCCTACACCAATTCCTGCCTCACTGTACATAAATGGCCGTAAGTACACAGCTTGAGCGTTTGCAAAGTTATCTTTTTCCCATGCTGTATCGTAAGAAGGGATATATCCTAATTGTGCATTTTTGCGAACAAATTCAAGTGACGCTTTGACAAATAAATCTGTTGGAAACTCTGGTGCATATAATCCTTTCATTGAAGAGGCAAATCGTTTTGCATTACAATCAGGGCGAAAAATTGAAACTTTATTATCTTTTGTCGGAAAGGCCTTCATTCCCTCAAAACAACTTAAACCATATTGAGTTGTGTAGTTTACCAGCGGTAAGGGAAAGTTGTTTCGATTTGTATAAACAGCCTCTTGCTCTTCTGCTGATAAACTTTTCAACGTTGAAAAATCTATTGTATCAGCAGTAAACCAAGATTCCTTCCATTTATTTTTCTCATCATCGTATGATGCAATATATGAAATAGGATACATTTCTAAACTAAAGGCCATAAGATTACTCCTTGTTGTCTGTACTTGTATTAGCTTTATTTTCTAAATAGGAAGGTACAAACTCTGTGGTAGAAACAGGCTTACCATATTTCATTCCTTGTCCGCCATAACAATGGATTGTTTTTAATATGTCGGCCTGTGATTGAGTTTCAATACCCTCACAAATAACCTTCATATTAAGATTTTTTGCCATCGAAATGATTGCTTCAAGAATAACTTGAGAGCGGCTATCTTTTTCAGCACTATACAAGAAGTCTCTTGCAACTTTAATAATATCAGCTGGAATATCTTTAACAAGGCACAGTGACGAGTATGCAGAGCCAAAATCTCCAATGGAAATGGTAAATCCGTAGTAGCGCATTTTTTTAATTAATTCGGTGAAAATAGTGCTATTTTCGTAAATAAAGGTTTCTGTTACTTCAATATCAATCAGCTCATGTGGAATATTGTATTTTTCAATAATTTGGCAAATATTTTCGAAGTAGCCTTCACTCATTAATACTTCTTTTGATTGATTTACCGAAACAGGAACAGGCATAATTGAAGCATCAATCCATGAGCGAATAAGGATACAAACTTCTTCGAGCATATAAAAATCCATGTCCTTAATAAAGCCGTTGGTTTCAAAGACAGGAATAAATTCCCCTGGCATCAACAATTCAGTGTCGGTAAGTTGCCATCGAATGAGCGATTCTGCTCCAATTAATTTACTGTCTTCAAGGCTATATTTTGGTTGTAAAAATACTTTGAAGTCTTTGTTTTTTATTGCTGCAACCATCTTGCTTTCTATGCGTGATATTTTTAAGGCTCTCAAACGAATGTCTTCATTGTAGAAGAAAATAGAATCTTTTTGTTGAATGTGGGCTTCACTGTGGACATAATTTACTCTCTCAAGAATAGCTTCAATGTCTGTTGTTTCGTTTGTTAACGTATATGCTCCTGAAATAAATTTAATGCGTTGCTCAAAGTTGTCAGCTTCAAGCTTTTCATTAATGACTTTTGGAAATTCTTTTTCAAACTGATTAAGAAAATTTTTATTTTTATCCGTATTGACAAAAATATAAAAATAATCAGCTCCACTTCTAGCACAAACGCCATTGCCTCGTAACAATTTAATTATTTGTTCTTGAATAAGAATGAGAATTTCATTTCCTTTTTCAAAACCATATAAGTCATTGATAATACGAAATCCAATAACATCTGTACCAATGATGACCATTGATGAGTTGCTGTGTGATGTAATATATTTTTTTGTAAAATTTTTAAACTCTACAAGACTCATTCCCTTTGTTATAGGATCTGTGCGTAAAAACTTTTGAAATAGTTTTTTTGAGGATGCAAGATATTTGAATAAAACGATAATAACAATTGCGGTATAAAATGCAATTAAAAAGACAAAAAAGACTGTCATCTTAAGCATAACAATCATTTGATCTGCTAGCTTAAATTGCGGAACAGAGGTAAGTACAAACCAATCTTTGAAATCAAGTGGTAAAAACCGAAGGAGTTTTTTCTCTTTTCCGACGGTATAAAAAAAGTCTCCGCCTGTGTTTGCCTGAATTAACTCTTTTACCTGTGAAAATATTTCTTCAGGCATTCCTTCTTCTTCAAATTTTGTATAAATATCCGTGTACGTTTTTGTATTTGTAAAAAAATCTGAATCAAAGAAAATAGAACCATCTTTACTAAAAATATATGAAAACCCTTGGTCATCAAAAAGTGGCTCGATTAAAATAGGAAATTGATCTTTTAGCGAGGTGATACAACCAACAATGTACCTAGTTGGTGCAAAAGCTTCTGTGATAGTCATTGAAAAAACAAAGTATAACTCCCCATCGGGCTCTTTAATTACATCGATGCGTAAATCCCCATCCTCTCCTGTATACTGTGTATCTACAGGGGCGAACGGAATAATTTTTCTGGCAAGATAGACGTATTCAACTTGTTTGTCTGCAACAAAAAAATTCATGACACTGTTATATCGTTCAGTGTGTGTGCGTATAATAGTATCAAAATTGCCTGATGTTTTGGAAATTGTTTGGGCAAACCCATAAACTATTTCTCGTACACTTTCAATACTTTGATTTACTATTTTTACTCGCGTAATGTTTTCTTGAGTAATTTTTTGCTCCATTTCTGTTCTCAAGAAATTTTGGAACGCAAGTAAATAATAGACCACAAGTCCTGCAACCAATAAAATGGGAAGACCAAAATAGATTACTTTTTTTGTTTTGTTTTCAATAAAAATCATACTGTATTCTCTTTTTTTTGTAGATTTATTAACAAATTAATGTTAATTGATAAAACTTTGTCTGAAGCAAAAAAATATTTTAAACCTCATGCAAAGTTTTTGTATTTATTAAAACAGCTTGTTCAGCATAGCAAAGCAAGCATGTGTTTTTCTAATCCTCGTCGAATTTTTTTTCAAATAACGAAATAAGTGCATCAAGTGCTTCTTGCTCATCTTCACCTTCAGTGCGGACGCTCAGCTCAGTATTGTAGCCTGCTGCCATGGTAATAACGCCCATAACGGATTTTGCATTAATGCAATAATCTCCTTTTTCAATCATAACTTCTGATTTAAATTTATTTGAAAGTTGTGCAATCATTGCTGCTGGACGAGCATGGACACCCGCTCGGTTTTGTACCGTAACTTTTTTCTCTAGCATTTTCTCTCCTTATTTTTAGCATGCAATACAAAATATTGCAAAGTTGCAAGTTTTACACCAGCTATACCTATCTAATATGAAAATATCACAGTTTAAACCTTATGAATCAGTGTTTAACTCCAAAATTAAATCAACTTCACCACGAGAAATCTTTGTTGCCGTTGCAATTTGATCAATCGTCCATCCCTGTCGTTTTAATTTCTTAACTGTCTCACGCGTTGCAAGTGAAGCTGATGCAGAGTTGCTTATATTCTTATCGGCGGGAGAATCGGCTTTCATTAAAGCACCCATTAATTTAACTTGCTCTTGCGCCTGTTTGTTGATTTCCTCTAGCCTTGTTTCGGTTCTTGCAATCCATTCACGTGCTTTTTGAACCTCTCCAATACGATTTTCTGTATCTTTTAATACTGAATCAAGAGAAGCAATCTTTTCAACTGCATCAGAAATTCGCCCTTTATTGGTGGTAATTTGCTCAACTTGTTGCTTTACCTCATCAATTTTTGGCATTAAACTTGATGAGCTTTGGGTACAGTCAGCAAGGCGTTTTTCAATATCTTTGAGATTTTCAAAAGTTTTATCAACGCCTGCAATTGTTTGATCTAAAATATCATTTTTCTTTTCAAGGCGATCATAACGAGAGGCAACATCATTCAACGTTTCTTGAAAACGGCGAACTTCAAGCTGTAAAACTTGTAATTCATCATTGGTATTCTTAAGCTCTGCAATTTTTTGATCCATAGAAGTCGACATTTTTAATAAGTGATCAAAATTATCTTCCATATTCTCAATACGTTTTTTTTCATTTGAGAAACGTGAAATCTTTTGCGTAACATCATCTTCCATTCGGCGGATTTTTATAAATTGTTGCTCCAACTCATTTGCCATTTGACGGAATGAATCCATTTTTGAAATATCAGTTTTTAATCCTGTAATTTGAATTTCTAAGTGATTTTTCAACTCATCCGCTTTTTCAAGCATTTGTGTTTGTGCTACAAAGCTTTTAAGCCTTTTGTCAATTCCATCAAGTACGGTACTTAATTGATTTGAGTCAGATTGAATTTTAAGCTTAATTTTTTCTTGTGAAGCTTCATTTTTGTCTTTGATTTCTTGTACGAGGGTACGCAATTCACGCAATTTTTGCTCAGCTTCAGAGTTTTGCTCGCGGATTTTATGCTGTGTCTCATCAAGCATTGAGTCATAGGACTTTCTAAACTCTTCAACCGTTGTATTTGCACGGTGCTCATAATCGGTAACTGCTTGATTCATCTTATCTTTAAGGGAGTCAAGCTCTGAAATGAGTTTATCTTTTTCATCCCGAACTTGATTGGTGTAGCCTTCAACATCAACTTTAAATGTTTCACCAATTTGTTCAATTTTTTGATCCGCATTTGCACTAAGCTGACCAAGTTTTTCTGAAAAATCCTCTTTATATTCGCCCATTTGTTGATTTAAGCGCTCTTTCCATGTGTCAAAATCCCCTCGGACGGATTCAAGAGAAAGCACAACACTTGATCGAGTTGAATCAACTTCCTCCAAAATATCCTTTGTTCGCACAGAAATTTCTTGCTCTTGTTTTTTGAGCTGTTCAATGGTTGAATTATTAAAAGTCTCAAATTCATGCTTTAAGTGCTCTTCACTTGAAAGGCGAGCACTTTCAAAATCATTTCTGATTTGCTCAATAAATTTACGGATATCATCATCCACAGTTGAAAGGCGAGTGTTCATATTTTCTTCAGATGTTTTAAGTGTTTCTTCTACTCGAGCAAACTGGTCGCGGTAATTTTCAGTTAAAAGCACAAATTTTTCTTTTAATTCTTCAGAATGCTTAATTTCAATTTTTCGCTTATCATCTTCTGCTTCGTTTGCAATTGCTGTAATTCTCTCATCCATGGAATTTTTCCATTGAATTAATTCAGTGCTGATTGAGTCACTTCGCTTGTTAAGATCTGCAAAAAAGTCATCTTCAAAGAGTTTGAGTTTTTGAGAAACATTATCGTAAGCCTTTGCTTTTAAGGCTGCAATTTCATCTTCAAGGTCGCGAATTGTATGGGAAAGTTTTTTTGTATCCTCAAGAATTGCTTTTTCAAAATCTTGGCTTCGCTGTTTTTGCTCTGCCGCGTACTGATCAAAATCTCCTGTTATCCGATTTTCAATTAAATCCATTGACTTACGAAGCTCAACTTCAACCTTTTCGGTATCGGCGGCAAATTTATCAAAGCTTTCAAGACGATAAAAAACATCCGTTTTATAGGAATCAAAGCGACTTTGCACGTCATCAAAAAGATGAGAATGTTTTTCCTCTAAATTGTCAGAAATTTTATCAAAATTTAGCTTTATAGCGTTGTTGAGAGCCTCTGTTTTGCTACTAAGCTGATTTTCAATGCTTTCGAGGCGCTCTTCAGACTCCGTTGATACTTTATGTGCCACTTGCTCAAAATTTTCTTGAATATTGGCAGCTTTTGATTCAAAGTTTGTGGTAAGGTTTGCAATCTTTTCTGATGCATTGTGAATACTCGAAGAAATATCATTTTTAAATTCATTGATTTTCTCTGATGTTTCAGTAAAACTTTGCTCAAGCTGCGTTTTATTTGTTTCAAGCCGATTGTCAAAATCCTCAAGCTTTGATTCGCTATTTTTAGAAAAGTTTGAAAACTGTAAATCAAGCCGAGAAAGCATATCTTCATACTTTGTAGAGCATTCTTGCATTTCAACGCGTACGGAATCTACGTAGTCGTTTACTTCATTTTTTAGCTGAGTTTTGAGCGTGACGGTTAAATTACGCACATCGCTTACTTGCTCGTCAAAATCGTTACGAATTGTTGTAATTTTTGCCGAGTAATCATCACCGAGAGAAGTCGTTTTTGAGTCAATTAAAGATGTAATCTTTTTTTCCCAGCTATCGACGGTGTTGTTCAGAGTATTTGAGCGCTCATCAACAAAACTATTAAGACGTTTAATTCTCTCTTCTACAAGGGCTTGGAGGTTATTCATTTCTACAGAAACGTTTTGATTTGTAACTGCAATTTTCTCTTCAAAATTCTCCCGCAAACTTGTTTCTTTTGCATTGATTATTTGCTTTATATTTTCTGATTGATCTTCAAGCATTGCAGAAAAACGCTCCCGTCTTTCAAGGGAAACTTTTTCAAGCTTTGCAAAAACCTCATCTTCAAGATTATTTGCTCGTGCTGTTGCATCGCCAATGGCAGATTGCATTTTACCATTTACGTCATTAATCAAATCATTTGCTTGAAGGATGGCATTACTTACTGATCCTTGTATGCTTGCAACTTTTTCTTTGAAGTCCGCAATTAAATGCTCTCCAAGATTTTGCAAGCCCGAAGCATTTTTCTCATCAAATTCTTTTACCATTTGTGGGATTACTTGTGCAATTTTATCAAGGCGAGTTTGCATTTCTTTGAGGTTTTTAGACGATTTTTCTACTCGATTTGATTCTTCTGCTACTCGTTTGAGGTTTTCTTCTGCACGCACAGTCATGTCGACCAAGCTTTTAATTGTTGCGTCATAGGCATTTATTTTGCTTTCAACACCTGCTAAGTCAGCAACTCTCAGTTCAAGCGTTTTACTTGAGTTAACAAAATTGTTTTCAAGAGACTCAAGTCGCTTTACCGAAGCAATTGCTCTGTCTTGCTTTACATCC
>JBOFSR010000093.1:0-42845 GCA_051651645.1 Treponemataceae bacterium | reverse complement strand
ACATTTGTACGGTGCTTTGGCAACGCTTAAAATTGGCATGGATATTCTTTTTGAAAAAGAAAAAGTTCAGCTTGAGCAAATTGTTGGGCATGGCGGACTTTTCAAAACACCCGTTGTTGGTCAGCAAATGATGGCAGCGACTGGAATACCCGTTGCCGTTATGGAGACTGCAGGCGAAGGTGGTGCATGGGGAATTGCATTACTTGCGTCGTTCATGCTGAGAAAAAAAGAGAATGAGGAATTAGGGACGTATTTGCAAAACAATGTTTTTGCATCAATGCCCGTAATGAATATGAATCCAAAAGATGCTGATGTTATAGGATTTAACGCCTTTATTCAGCGATATAAAAAAGCGGTTGCAATCGAGAAAACTGCCTCCGAGGTTTTGTAAAATATTGTGCTTTTAAAATTAAGTTGGGAAAAAATTATGTGTATGGCACGTGGAATTAAAAAATGACAATAACAGAAATTGCTCACTTAGCTGGCGTTTCAATCGGCACTGTTGACAGGGTAATCCACCAGCGCGGACGTGTTTCTGCAAAAACGCAGGCGAAGATAGACGCCGTTATCAAACAGCACGGCTACCAGCCAAATCCACTTGCCCGCCAGTTGCGCCTAAACCGCAATTACACGATTGGCATTTTGCTTCCCCTGCTTAATTCTGAGGACGGCTATTGGCAGTATATTTTTGACGGCGTTAAAAAGGCGGAAAAAGAGCTTGCTGCCTTTGCCATAAAAACGGTTTTTCGCGAGTTTGATCGAAATAACAACGCGTCTTTTTTGAAGGCAGGTGAAAATCTTCTTGCCTCAGATTGTGATTCGCTGATTATAGCTCCTGTAATTCCAGAGGCTACCACGCAGCTGGTCAGTCGGCTTTCAAAAACGGATTATGTCTTTGTTGACTCGCCCTTTCCAAACCTTAATCCGCTTGCAACGATTGCGCAAAATCCCTTTCAAAGCGGATATCTTGCAGGTCGTTTGATGAATATGATGAGTACGAATGCTTCGTTGTACATGAGTTTTCAAATGTTTTCGAGTGCGTTTAATAGTAAGGAGCGCTCGCACGGATTTTTGTCGTATTTTGAAAAAAATACTAAAAAAACGGTCATTGAATTTCCGTATCTTTCGGAAAAAACGGAGGACGGAATTGAGCTTTTGCTTGATGACTTTTTTGCCATTTATCCAGAAATTGGTGGCGTTTTTGTGGTAAATGATGCCGTTCATCGCATGGCTGATTATTTAGTCAAAAAGGGATTAAAAGAAAAAATCATTTTGATTGGCTATGATTTGATCGAGCAAAATATTTCTCGGCTAAAAAACAATCATATTGATTGCTTGCTTTCGCAACGTCCTGAGCAACAAGGATATCTTGCGGTCTATGAATTGTATCGCAAAGTGATTTTGAATCAGCTAACCCAAGAGATTCACATTCCTATAGACATTTATTTTAAGGAAAATATTTAAAACGGGAACAAGGTTTCGTATGAAACTATGAATATACGGCGTTTTGAAAGAACGCATAATTTTGCAAGGCTAAAAAGCTGCGCAAAAATGGAGGAAATGATGAAAGATTTAAGTAGTTATGAGTTTTGGTTTTTGACAGGAAGTCAGGATTTGTACGGAAAAGAAACGCTTATGCAAGTTGCTGTAAACTCAAAAAAAATTGTTGGAGCCCTTAACACTGAAAATGGCAAGGCAATTAAAATGCCGTATAAAATTGTCTGGAAGCCGACGCTTAAGGACTCTTCTTCAATTTATAAGACAATTGCTGCAGCGAATGCAGAGCCAAAATGCGCAGGCATTATTTGCTGGATGCACACATTTAGTCCCGCAAAAATGTGGATTGCAGGATTAAAAGTCCTTGATAAACCAATGCTTGAGCTAAACACTCAGTTTAATGAAAAAATTCCGTATCAAACAATGGATATGGATTTTATGAATCTTAATCAAGCGGCACACGGCGACCGCGAGTTTGGATTTATCACTTCTCGCATGGATATTAATCGCAAAGTTATTGCAGGGCATTGGAGCCACGCGCAAACACGAAATCGAATGGCTGTTTGGATGCGTTGTGCTGTTGCGGCAAGCGAAAGTAAATCTATGGTGATTGTTCGTTTTGGCGACAATATGCGCGAAGTTGCTGTTACTGATGGCGACAAAGTTGAAGCAATGATAAAGCTTGGTTGGTCAGTTCCTTATTACGGTATTGGTGATTTAGTAAAGTACATGAAACGCCTTAAATCAAGCACAATCGACGCACTGATAAAAGAATATGAAAAAAAATATACGATTGTTTTGGGCAAAAATCCTGATTTTACCAGAGAGCAAATCCGCGAGCAGGCAAAAATTGAACTCGCTCTTCGTCGTTTTCTCAAAGAAACAGGGGCAAGTGCGGTTACGACCAATTTTCAGGATTTGCACGGTTTAAAACAGCTTCCAGGTCTTGCAATTCAGCGGCTTATGGAAGATGGTTATGGCTTTGCAGGCGAGGGCGACTGGAAAACTGCGGGAATGGTTCGTCTTCTTAAAATTATGGGCGATGACATCGCAGGGGATGGCTACGGATCGTCTTTTATGGAGGATTACACTTACCACATGGAAGAAGGCAATATGCTTAATCTTGGCTCGCACATGCTTGAAGTTTGTCCTTCAGTGGCGAACGCAAAACCAACGATTGAGGTTCATCCTTTGGGAATTGGCGGCAAAAGCGACCCTGCACGGATTGTTTTTACGGGCAAGGCTGGCAAGGGATTTTGCACGACGATTGTTGACATGGGAAATCGATTCCGCATCGTTCTTAACGAAATTGAGACAATCACGCCAGAGCAAAAATTTGAAAAACTTCCCGTTGCACGTGTTATGTGGAAGCCCCTTCCAGACTTCATAACCTCCGCTGAAGCGTGGATTTTAGCAGGTGGTGGCCATCACACGGCATACACAAACCTCTTGACCACAGAATACATCCGAGATTTTGCAGAAATTGTTGGCATTGAATTAATCGCAATCGATAAAAATACCACAATCCCACAAATTCGCAATGAATTACGTTGGAATTCTGTAGCATATAAGTAGTAAAAAAAAAGGCATTTCACTTGCTTGCATGCTTGTGGAATGCTTTACTCCGTGGCTATACAGGATTTTTGGCTAACTGAAAAATTGCTTTGACAAAATAAAAAAAAACTCTATAATGCTAGTATGTTGCACTTAAAAGCTCCCGCTAAGTTAAATCTGCATTTGCGTGTTTTCCCCAAAGATGAGACGAATCTGCATTTAATAGAAAGTATTTTTCACCCGATTGCTTTGTACGACGATATTTTTATTTCAATAATTGATGGTTCGAATGAGTGTCGTGTGCTTTGCTCTCAGATGGATCTTCCTGCAGAAAATACGATTTCAAAAGCCTATTCTTTGTTTTGTAAAGAGACGACGGTTAGTCAAAGTGTTCAAGTCAAGGTTGTTAAAAACATTCCTGTTGGGGCTGGTTTAGGCGGCGGATCTTCTGATGGGGCAACTGTTTTAATGGCCTTAAATTCTTTTTTTGAAACAAGCCTTAGCCAAATAAAATTGCTGGAGATTGCAGCTCAAATTGGTTGCGATGTTCCATTTTTCCTTTGTAAAAAATCCGCACTTGTTGAAGGCTATGGTGAAAAAATAATGCCGCTTGAAACGCTTGATAACTTGTATTTTGTAATTATTTATCCAAACGTAATGAGTTCAACGGTTGAGGCGTACCGTTTGCTTGACAATTGGACTGCACGCCACACTGATCAATTGCAGTGGCTTTCTGCAAAGGATTTACCATCATTTTATGCAGGCGGAGCAAAAAAATGGCTGTTTGAAAATAGTTTTACTCAGCCATTGGTTGAGCGTTATCCAATAATTGGCAAAGCAATTAATGATATAAAAAATGCTGGAGCAATCTATTCAAATCTTACAGGATCGGGTTCTGCTGTTTTTGGCGTTTTTGAGTCAGCTGATAAAGCAAACGTTGCTCATACAAAACTTTCGTCGCAGTGGGAAAATTGCCTATTAACAAAATCCGCAAATTTCCGATAGAATATTAGCAAAAGTTATTGATTTTTTTTTTTTGCTTTGCTATAATGCATTAAGGCGTTTATGCAAAAGGAGTTGCTATGCAAATTACTGAGATTCGTATACGAAAGGTCACGTCTGAAGGCAAATTAAAGGCTTATGTTACTGTTACCTTTGATGATTGTTTTGTAGTGCATAATGTAAAAGTTATTGAAGGAAAGTCTTCTTTATTTATTGCAATGCCAAGTCGAAAAACGAGAACAGGTGATTATAAAGATGTCGCCCATCCTATTAGTCCGTTATTTAGAAATGAACTACAGGATAAAATTTTAGCTGAATATGAGGCTGGCAATTTTGATGAGTCTTCTCACGAGGATGATTAAATAGCTAGATTAAATATTTTGGGACGTCGTCAAGTGGTAAGACAACGGGTTTTGATCCCGTCATCCCGCAGGTTCGAATCCTGCCGTCCCAGTATACTTTTTTGATACGTGCATAATTTTGATGCAATTTCAAACGATAATCAAATTACAAAACGTAGGTCATTTATTTCAAATGAGAATAGTTTAAGAAGGAGTTCCATAAAATGGATCGATTGGTATTAACTGCAGAAACAAGAAAAGAAACAGGCAAAGTATTTGCAAAAGCACTTCGCAAGCAAGGAAGATTGCCTGCGGTAATGTATAATTCAAAGGGCGAAGCACAAATGTTGAGCGTAAATGAAGCTGATTTTATAAAAGTAAGAAAGCAAGCAACCCCAACAACTTTAATAAATCTTGAAGTGGATGGAAAGAAAAAAATAGCGTTTATTAAAGACACGCATTATGATATTATTTCAGACAGAGATTTGCACGCAGATTTTCATTTAATTGATGAAGATAAACCATTAAAAATTAAAATGAAGATTTTGGTTTCAGGAAACCCTGTTGGTGTGCGTGAAGGCGGTGTTTTTGAAAAAAGTCAAGTGTGTGCAACAATTCAATGCTTGCCAAAAGATTTGCCTGTGCGTATCACGGCAGACGTAAATAATCTTGGTTTGGGCGAGTGTGTTTGCGTAAAAGATCTTCCTTTTGCAAAAGGCGTTACAATTCTTAGCGATCAAAACGCTGTTGTAGCTCATATAAAAGATCCTCGATCATAATTGCTAATTTTGAAATAATGAAGACTGGATTTTTCCAGTCTTTTTTTTTACACGGATAAATTTTGGACAAATTGATTATTCAAGCTATAGAGGATTTTGCAAACACGCATGCATATCACAAAATTGGCGTTGCCGTTTCTGGTGGATCTGACTCCATCGCTTTATTGTATGCATTGTTTCTTGTGCATAAAAAAAATCATATTAACCTAGCGGTTGTAACGGTTAATCATAATGTTCGCGGCGTTGAGGAAAGTAAAAATGATGCCCAGTTTGTACAGGATTTTTGTAACACGCTTAATATTGAATGTTTTACGTACACGGCTTTGGAAAATGAAGTAAAAAATCTTGCAAAAAAAAGAAATCGTGGGGTGGAAGATGCGGCACGGTTTCTTCGATATCAATTTTTTGATCAGTTTATGAGTGATTCAAAGTCAGAAATTTTATGCATGGCACACAATCGAGATGATCAGCTTGAAACATTGTTGCTGCGATTTTTTCAAGGCGAAGCTTCAAGCGGAATTCCGATGACTCGATCCTATATTTTTCGCCCCTTGCTTGAAGTTTCAAAGCTGGAAATTATTGATTTTCTAAAACATCACAATCTTTCTTTTGTAACCGATTCTTCCAACGCTGAGAATAAATTTTTGCGTAATAAAATGCGAAATATTTTGATTCCCGTTTTGAACAAATTTTTTTGTGGCTGGGATACCGCCATTTTGAATGGTGCAAAAAAAAATCATTATCTTACAGAAGCAATTACAATGTTAGCCAATGAAATTCCCTTAAAAAAAATGGGAAATCAAATTAAGATTGAGCAAAAGTTGTTTTTTGAAAAACCGACTGCAGTGAGAGTTAAAGTTTTAAAACAAGCTCTAAAAATATTGGAATATCCTGACAGGGTTTCATTTGCTGTCTTTGAAAGTGTTTCAAATTCTACAGTGAAGGTTCAATGTAAAAATCTTTTTTTTGAAAATCGTGGTGAAAGTCTTACGATTGTCTATGAAAAGCAGAATGAATCGTTCAAAAAAAACTATATAATAGAAGAAAATCAGTTGATTGATTTTGGCGATTTTTGTATTGACATAAAAATGACTAAAAAAAAATTTGATAATGATGCTCTTATATTGCCAAAAGTGAAATTTCCGTTTATTGTAAGGTGTGCAAAAAGTGAAGATTTTATTTGTTGCTCCGATGGAAAATCAAAAAAAATCAAAAAAATCTTCTCTGATTGGAAAGTAAATTGCTATGAAATGAAAAATATTCCGATAATAGAATATGCAGGCGAAGTGCAGGCAATTCTTGGCGAGTTTTATGAAAAGCCAAATTGGATTGTAAAAAATGATATGAGCGATTTGCCGTGCGTTTGTGTAAAAATACAAGAAAAGAGTTAGTTTTGATCACTATTAAAAGCCGTGTCAAAAAAATTGACTTTTACAGGATTTATGATGAATAATAAAATGAATTTGAACAAAAATGCTCCACCTCCGAAGCCTCGTCGCTTTGGAATGTTTATTTTTGTTGTGTTTATTGGCTTGCTTTGCCTTTATATTTTTTTTGACCGATCGGATGAAAATATTCCTAAAATTTCGTATACCCAATTTATTGATGCGGTGATTACCAATCAAATTGAAAGTGTAAAAATTGTTGATGAAAAGCAGATTTTAGGAGAATATCGTGGAAATAGTAAAAATATTTTTTTCAAAACAATTATTCCGTATAATGATACCTCGCTAATTCCTTTGCTCGAGGAGTATAACGTTGCTGTTTCTGGACTTATCTCTTCTCCAGGCTTTCTCGATTATGCACTCAATTTTTTGCCGTGGATTTTGATGTTTGTATTTTTTATGCTTATTATGCGGCAAAATATGCAGCAAAGTTCTCGTGGTATGCAGTTTGGTAAAAGTCGGGCTCGGCAGTATGATAGCACAGCAAAAAAGGTAACGTTTTCTGATGTTGCAGGGCATGAGGAGCCAAAACGTGAGCTTGCTGAAGTTGTTGATTTTTTGAAAAACCCGACTAAATACGTCGCTATTGGTGCGAAAATTCCCACAGGCGTGCTTTTAGTTGGCAATCCTGGAACGGGAAAAACCTTGTTGGCACGGGCAGTTGCAGGAGAGGCTGGCGTAAATTTTTTGCATATTTCGGGTAGTGATTTTGTTGAAATGTTTGTTGGCGTTGGTGCAAGCCGTGTGCGCGATTTATTCGAGCAAGGGCGAAAACTTTCTCCGTGTATTATTTTTATTGATGAAATTGATGCTGTTGGGCGGGCAAGAGGGGCAGGTTTTGGTGGCGGCCATGATGAGCGTGAGCAAACTTTGAATCAGTTGCTTGTTGAAATGGATGGTTTTGAAACAAAAGATAGTATTATTATTCTTGCAGCTACCAATCGTCCTGATGTTTTGGATCCAGCGTTGCTTCGTCCTGGTCGCTTTGACCGACAAGTTGTGGTGCCACTGCCTGATGTGCGGGAGAGGGAAGCAATTCTTAAAATTCATGCAAAAAAAATTAAGTTGAATATGGAAGTGGATTTAAATCACCTTGCAAAAGCAACTCCAGGTTTGAGCGGTTCTGACTTGGCAAATATGATTAACGAATCGGCTTTGTTTGCTGCACGAAAAGAAAAAGAGCAAGTTGACTTTGATGATTTAGAAGATGCTCGTGATAAGCAATTTATGGGCATTGAGCGAAAGTCGCTTGTTATTTCTGAAAAGGAAAAAAAGCTTACTGCCTATCATGAAGCTGGGCACACCTTGCCGTATTATTTTTTGGAGAATGTTTCTGCACTGCATAAGGTTACGATTATTCCTCGCGGGCGGGCTCTTGGCGTTACGTGGGGCTTGCCTGATGAGGATGTTGTGCATTGTGCAACGCGCTCGATGCTGCTGGATAAATTGGTTGTTATGTTTGGCGGTTACGCCGCAGAAACAATCGTTTTTAATGACACGACTACAGGTACTCAAAATGATATTATGCAGGCGACAGAGCTTGCACATAAGATGGTTTGTGATTGGGGAATGTCTGACCTTGGGGCTGTTTCCTATGGGCAAGAAGATGCACCGATTTTTATGGGGAAAGAAATTGCTCGCCACAAAGACTATTCAGAGTTTACCGCAAAAAATATTGATGTTGCCGTAAAAACAATTTTAAGCGAAGCTAAAGAAAAAGCTATTGCAATTTTAAAGGAACACCGCGAAAAACTTGATATGCTTTCGAGTGCTTTGCTCGAAAAAGAAACTATGAGCGATAGTGAAATTCGCACCTTGCTTAATTTGCCAGCAGTCAGTAAAGCCTAATTACAAAAAATATGAAAATTACCATACGATTATTGCCGTTTATTTTGATACTCTTTTTCTCAGCAAGATTTTTTGGGCAACCGTATTCAATTGATCAAAGCAATCGTATTGCGGCTGTCAAATTATTAATGCAATCAAAAACAATGACGGAAAATGATTCGTGGGAGCAGGCGTATAGCAGTGCCCAGTTAGGCATTCAGTATGATTCGAGCATTGCTGATTTGTATTTTTTGAAAGCACTTGCGGCAACTCATCTTGATATGCCTGTCCAAGAAATTTTACAACTGCTTGCACGATCGCTAGATGGCAGTAAGTGGGTTCACTTGCAAAAAGAAAAAGCTCGCGTTTTATATGCTCAGTATTTAACGCAAACGCTTGACTGGCAAAAAGCCCTTGAAGTGCTTGATGAAAAACCGATTGTTTTTTCCGCCGATGCTGAGTATATCAGAGCTTTAACTTATTATCGCCAAGAAAAGATTCCTCAGGCTCGAGCAAAAATTCGTGCTGCACGATCCTTTTTTCCCGACGATCCGCGCTTTACACTTTTATTCCTCAAGCAAGAATATAAAAATGATACAGATTTAGAAGTTTTAGAATTTATTTCTGGAATTTTGTCAAATATTTTTAAATGGATTGATACCGAGCCAGAAATTGTGCTCTATGCAACGCATTTTTCTAATTCATCCGAGGAGCGGCGACGATTTTTGCAGGCATATAAGGCCGTGGTTGAAAAACCTGCCCAAGCCTTTGCTCCTTTTGCCTTGAATTACGGCTTGATTTTGGAAGAGGAAGCTTTTGATCTGCTAAAATCTTATGCGGATACGGGAATCGATTTTAATTATTTTTCGAGTTTTGTTTCTCTTATCCGCAGTGAAAAAATGAAAAAGAATATTCAGCAGTGGCTCTCTCATTTTAATGGAAGATTTCTTTTTGATACAAATACTGACGGCATTGTTGATTTATTAGGCGAGTATAAGACTGGAAGACCTCAAAAAATCTCCTTTGATCGTAATCAGGATGGCGAGTGCTCGTGGATTATTGATTGCGATTTTGGTCTTCCTTCAAAAATTTATTTTGAAAAAGCTGGAATTGATGTTGTATACGAGAGATATCCTTCAATTGCCTCGGTGAGTGTTAAAGCGGCTGCGAGTTTTTCTCAGTATAATCTGAATGTGCAGCAGCTTTTTTGGACACCTGTAAATATCGTGCCAGTTGCGCTGTACCCTCTTGATGAAGTTTTTTTTATTCCTGAAGTGAAATTTTCGTTTGATCTATTAACGGAGCGAACTTTGATTGAGCATTCAAATACTATTAAGATTATGAGCCCAAATGCAAAGACTATTTTTCATATTTTTGACGGAAAGCCTTATCGTGCAGAATATTACACTGATAATTTTCTGTATGCACAGGCAGTTTTTGAAAATGGCATTTTACAAACACGCTCCGTTGACAAAAATAATGATGGCTATTTTGAAGTGACCGAGTTTTATACTTTTTCTCCGCAGGAAAGCTCTTTGTATCAAACGCACGAAGATTCGCTTGTCTTGCAAAACATGCTTTTTCCGTCAATTCAATCTGTTTCTGGATATTATATTTCAAAAATAAACGTTGATTTAAATCATGATGGAAATGCTGATTATATAGAAGAATTTTTGCCAAATGGAGGCTGTATCAAGCTTTGGGATTTTAATGATCTTGGGGAGTGGCAAATTCGGCTAACGCAGCAAACGGAGAATCATACTGTTGGAGAGAATGCTCCCGCTACCTCCGTCGTTGTGAAAAAAACAGATTTTATTCATCCTGTAACAGGTGATATGGTTTCTGTTGTAGTAATTGATGATGTTCCAAAGGAAGTTGTTACATCGCGAGGCAAGCAGAATGTTTTTTATGATGATTTGTTGAAAATATATTGGATTGATACGCAGTTTGACGAAAATATTGCACGGGAGATCATTGAGCAAGCAAGCTTTTCTGTCTCGCCTGGAATTGTATTGGTGGCGGTGAATGATATGCGTTTTTTAGTTTTAAAAACTGAAGATTATTATTTTATTGAGTATTTTGAACAATAGTATGCAAAAAAAAGTACAATTTTCTATTTTTTTATCAATTTTTATCGTGATTTTTGCGGGCTGTGCAACAAAAAAGGAAATTTATACTTCACTTGATTTTTTGGATATTAATACTCGTCAATATGAAATTTTAGAAATCAAAAAACGAATTCCCCAAAATATCATTGAGTCTTTATGGCGAGCAAGTGTTTTAAAAAATGCATACAGTGAGGCAGATGAGGAAATTGATTCTCTGATTGCTGAGATCTATGAAAATATCAAAATTGAATTTGATACGGCAGTTGAGAAAAACTTGCCACAAAAAGCCTTAGATATTTATACCTCGATTGAGGCATGCGATCCATCAAAGCTTACAATTTTATCTCTTCCTAAAAAAAAGTTGACGGAAATGCTTTTGAGCAGTTTTTTGCCGCACATGTTAGAAAAAAATCAAGGTGATGTGCGTATTGCTCAAATGATTAAAGGAACGGTAACTATTTGGGTTGATATGGGCTTCAAAATTGATCGGGGGCGTGGTTTTGTTGATCGCTCGCTTGGTTCTGGATTTTTTATTGACAAGCGTGGCTATGTTATTACTAATTATCATGTGATTGCCTCAAAGGTTGACCCAAAATATGAGGGCTATTCTCGTGTGTATGTTAAACTTTCGCATGACATTGAAACACGTGTTCCCGCAAAGGTTGTGGGCTGGGATAAGGCTTTGGACTTGGCTCTTCTTAAAATCGAGGTGGATGCACCGCATGTTTTTCCTCTTGGATCTTCAAAGGACTTGGATGTTGGGGATTCAATTTATGCGATTGGATCGCCAGTTGGCTTAGAAAGCACGATTACCTCGGGCATTGTCTCAAGTAAAGACCGCAAGTTGTTTTCTATGGGGCAGGTGATGCAAATTGATGCTGCTATCAATTCTGGCAACTCTGGAGGGCCAATTGTCGACAAAAGTGGCTCGGTGCAAGCTGTTGTTTTTGCAGGAATTGAGCAATTTGAGGGCTTGAATTTTGCGGTTCCTATTGAATATTTGAAGTCGATTTTGGCACGTCTATATGCTGCAGGTAAGGTCGATCATGGCTGGCTTGGACTTTATGGAAAAACCTATCGAGATTTTGCAGGAAAGGGTTCTGGCGTTGAGGTTTTGTATTCAATGCCAGGAGGGACGGCTTTTCGTTCAGGGTTGAAGAAAGGAAATGTTATAACAGCAATTGATGGTGTGGCGGTCACTTCTGTTGAGGATTTGCAAAATTTGCTCATAGCAAAATCAAATCAAACTATACTAAAAGTGACTGCCCATGATGAAGACAAACAAATCACACAATATTCTGTGTATTTTGATACACGACCAGAGCAACCTGGTTACGAGATTTATAAACGTGACACGCTGGCAAATGCTTTTTTGCCCATTTTTGGAATGGAGCTTGTACCAACAAGTGGAAGTAAAAAATTTTATATTGGTGGTTTGCTTAAGTCAAGCATTGCCGATGAATCAGGGTTTTCGGTACAAGACCCTATTGAAGTAAATCGGATATCGTTTTATCAAGATAACCAAGTTATGGTCGCTGAGGTTTTTACAAAAAAACGAAAAGGTGGATATTTAGATCTTTTCTTAACGTTACCTGCATATCTTGACAATACAAATTATTTTTAGATTATTTGTATTAGCTAAATTGATGAATGAAATATTTGATAATTCAACTAAAAATACTTGACCTTTTTTTTTATTTCAGCTATTATTTTACAACTATGCCAACTTAGCTCAGCTGGCCAGAGCACGTGATTTGTAATCTCGGGGTCTAGGGTTCGAATCCCTAAGTTGGCTAGTTTTGTATTATTGGAGAGGTTCCCGAGTGGTCAAAGGGGGCAGACTGTAAATCTGTTGGCTCAGCCTTCGAAGGTTCGAATCCTTCTCTCTCCATTTCTTTTCTATTAACTTTCAAAGATTGATAACAATCAGATTATAGTGACGGACATAATTAAGAGATAGAAGTTCATTGTTTACTAGCAATTATATGCTTCTATCTCTGTTATTTTTAAATAGTCAAAATCGCTTTGAATCTACTCAATAAATTTAATTTTTAATTCATCTAATTGTGCTTGGTCAACAGTGCTTGGACATTCATCCATAGGGCTAACGGCAAAGCTGTTTTTTGGGAATGCAATCACTTCTTTGATGGAGGTTTCCTTGCACATAAGCATGACCAGTCGATCAAGACCTGGTGCAATGCCACCATGAGGAGGAGCACCATATTTAAAAGCTTGCGTTAAAAAGCCAAATTTCTTTTCGGCTTCCGCCTTATTATAGCCAACAATATCGAAAATGCGATTTTGCAACTCAGGATTATGAATTCGTATTGAGCCTGACGCAAGCTCGCAGCCGTTCAAAACAAGGTCATACAAATCGCCTTTGACGCTTGCAGGATCGCTTTCAAGACTGCCGTGATATTGTGCTTGTGGCATAGTGAACATGTGATGTGCTGTATCCCATTTGGAGGCCTCTTCATTCCATTCAAACATAGGAAAATCAATAATCCATGCAAAGGCAAAAGCATCATTGTTACAAAGATTTAAGTCCCTTCCAAGCTTTGATCGAACAGCTCCAAGAGAGGAGCAAGCAACTTTTGATTTTGTATCGGCAACAAAAAGTAGAAGGTCGCCTGATTTTGCTTGAAGGGTTTCACAAATGAGTTTTGCTTGTCCTTCAAAAAACTTAGCAATTCCGCCTTCAATTGCAGGATTTTCATCTGTAGCACCAACTTTCATCCAGCCAAGTCCATTGCACTTGAAAATTTTTGCCGTTGCCTCAAGTTCCTCTATTTTTTTACGACTATAAGCCTCAGCAGCCTTTGGCACAACAAGAGCTTTGATACATCCTTTTGCCTCAATGGCATTTTTAAATGCTTGAAAACTACCAATTTCTGCCATAAAGGCCGCATCTTGCATTTTCATATCAAATCTAAGTTCAGGCTTGTCCGTGCCATAAAGATTGATTGCATCATCATACGTAATGCGTGTAAATGGCAAGGGTAAATCAATATTTATCGTTTTTTTGAAAATATAGCTCATCATTTGTTCGGTAATCGAAAGCACGTCATCACGCGCAACAAAACTCATTTCCATATCAATTTGCGTAAACTCAGGCTGACGATCCCCTCGTGCATCCTCATCGCGGTAGCAGCGTGCAATCTGGAAATATTTATCAAATCCGCCAACCATAAGGATTTGCTTGTACAATTGAGGCGACTGTGGCAGGGCATAAAACTGACCTGGATACAATCGAGAAGGCACAAGATAATCACGAGCTCCCTCGGGAGTTGATTTTATAAAGGTCGGGGTTTCAATTTCGTAAAAACCGTTTTCAGATAAAAAATTTCGCACTGCAAGTGTTACTTTAGAACGCAAGGCTATGTGATGTTGCATTGAAGCGGATCGCAGGTCTAAATAGCGATATTTCAGGCGTAAATCTTCATTTGGAATGACAGGCGTTCCATCTTTTGCAACCTCATCGATCATAAAAGGAAGTGTTTCGCATTTATTCAGAATTTCAATTTTTTGAGCGACGAGCTCAACTTCACCCGTTGGCATATCTTTGTTTATCATGGAGTCAGGACGGCACCGAACAAATCCCGCGACGGCAATGCAAAACTCCATTTTAAGGTCTTTTGCAAGCTCAGAAAGATTTGCAGGCGAGTCAGAATCAATCACAACTTGTGTAATTCCATATCGATCACGCAAATTTATAAAAATAATTCCTCCATGCTCGCGAAGACGAAAAATCCATCCATTTAAAATAATTGTTTGTTTGCTATTGTTTTTTGTTAATTCCCCACATGAGTGAGTTCGTTGTAATTTCATGAATTGATTTTAACTGAAAAAAAAAGGAAAATCAAGATGCAGAAGATTTTTAGTGATTAGATAAAAAAGATTGCGTCGAAAAGATTTATAAAAATATGAATCCTTTCGACTATAAAATTATGTAAAGTAAATTTAGCTACTTGCTTTACTCGCTTGAAGCGTTTTTGCTGGAATCCAGAATCGGATGCCAATATTTGCGTCTAAAGCAAATCCTACACCCACCTTTGGTGCAACTTGTACTCCAATACCAGGAAGAACCTGAATATATGGTTCAATTGTATTATTCAAAAAATACATGTTTAAGCCAATTGGTACTCGAGCTACGATGTTTGCTCCAAAAATATCTCCAATGGCGAAGCTCGCTCCTGCGCCAACCCCAACAAACCAGTAAAGAGGGCCTGTAATTTGGCTGTTAAAAAACCAGTAATCTGCGGTAATACCTAACGAAAATGTATTTCCCATATAAGCACTTGCCGTAAAAATAAGAGGTATAGAATCAAGCTTAAATGTAATATCTAAACTTCCAAGGTTAGGAAAACTAAATCCACCTTGTACACCAATTCCAAAAGCAAAAATGTTTGTACTGCAACAAAGCATCAATGCAACTAAAACAATAAGAACTTTTTTTTTCATAAAGCCTCCAAAATATAATTGAGTTTCATTGTAATTATCAAAAAGATTGGTGTCAATACCATAAAATCCCATAAATCTAAAAATCCTAGTTTGATTTTAAAACAAATAAGGTTTGATCTTCATATCGCGGTGTAATGCCTTCAATTGTGCGTATGTGTAATTTTGCTTTTGTTGTAATTTCTTGCGCTGTGTGTAACTTATCTTCAATAATCGTCAGCAATAATTCTTCCTCGGTGTAGGATTTTTTTGTTGAATTAATCGTATTGAGAATTCCATCGCTAAACATGCAAATGATATCACCTTTTTTGAGCTTTTGTTCTGTCAAAACATACTTGGTGTTCGCATCATTTCCCACTGAGAGTCCGCTTTCTGTCAACTTTGTAACGACGCCTTTTCTGATCAGGTAAACGGGGATATTTCCTGCTTGGGAGCATTGAATGGTATTTGTCTCAGGATTGAACAAGATGACGCTTAAGTTGATTTTGGAGCTTTTAAACAGCTTTGTTGAGATGCTTCGATTAATCCATTCAATCATTATAGAAGGATTTTGAGAGGTATTTGTTATCAAATGAAATAAGGAGCGAATTGCAACCATTGTTTCAAGGGATTTAAATCCATTGGCTTCAACATCCATGCACATAAAAACTACTTTATCTTTTTTGCTAAAAAGTGCTTCATGGTAGTCGGTGCATGCATTTTCGGTTTGATTAAAAAGAAATCCAATTGAAAATGTGTTGAATGTATTGAGCGACTTTGTTAGCATTT
Source organism: Treponemataceae bacterium (assembly GCA_051651645.1). Classification (GTDB taxonomy): domain Bacteria; phylum Spirochaetota; class Spirochaetia; order Treponematales; family Treponemataceae; genus JBOFSR01. The sequence continues at coordinate 27,066 of JBOFSR010000093.1, read as the reverse complement.
TTTCTCGGCGCATACATGCTATTTCAATTTCACGGTTTAATTCTGCATACTCAATAAACTCATAGAAGGAGTAGATATTTTTCAGCGTCATGCTTACTAATGTTGCTAGAAAATTTGCTACTTCAAAATCCTTTTGCGAAAAGGGAGTTGAGGTTGATTTTCGAGCTAAGGCAATTAGGGCAATTGAGACCTCGTGATTTTTTATAGGAATAAAAATATAACTTCCGCATTTAATAAAAGTTTCGCTGCCGTTTTCAAAAATTCGGCTATCGGAAGAAGGATCAATAATTAGTTCAGGCTCTCCTTTTGAAATAATTTTACCAAAAATATTTTCGTCAAGCGAGAATTTTGCAAATCGAAGGTAGGTTTCAATGCGTGATGGCTGGCAGGGAATATTGTCAGGTAAGCGGAATGGGGGAGGAAAATTACCCGATAATGCTTTAACCGCAATTTGATTTTCTAAGTCATTGACAAGCAAAAACATGCCACCGTCAGCGATAGTTTCTCTGATAAGCGTGTTATTTGCAAATTCCAAAAAATTTAGCAAATCGTTATTTTTTCCAAAGGAATCAGAAGCGTACAATAAAAAATCGTGTACTGCAGTAAAAAGGCTGTTTTGGTATAAAGTTTTCACGTCTAACTCATCAGCTTCTATGGCAGAGTCAACTTCATCAACCTTTGTGCTTTTTCCAATTAAAAAAAGTGCAAAAAGCAAAAAGCTTATGAGCGTAAAATTTTTTTCTAATAAAGGAATTTTATCGAAAAAAATGTCCTGTAAAAAAAAAGCGTTGATAAAAAATCTGCTTAAAAATAAGAGGAATAATAAAGCTGCACTAATAAGTTGAAAAATTGAGTAGGACTTACGGTTTTTTAGCAAGATAAAAAAAGCACAAAAGGATAAAAAAAAGAGTAAAATTTTGACTGTTAAAGTATCAAAGGTTATCTCATTCACGTACTTTTTTATCCCATTTTTCTGGAAAAACTGATACAAGCAGCGTTGATGTAAAAATTAAAATGCATCCCAGTAATGTTAATGGCATGAGTCGAACGCCAAATAAAATAAACTCTGCGAATGCTCCTATAACACTTTGCATAGCAAGAATTATTGCGGCTGCGGCAGGAATGGTAAAACGCATTCCCCAAAAAAAGAGTAGGTAGGCAATTGTCCCAGAACAAAGTCCTTGAAAAAAAACTGCAATCCATAAGTATGGATTATTCCATGCGGCAAGTGGAATATTCTGCATTGCTTTCAGTTCAAAAATTAAAAAAAGCGGGATACAAATTATAACAAATGAGACGCAGTGAAAAAAAAGAATTCCTACGGGCTGTGCGTCTTTGACAACGGCAGATGAAATTACAATGTAGGCTGAAAATGCAATGGTTGAAAGGAAGCATAAAAGCGTGCCAAAATTTGGTGGAACGCGAGGATCTCCCCACGCCATCAAAATGGAGCCAATCAATGCTCCAACTGAGGCGCTTAAAACAATTACAGATGGGTTTTTCTTGTGTCTAACTAAAAAATAAATAGGGATGAGTATTGTGTTCAATGATAAAAGAAAAAATCCAACCGTTGGCGATGAAACAATTCGTAAGCCTTGTACGGCACAAAAAAGTCCAATAAAAAGAACCAAGCCTGCTAGAATACTATATTTTTTTTGCTCAAAAGTCATTTTTTTTATTGTGTTAAAAAAGACAAGACCTAAAATAACTACAGGAATTGAAAAACGCCATAAAAGTTCAAAAAAAACACCGAATCCCTGCTCTCCTAAAAATCGTGTAGGGATGTATGCAAGTCCCCAAATAATAGAAGCTAGGAACAATAAAACAGAACCAAAATATGATTTGTGCATAGACTTCTCCACTGTTTAGCATGAATTTTAGTTGTAAGTAGCGACTAAAATATTAAGAAATATAGCTGTCCGCTAATGATACAACCTTAAGCTCTTTTTTTATATACGGTAATGCAATTTTCTTTGAATCAGCACAAGACTCAATTTTACTTTGTACAAAATTGATTTTCTTTGGCTCATTGGGCAAAAGCGTAAACATATTTTTGCTAAAAGTACCTCCGCCGCAGGGAAGATCAAGAGAGACAAAAAAAGCAGGGGCTTTTGACTTCAACGTAAGTTCATATTCTTGTGCATTAATTTGAGCAAGGTCACATTCAATTTGAGGTTTTTTCAAATTGCTTTCTTTATAATAGGAAGAAAAAAGTTGATTTTCAAAACAAACCTCATTTTTCTCATCGAGTAATTGGAGGTGCAAAAAAACATCCGTTGAAAAATCTTCTTCATACAAAAAGGACTCAACACTGTCAGATGCCACAGTCAGCTTTTTTATTTCGGACTTCACTACAGTTCCTGCAAAATCAATTAAACGCATATTTACAGAACAAGATTTTTTACTTGCACAGTCATTTACAACATTGATATGAACTTTTCCATCTTTTTTATAGGAAAAAACAGCAAACGGTGCGTAAAAATCCTTTGTGGCATAGTGTAATAGCTTCCATTTGCCAGAATATTCAATTGATGACCATGATGCAACAGGCCACACGTCATTGAGTTGCCAGATGATAGCACCCATGCAATGAGGACGCAGGCTTCGCCAGTACTCAACTGCCGTTTTTATTGCAAGGGCTTGCTGAACTTGGCTTAAGTAAATCATTGACTCAAAAGAGTTTGGAAATCTAAAATAGCGTGAAAAATTTTCAAGAATTATTGAGTTTCCGCGTGGATTTCGCTGATGAAATTCCATAACGGGACTGGTTAAATTCATTTGGGACTTATCGGCGTACGACTCAATTCCTTCAATTGAGGGAAACGATTGATAGCCAAACTCTGAGACAAAGCGAGGACGAATATCAAGATACGCGTCAAAGCTTTTTCCTTCATGCCAAACCGTCCAGTAATGCATATCGCCACGGCCATCGGAGTGCCAATTGTCAGAAAAATCATTGGGTCCTGCTGACGGAGAGCTTGGCCACCATGTGCGAGATGGATCGAGCTGGGCAATTTCTTTTGCAAGAACGCCTTCGTTAAGTCTATCATAATCAATAAGATAGCGATCGCGGTTTTTAATTGACTCAGGGTACCACGTGAGAGCTCCCAAGTCTTCGTTGTTTCCGCACCAAAGTGCTATTGACGGATGGCTTTGTAATCGTAAAATTTGGTGGTGGATTTCTTTTCGTACGCTTTCAAGGAATTCCTTGTCGGCTGGATACAAGGAGCAGGCAAACATGCAGTCATGCCAAATTAAAATTCCCAAGCGGTCGCACAATTCATAAAAAATCTCTTTTTCATACTGACCGCCACCCCAAATGCGCACGCAGTTCATATTCGCTTCAACCATGGATCGCAAAAGGCTTTCATATTTTTCTGGCGTTTGACGGCTTGGCAACGCATCGCAGGGAATCCAGTTTGAACCCTTGGCAAAAAAAGGCCGTCCATTTACCTTGAAATACAGTGATTTTCCCGCTTCGTCTTCTTGGGAGACAACTTCGAGCGTTCTAAAGGCAATTTTTTTTGTCTTTGCTTCAGAGCCAACCGTTACGGTTAGTTTATACAGCTCATTTTCGCCTTCAAGAGTGTCGGCTGTTTGCCAAATTTCAGGATTTTTTACTCGCATTTTTTTTGAAAATTGATTTTCACCCTTTACCAGCTGAACTTTAAAAGAGGCGGTTGTTTCTTCAATGCCCTTGCCTGTTAAGGTGATTGTAACTGTCCGAGGGGCTGGCAAAACTGCACGATAGGTAAAAGAAACGTCAAGATCCCACTCATTTTCAGAGACCTTAGTCGTCGTTGCTAAAATATAGTTGACAAATCCTTTAGCGGATTGCTCAAAGTACAAAGAGCCATAAACGCCAAAGGCCATAATACATGGTCCCCAATCCCAGCCTGCATGGCATTGCGTCTTTCGCACCAAATTACGATGCGGTGAAAAAACGGGATATTCAGAAAAAGGAATTGGATAGGGGAGGGATTTGGCTTTTTCAATCGCTTTTTTTTCCGCGGAAGAAAAAACAAATTTAACGATATTTTTTGACGAGGCCAGTTGACTTGAAATTTCAAATCGCCATAAATCAAACATATTATCACACGCACCGACGCTTTTATCATTGATAAAAACCTCGACAAAGGTGTCAGCCATTTCAAGAACGATATATTGCTTACCTGCCAAAAAAGTTTTTGGCACAAACGCTTCTTTTTCTGCAACCCAATCAATTTGCCCAACCCACTGAATATCAAGCTCATTTTTTCCGTAGTAGGGGTCTGGAATAATATTATTCGCAATGAGGGCTGAATGAACATCCCCAGGGAAGTCCATAACGACAGGATTTTTTAGCTTGCTTTTGTATGAAGCAGGAACATCAGTAATGTTTTTTGGATATAATTTCCACTGTCCACTTAAATCAAATATCATGGGCAAAGTATACAAAAAAAAAAAAGAAAAGTCAGTGTTTTTTTTCAATTCTTTATTTTTTTACATTAATAACTGATTACTCGTTAAAAATATATTCGTTTTGCTCTTCAATAAGTGGTAATGGCGTTTCCGTTGCAGGAGTTGGCACAGTTGGAGCATCTTTTCGTTGCGGAACGGCAGGTTCAAGTGGCTTTACAATTTGGCTTTGTGGCAATAATCCTCCTGCCGATTTTTCTGTGTTTTCCGTATCTTGCACCTCTGTTATTCTGATGATTTCATCATTGAATAAAAATGCTTCTGACACTTTGCGCCCATCTTTGTATAAGGCTTGAACCGAGTAGCCGTCTTCAAAATAAATTGAATCTTTTCTATTTTCATTTGACTCATACACACGCATAAAAATCAAAAAGTCATTTTCAAAAATTTTCATATTAGGCGCGTCAGCCTTTTTTGTATAGGTGTATTCTTTTCGCTCTTGTTTGCCTGTTGAGTCCCTGAAGCTTTCTTTGATAATCCGATTTTTCTCATCATAGACCCAAGAAATACTCGAAACAAAATGTTCCTCGCTTGATTTTTCAGGAACTGTCTGATCCTCTGTGAGCATCAAAATCGTTTCAGAAATGGGGCTATTTTTTGCATTATACTCCACCTCGATGTATTGCTTATCGATGTAGGAAATTTCTTCTTTTTTTTGTGGGATTGTTTCTTCTTGAAAATAGGTATACGAAATTTCTTTTGCAAGCTCAATTGATTCTTTTTTTACCCATGAAATTTCTTTTTCAACGCGTTGCATATTGTCGAACTTTTTTTCAGAAAAACGCAAGTCGGATGCACGGGTTAATCCTGTAAATCCTCCGTGATAACGACTTACTTGTAAAACTTCTTCTTCAAAACGGTGCATTCGCAACATTTTTTTTGCATCAAGAAAAGACGTTTCTTCGGAAATTGAATATCCGTATGCAATGTAGCATAAAATGAGAATGATAATAAAGTGTTTTTTCAAAGTTTTGAGTATTCTCATGTTACGTTGAAAAAAAATCATCCACATAGGCCTCCGCTGAAAATGGTGAAAAGTCTGAATATTTTTCTCCGCTACCAACAAAAAGAATTGGCAAATTAAATTCCTTGCCTAAGGCACAGGCAATGCCGCCTTTTGCTGTTGAGTCATATTTTGTTAAAATGATGCCATCAAGTTTTACTGCTTCGTGAAATACTTCTGCTTGTCGTAAGGCGTTTTGCCCTGTCGTGCAATCCAAAACAAGGATTTTTTTGTAACACTGATCGCTCGCTTTTGAGGCTGCAATTCTGTCGATTTTTTGCAATTCACGCAGAAGATTTTCCTTATTATGCAATCGCCCTGCCGTGTCTACCAAGACAAGCCCGCCCCCTTGTGCCGTAATCGCCTCGCAGGCATCAAAAACAACCGCACTCGGATCTGAGCCGTGCTGATGTGCGACAACTCGAACCCCTAAATTTTTTGCATGAATTTGCAACTGGTCAATCGCGGCTGCTCGAAAGGTATCGGCGGCGGCAATACAAATATTTTGAGTGTTTTGTGACGTGTAATACTTTGCCATTTTTGCGATGCATGTTGTTTTTCCAACGCCATTTACACCAAGCACCATAAAAACATTTGTTTTTTCTTTCTCGGGTGTAAGCGTTGCTTCTTGTATTGTTGAAAGCATGATTGTTTTTAGCTCGTTTGTAATATCAGTCTGCTCAGTGAGTTTTTTTTCTTTGCAATTTTTTTGAAGCGTCTCAATAAATTCAAAGGCTGTTTTTGCCCCTAAATCACCTTCAACGAGTAAATCCTGCAGGGCATCAAAAAAATCCTCATCAATTTTATTTGCCTGCCCAAAAATATTTTTTAGTTTTTTTGTAAAATCAATTAACGCCATAATTTCTCCACTATCTAGTAAATCTTACTCAATCTTTGTATCTGGTGGTAAAACCAAGAGTATTCCGTCTGTGCTTTCTTCCGCTTGTGGCTCTGCTTCCTCTTCTGCAGTCGCCTTTTTTGCGGGCTTTGTTTTAGGTTTTTTTTCTTTCTTAGGAGCCTGCACTCGTTCTTTTTTTACTCGTTTTGCTTTTCTTTCTGTTATAGAGCTCGCATCCTGCATTTTTACTTGAGCTGGAACAAATTTATTTGCTGTTACCAAGTACACGATCAGCTGACTAATAAAATTAACGCCCAAAGCTGTTGTCAAACCAATGGATGACCACTTAACCAGCTCCCATAACTTTCTATCCTCCGGCTTCCAGGAACTTTCTGCCGTTCCGATTGAAAGGAAGAGCAGGGGCAGCGATAACATCAGAGCGGAATATGAGCCGTACATGACCTTTCTTTTTTTCTCGATTTCATCTTTTATGCTTGTATTAAGAGGCTTTAAATCCCCAGTTAAATTGCCGCTTTCTATTTCACTGTCAATTTCGGAAACAAAATAAGTGCTTACGCCGTTATCAGCAATGAATTGCCCCAAAACAGTGTTACTCGGTAGAACACCCCTCTTGTTTTGTATGTCTTCGGACAAGGCGTTAAAATAGAATTTCCCTTCTGTTTTTAGGGCATTAACGTTCAACGCAATGTGAGTTTCAGGCTGTAAATCAACACTTATTTTATAGGCATCGTTGCCAGTAAAGTGGAACCACGTTTCTTCGCTTTTGTATCCATCTGCAGAAATAGTGATAATATGCTCCCCTGGCGAAATCATTGTTTTGTTGTCTTGAACCTGCAGGATAATTCCGTCTATGGCGATTCGCAAGCGATTGTTTACTTCAGGCGGACTAATGTTAAAATTAAGCTCAATTGGTTTAATGTTCATAATGCTTGGCATCATTCTAAATGCAATAGAGCGTGCTAAGTCTGGTAAATTTTGGATAGACCCAACATCGCTTATCTCAATAAATACGCCGTCTTCTCCTGGTTTACGAGGGAAAAAATCCGCACGAGTTTTGACGTGAATAAAGTCATCGCGAACAAAAAATGAACCTGAAATAATACATGAAAGCCCTTCGTCCAAAACACGTTTTTGAAATGCTGTGTTATTCTCAGTTTCTTTTTGCTTTTCAAATAACAATGCGTTATCATATTTCCACAGTGTTATGGGCAAAACCTCCCCAGGCTGCAATGTCCACTCATCCGCTTCAAGGCTTTTTGTATCAACTGCTCGATTTGTTACGCTTGTTGTAAAATTTCCTGCCGTGAAAGAAAACTCAGGTCGTGATTTGTCTTTTAAGGCAAGACGGAGTGTTTCAATTGGCTTATTCATGTAATTGATGTTTTTTTGTAAAGCCTTTCGAACCTTTTCGATTTCTTTTTCCGCTGTTTTAATTTTTGATTTAAAGTCAGAAGTGCTTGTTGCTGAAAATAAAACATTGTCACGCTCAGCAATTTTTTTTGACAAATCCTCAAAAAGCGTTTGCCTTTCAAGTGATAATGCGTGCAATAGGCGAGTTACCGCTTCGTCGCTCGTAATAAGACGCGTTCCGTTTACCTGTAGCTCATTAAGAACGAGGGCGGGAAGCAACTCATTTACGGATTTGCTGGTTGACTGCGAAACCTTGCTTTTTCTGTCAATTGAAGACGCCTTTCCTTCAAAGGCTGTGGCACTGATGCTCCATTTTACACAAAATGCAAGTTGAGAGAACAAAATAGAAATACTAAAAAAAACTACAATTTTTTTCACGCTACTTTGAGACTCCTGTATTTTGCCATTTGATTGACAAAAAAGTTTCTATAAATGAATCAATATCACCATCCATAACCGCTTGAATATTGCCAGATTCATGCTTGGTACGATGATCTTTTACCATTGTGTAGGGCTGAAAAACGTATGAGCGAATTTGATTGCCCCACGAAATATCTTTTTTCTCTTGTGCAAACTTTGCGTTCTCTTTTTCTTTTTCTTGGCGATAATGCTCATACAGTCGTGCTTTAAGCATGCTCATTGCAGTCGCCCTGTTCATAATTTGGCTTCGTTCTGTTTGACAGGCAACGACAATTCCTGTGGGAATATGGGTAAAACGCACCGCAGAGTCCGTTTTGTTTACGTGCTGGCCACCAGCTCCGCCTGCACGATACGTATCAACGCGCAAATCCTCAGGCTTAATATCAACTTCAATCGAATCATCCAACACAGGAAAAACATAGACGGAGGTAAAGGAGGTGTGTCTGCGAGCATTTGAATCAAAAGGACTAATGCGAACTAAGCGATGAACACCCGCCTCGCCTTTTAAGTAGCCAAAAACATAATCGCCCGTAATTTCGACTGTTACGGATTTTATGCCGCCTTCTGCCTCCAGCATATCGACAACTTGAGCCTTAAAACCGTTACGCTCTGCCCAGCGACAATACATTCTAAAAAGCATGCTTGCCCAATCACACGACTCCGTTCCGCCCGCTCCTGCATGAATGGTTAAAAATGCATTATTTTTGTCAACCTCATCTGATAAAAGCGTTAAAATCTGTAAATGTTCATATTCTTTTTTTATTGCGTCAAATTGAGTTTTAATTTCGTCTTCTAGCGATTCGTCGTTTGTCTCAAGTGCAAGCTCCAAAAGTGTTTGTGCGTCTTCAAGTTCAGCAATGATTTTTTTCCAAGGATAAATCCTATTCTTAAGCGATTTAATTTCACCCAAAATTTTTTCTGCCGCCGAAGGAGTATCCCAAAAATTATTTTCAAGCGTGAGTGCTTCTTTTTGCGTTATTTTTTCTTCAATTTCAGTTGAGTCAAAGCCGCCCCCAAACTTCTAAAACTTCGTTCTTTAAGTTAGTTAAAGGCACTTTTAATTCAATAAGCATAACGACTCCTTGGTGCAAATTCATAAAGATTTACCCTTTCTTATCGTCATCAACGGCACGTGAGTTAAGTGGATTTCATAATATAAAGCATAAAATATTGTGCCCTCTAAATAAAGTGAAAAAAGGATTGTTATCAAGGAGAAAAAAAATTATAATTCTGAGAACAGCCGTTCGTGGCTGGCAAAAATTATTATTAGCAGCTATTTTGAGGCACAGATTACATGCTCCATGTTAAAAATTTATCAGCATATTATGACAGCAAGCAAATTTTACACGATATTAACTTTTCTCTTGACAGAAACGAACTCGTTGTCGTTCTTGGAAAAAATGGTTGCGGAAAGTCAACATTGCTTCGTATTGTAACGGGCTTGCAAAAACCACATTCGCATGAAAAAAAATGCCCTGTTTTTTATGACAATAAGCCAATTCAGGAATATAGTTTTCGTGAACTGGCTAAAATCCGAGCCTTTGTTGCGCAGCAAGAATTTTGTGTGTGGCCATATTCTGTTCAGCATTTTGTTGAGCTTGGTTTTTTTTCGCATAGCACAAATGAAAATGCAGATGCCTTGATTGATAACGCTTTGACTAGACTGAATTTGCAAGAGTTAAAAGATCAAAAAATATCGTGTATTTCTGGAGGCGAGTTTCAGCGAACAGTCCTTGCTCGCATGCTTGTTCAAAATTCTGACTTTCTCATACTCGATGAGCCTTTTGTTGCGCTTGATATTCATTTTCAATATGAGATTATGAATCTTTTGAAAGAATTATCGGAAACCAAGGGAATTCTTGTTTCATGCCACGATATAAATCTTGCTAGTCGCTATGCTGATAAAATTATGATTTTACTTAATCAGTCTATTTTTGCTTTTGGCTCTCCCCGCGATGTAATTACAAGCGAAAATATAAAAAAAGCTTACGGAATGAATGCCAGTGTCCGCCTTGAAGATGAAAAACCACAAATTTATATCACGTCGTAGAAAATTTTTCTCTAGCTGCTATACTCTTTTGTATGTTTTTACTATGATGGTTACAATGAGATCTTCGCCTTTATATGTTCCACATCTTAAAGCACTGTATATCTTGATTTAACAAGGCACACAAATTATGATTTTTGAAAAAAAAACTGCTTGGCAAAAACAAATTAATTTTTATAAAAACTCCAATTTACCGCATTTTTTGTCTCTTAAAAATAACGAGGCTCTCGTCGCAGAAAAAACATCCCCTTTTGGTACGGCCATTACCACGCATTATTTGCAGGTTATGAAAAATCTTTGGAAAGAAAATCGCCTTGCTGATTTTTATGCACTACAAGCCCAAGTCATTCCAGCTGCCAGTGAGGAAAACATTTTTTCTGATGAGCTGCGCGATCCGCTTGGAGGGGAACACTACAAAAAGTCACCACGGCTCATCCATCAATACAAAAATAGAGTTTTGCTGATTGCCAATGGATTGTGTTTTGCTCATTGCCGTTATTGTTTTAGAAAAGACTATCTTGCTTTAAGGGAAGGATTTATACGTGATGATGATATAAAAAAGGCGTGTGATTATATTAAGCTGCATCCGCATATTGATGAAATTTTGCTTTCTGGCGGGGATGTGCTTTTTGCTTCTGATTCGCAGATTATGCATTTGATTAGCCAGCTTCGAGCGGCAAAAAAAGATTTGCTTATTCGGATTTGTACACGTGCTCCAACCTTTCTTCCAGAGCGACTTACAAAAAAATTACTCAAATTTTTGCAAAAAAATAAACCGATATGGCTTATTCCGCATATAAATCACCCTGCAGAGCTTTCGGCAAAAACAATTGAGTGTTTTGAAAATATTCTCAACGCAGGCATTCCTATTCACAGTCAGACGGTGCTTTTGAAAAACGTGAATGACAATGTCGAAACTCTAAAAAAACTTTTTACGCAGCTTACAAAGATTGGTATAAAAGCAGGATATTTGTTTCAGTGTGATTTAGCACGAGGGATTTCGCACTTTCGGGCTCCGCTTGACGAGGCTCTTTCTTTGTATCAAAATCTTTCAACGGAGCTGAGTGGCTTGTCTCTGCCTCAATTTGCCCTCGATCTTCCCAATGGTGGCGGAAAAATAAATCTTGCAACTCTTGTCAAATCAGATCTTTCTGTTGACAGAACAAAAGAAAAATATCTTTTTACAAAAAATGGAAAATCGTATGAATATCCAGTCAACTAAGATTATTGTCCTCAATCCCCTTTTGTGCTTAAAACTAGAATCGGAATACGGCTTCAATATTTATGCCGTTGCTGTCAGGGCTTCCTACATATTCAGCTGAAATACCAAATTCCCTCATGAACATGAACTGAATTCCTGCTAAAAAGTTTACAGGAAATTTTTCTATTTCGACTTCATATGATTTAACTAATCCCTTTGTAAGGGTGCTTAAGTCCTTGCCTTTTGTCGCACCAAAAAGTTCAACATATTGTACGCCAGCATGTACTGTTAGTCGTCCTCGGTTATAGCCAATTCGTGGTGCAATATACATAATTGGTTTTTGAACAAAGCCTGTAACGCCATTTATTTTATCATCTAAATTAACATAGCCACCAGAAATCATTGCTGATATGAAAAATCCTTTATATCCATACGAAAGGATTGCTCCTCCCATACCAACCCAGCCGTGAAGTACATTTTTTAGCGCACCGACGTGATGATCTATGGGAAATTTTATAGTGTCTCCTCCCAATATTGGAGGTAGTGTTAGTGATGCTGTTACAGTTGCTGTTCCTATATCTGTTTCTTGGTTCATTGTAATATATGATCCTAAGGCAAAAAGTTGCAAGAATGGAAGTAAATTTAAATCAACCTTTGCACCGACGGCATGGCTTTGAACTTTTATTGTTCCCTTTGAAATCGCCCACGGTTGTAATCCTTCTCCAAGTACTCCTTGAAGTTTATCTCCTCCTTCTCCCTTAAAGGATTTAATATTATAGTTTTCTTCTGTAAAGTTATAAATTACTGAAACGCCAAAAGGATTTGGTAGAGCATTTTTTTCTATTCCCAGTTGCTCTCGTAAGAGTGGAAATGTTTTTAACGTTGGCATCGGTGTTGATATTATTGATGAATTAAAATTATCATAGGCAAAAAAATTTGTACTCATTAACACTAATATGCTGAGTAATGCTATTTTCAATTTCATAAAAATACTCCATATTTTGATTTTAAAAAATAATTATAGCGATTTACCGTAATATAAACAAGTCAATATTCAGTTATTTTGACGCTTTTATGCTTTTTGTCTAGTAAAAGACTTTCTATAAGTGGAGAATTTTGTGCGGTCTTACTTTTTAATAATTTTTAAGTATTGCTTTGCTTGAGCGGCAAAATCAATAACGGCATCTTCTTTTTCCTTGCCGTATAAAATAGCAACTATTCCGTAGAGACTTTTTGTATCTTTGGTTGTATCGGTTAGAATTTCACGGAAGTAGGTATAATTATTCTGCATAAAGGGCTTTCCTTCATACGGATATTTTTTGTTCACCTGTTCATCCCACGATTCATTAAGTTTTTTATTCTCATCCGTGATGGGTTTGATTGTTTTGTGTAAGGAAATGGACTTGTAATCATCTCGTGCAGGCTTTGTAAAAAGAGTAAAATAGCGAACCTCGTTTTTGAGGTGTTTTTTTTCAAAAAAATATGCCAAACCAAATGCAAGTGTTGTATCCTTGTCGGTTTTTATAAGTTGCTGTGGCACTGTTTGAGAAAAATCCTTTGTTTCAAAATAAATTTGTGTATCATTTGCTTTATATTTCATGCTTGCAAAAGGCTCATATAAGGGATATACAGATTTGTCAAGTGAAAAAAAATCATTCCAGTGTTTAATTGTTGTAATATAACCACCGTATACAAAGTCAGTTAGAAAGGCTATGTCATGATTATGTCCATTTAATATATCAGAGGTTTGTGCTGTTTTGGTTATAATAAAAAGTCCTTGTGGCATGGGCAGAGCGTAGGTAATCGTCATTGCATCGGTAAAATCAAGCTGCCAATAATTTACAAACCATTGTCTTTCAAAAGCATCTGTGTGCGTCGCTGTTATGCTTGGCTCGCCGTAAGAAGTTATGGTAATTGACTCGCTTCCAATTGTTCGATACATGCGTGAAGCACTCAAAAAATAATCCATATATTGTTTGGGCGATGTAATAAAATCAGCATACGGAATGCTATCAGGCTTTGTGATTAAGCCAAATGAAAGCCCAATCATGTCACCGTATTGCACCATCCCATTCTCAGGTAATTTATGTTCTTGCACTTCTTTGGGTGAATATAAGCTCCACTTTTTGTTTTCGCTTAATACAATTACGCAGGGAAACCGTGGCACGTAATAATCGAACATAATTTCTGTAGAACCGTTTGCCTTTGTAAATCCTTGCGGAGAAGTTAGCCCATATTTTTTACTCATATTTGCAATCAAATTTTTTGTAAAATTCTTATACGCCTTTGCACAAATCTGTTGAACTTTTTTATAATTCAAAGGCAAGGTTATTTCATAATCAAAAGAGCCGTTTTCATTTTCGCGTTGAATATTTGGAATTGAGTACGCTACAAGCTGATGAATGGTGCCTGTGTTTTTAGGTGCAGTTTGCATCTCGTTGATTGGCAGTGCGTAGTTTAGGTTCTCGTTTTGGCTTTTCATCGTGATTATGCCAAGCACTTCTCCTCGCTTATTAATTAAAGGGCCGCCTGAGTTTCCAGGGCTTGCTGCTGCCGAAAAACGAAGCCACTTCCACTCGCCATTTTCGCTTTCAAATGTTTGACTTGTCAAAATTCCATTACGAATGACAATTCCTTCCCCCAGTGCATTTCCTGCACTAAACACCTCGGTATTGATTTCAAATCGTTCTTGCAAAACCAACCCCTGCCCTTGCGTAAAGGTAAATCCCTCGGCGGTGAATACAACAAAATCCCGTGCTACAGAAAATTGTGTGAATAAATCAATTTTGTAGACTGTTCCATTTGTGTCTCGTAAAAAATAGTCTTTGTAGAGGGATTCCGTGTGAATATTAAAAACATGAGCTGCTGAGTAGAATTGTCCATCTTTGAGTAAAAAGGCCGTTCCAATAGAAAGATATTTATCATTGCGGATTGAAAAGGGAATAAATTGTAAGGGTAAAGGTTTTTCGTAAGTTAGATTATCAGTCTCTTCTTTTAGGACTACAACCTCAAAAACATTTTGAACAACTTTTTGGTAAATATCAGGCTGTAAGAGTGTTTGTGAAAAGCTTGAAAAATAGAGGCTTGAAAAAAGTCCTATAAAAAAGATAGTTTTTTTTGTCATACGGCATTGTACAAGCCTTAAAGTCTTTTGTCAAGAAACGATGATTGACGATTCAGATTGCAAAGACACGCTGGCTAAGAGTGCAACTGATGCCTGTGAATTTTTAGGTCACCAGTTGCGGATTTAGAAATTTATTCTTTTGTATATGATGCTCTATAAATAAAATTCATATCGCCATCTTCTTCAATAGTGATGCCTTCGGAGATAACTATTGCATTTTTTACCACGGTGATTGTTTGCTGGGGACTACTTTTGAAAGAGCGCCATTCCTCATAATTGAAAAGGTATTCTTTTATGGTCAGCAAAACGTTTACATTACTTATTGTATATGAGCCTTTGAAATATGGTTCAAATTTTCCGTCTTTTTGGTTAATTCCACCATACTCAAAATCATTTTCTCCAAAGAAAAATCGAAAATTCCCCGTATCATTTTCTCCCTTCCACGTTCCAACTACACTCAGCGGCACAGGAACACTTCCTTGTGTAATATTGCTACAAGTAATAAAAAAAGATACGAAAGCTAAAAGAAGTAAGGCTAAAAGCCCCATTTTTAGACTTTTTTTCATAAAAACCCCTTGCAAAACTTTATTTTGTGATAATTTCACTTGGATTGAACATACTACTTGTCATCTCAAATGTCAACAAAAAAATGAAGAATGACTTTATATAGATATTGACTGTCTTCAAGGAGGAAAATAGGAGAGTGTTTCATATTTTTATTATTTGAGTAGACATGGTATTAATTTAGGGGCTGTACCACTTAATGAAAAATAAATAAAATGTGGTATGAGAAAGAGTAGAATTAGTAAAGAAAAGCAATGCTTGAACTAGTCAAGAATCTACGAGGGATATGTTTATAGATTAAATCAGATTTCTTTTCTGTGATATTATATTTTAGCATTTATATGGAGATTTAATAGGAATAGAGGCGTTGACACGAAAATACAAATAAAATATAATAAGGAACAGTTTTTTGCAGAAGATACTTGGTCCCTTCGTCTATCGGCTAGGACGGTGCCCTCTCACGGCGCAAAGACGGGTTCGATTCCCGTAGGGACTATAAAATCACGACATAAACTCTTGTATGTCAAGAACTTTAAAATTAGTTATAGAGTGCTGTAAACAAAATGATAAACTAACTCCAACGGATAAATAAACATTGCGTATAACGGATTCATAGCCTAAGCCTATCAGCATTACTAAAAAAAATCAATGAGTTGCCATGTAGTGAGCTTACTTTACTTCGTCAACAAATTTCCAATTTTCTTTTTTGAACATAGTTCCTTCAATAGCATATTTTTTGTAGAGAAATTTATTTTCAAGGTGTTCTGGTCTATGAAAAGAACCATCATAATGGTAGCGGGTTGATTTATCAGTATCTTTAACGTCAAAAAAAATATCTTTTTGTGCAAGATAATAGGTATCTGCGGGTGTCATTAGTTCATCAGAAATTTCTAGCTTTCCTTTCATATTAAAATCCTTGAATAATAAAAGTCCGTGTGGCATTCCGGGAAATACTTGCCCTCCATGCCCCCACCAATTTATTTTTTCATTAACTATACCTCCAAGTGATCGTTGAAGCATTATACTGTCTGCTTGATCATGATCAGAAGTCATAATAATACGGGTGTTGTTATATACGCCGAGCTCTTTGAGCTTTTGAATATATTCTGTTATCATAACTATAATATGTTCTTCTGTGTAATGGTGTGCTGGTCTAATTCCGTTGATATTTTCTTTTTTTACAAAGAAGTTGTCATAATTTGGATCATCAATAATTTCAAGAATTCCTTCTTTTAAATACCAAGGACTATGTGATAGGTCATTATAATGTATTTTAAGGGTTGGTTGGTTGCTATTTATGCTAGCAAATTCAGTAAACATTTTTATATTGGTAATATTATTTAAAGTGTTTTCTTTAATATTTGCATTTTCAATAAGCCTTTGCCATCTACCATTATCATAGAGATAATACCGAAAAAAGTGTGGGAGTAATTTAAATATAGATGTTACAAGAAAATAGGGAATAAGATCACTTTTAAGGCTATCCTTAATTTTGTAATTTTTATAAAAATCAGATCTTGATGTATCTGGGTTAAAAAATAAAATATTTTCAGGATTATTTATTTTTTTGTAGAAAAAATCATCGTCATTATTAAAATAAACAGGTTTATTGAGAGAAACTCGACTTTTTATGCTTGTAAATTTCTGAGGTAGCTCAGTAAATGCTATATTTATTTCATTGAGCAAAAGTTTTTTTCTTTCATTAATTTTTGAGGGATCATATTTATAGCCTCCATAAATACCTGCTAGAGAAAGAACAGTTCCTCGTCCAAAACTAAGTGTATCAGGATACCAGGTAAAACCATCTAAGTCATTCCAAAAGTTAGGGTTTCTCTCTAGCAGTTCTTCCATGTGTCCGCCAGTAAACATGTCAAAAATAAAAATGATTACATTGGGTTCTGTTTTACTGAGACCATAATACTGTTCAAGCAAGTTGTCTGTTTGTTCATCTGTAGCGATTTCTGTTGTTTGAGTGGTTTTTTTTTGAGGTATGCTTGCAAAAGCTGTTATAACAATAGTTGTTACAAGAAATAAAAGAGCTGCATTGTTATATTTTTCTATCATCTTATATTTGTAAAGCAGTACAAGAGTTGTGCTTGCCATAAAAAAAGCAAGCATATCCATTGCAAACTGATTAAGTGTAAAAAATACAGGATTTGATAAAAGGTTTAAATCTAATGCACCGTAATTTCCCTTAAAGATAAAGAGATTTAGCAAGCTTAAAAAAAGGCTAAAAATGACTGTGCTAGTTATAATATATTTCCAGTACTGATTGAGAAAATAATAAATTAAAGTGATGCATCCAAAACACACGAGTGCTATGGGGAATATTTTACTATATGCGGTAAAAAGGCTTTCGGTAAAGTAGCTTGCATCAGATTTATAAAACATCGCAACATGATAAAAAAAGAATAGAATAAAAAGTATTGCAAGGCTCGTAAAAAACGGTTTATGTGTTTTTTTTGGAAAAATAGTATCAAAAAAGGCTGTTATTTTTTTTGTATCAATTGAAATAAGAATGATAAAAAAGTTTGTCAGAAAAATAAGTGTATAAAGTCCATAATTTATTGCACCCATAAACAACAATTTATCATTTTTTACAAGATATCTAAAAAAGTATAAGCTTGGAGTCCACAGCATTAATACAGAAGCAATTTTAATGCTTGCAAAAAAAATCTTATTATGTTCTTTTGTTTGTATGATAATTTTCCAAACTGCCCAAAGAGTTATGCAAATAGATATATATGCTAAAATAAACTCGCTAGTAAGGTTAAGTATAAATGGTTTTATTACTTTGCCTTCCATATATATTTTTATATAAATAAGTGTTGTATACAACCCGTAAATAGCCGTAGTCGCTAAAATTGCTTGATTCCATCGTGAGAGTGTTAATTTAAATGGAGGTGTTGTAGACTCGTTGTTTTTAGCTTTTACTCTAACAATTAAATTCTGTACAAAAAAGATGAGATTATTTGTTGTCCAAAAAAATAGTAATGCACTGGGGGCAGAATATAAAAGCCATAAAAATCCGCCTGCGATGATAAAGGCTTGGGTGCGGTCTTTTATGCTCAGTTTTGGGGTAATGAGCGTGGTGCAAATATTTATTGCCGTCATTAAAAAGGGCAAAAAGTTTACACCTCCTAGTAATCCATCAGGCTTGCTTAAATCGCTGATAAATAGAAAGCTTTGTCCTTCAAGGGCAGTAAAATTGCTAATCATATAGTAGGCACCAAGCAAGAAAGGGAGCTGTAAAATCACGCCAAAGGCACTGCGAATAGCTAAAAACGGATGGTAGCGATATTTTTTGTATAGATTACTCGTTCGTAATTGCCGTTTTGAGCCGTCAGTTTCTTCGACTTTGATTTTGTCAAGCTTTGGTTTGAGCAAGGCAGAGAGTTGTTTTTCTTTGTGCTGAGCTTTTACGGCAAGGCGTCCAAGGGGAAGATAGCCAATTGCTGCAAGGCACGAAAGTACAATCAGACCAACGCCATAATTGCCTGTAATTGTGTAGCATAGGCTGTAAATAAAATGATAAACTAATTCCAACGGATAAATAAACATTGCGTATAACGGATTCATAGCCTAAGACTACCAGCATTACTAAAAAAAATCAACTCCCTCAACTTTGCTACAATCAGTTTTACTCCTTTTTCTCTTTTACAAATTGCCATTTCTTGCTATGATTATAAGATGAAAAAAAATAGTTTTGTTTTGTATGCAAAACCTTCAGGGCTAACGAGTTTTTCGTCTCTCAACGTTATTAAAAATGCCCTTGAGACAAAAAAAGTTGGCCACACAGGGACGCTTGATAACTTTGCTGATGGCTTGCTCGTTGTAATGATCAATAAACTGACACGGCTTGTCTCCCATGTAACTAATTTTGACAAAAAATATGAGGCAATTATTCGCTTTGGCAGTGAAACAGATACACTGGATTACACGGGAACGGTATTTAAAGAAACTAAGCTTCCTCGCAAAGAAGACTTTCTTGCAGCCGTTAATCAGTTTTTGGGCGAGATTGATCAGATTCCTCCTGCGTACTCGGCAATTCACGTGAACGGAAAAAGGGCTAGCGATTTAGCACGGAACGGTTTAATCCCGCAAATCCCCAGCCGCACCGTTACCATTTTTGACATTCAAGTAATTGATTTTACAGGCGAGTATGCTCATATTTTTGTGCATTGTTCAAAGGGTACGTATATTCGAAGTCTTGCTCGCGATATTGCCGCTTCTTGTAAATCCTGCGGACACCTTGTTGCTTTACGCCGAACTGCAGTCGGTTCTTTTACCTTAGATACTGCGATTGGCCAGCATTATTTACCTTCTTTTAGCATAGACAACCTCTTGCAACTACAAAAAAATCAAAGTGGTGCCGTCCTGAATAAAGAATCGTTGGCTAAGGCAATCATTGAAGGGCAACACGATTTTACCAAGGAGGTTGCAACTATTTGCAACTTTAATACAATCACCTTGCAAGCAGAATATGAGAAGCAGTTTTTTTCTGGAATGCCATTGAAACGTACTTTTTTTGTTGATAAAAAGCACCTGAGCAATAACGATTTTTTAGTTTTTTTGCAAGGCTCGCAGAAGTTTTGTGGATCAATTAAACTTACCGCCGATACAATTGCATACAATTTTGTTATGTAGCTTAAAAGACTAATAACAGGACGTGCATCCGACTTCCGTGGTACTCTTTCATACTGCTCGTAATTATGGTTGCAAGCAATAAATTATTCTTGCCATAATATGAAAAAAAGGGTAACATACTAGTGCATGAAAAAAAACTATCTTTCCTTTCTATTATTACTGTGCGGATTTGTCGCTTTTGCTGAGATAAACTTGTTTGGTGGCTTTGCTTTTGGCTATACCACTCATAGCTTAAAATATGAGGGCAACGAATTTTACGAAAGCAATATTCCTTTGATTATTTCTGTGCAAGCTGATTATTTCCGCTCGTATGATTCATGGCTTGGTTTTTCCTTCAAGACAGATTTCTCGGTAAACCTTGCTAACTCCTTTGAAAAGAGAGACGTTTTCTACTTGCACCAGTTAAATATCTCAAAAGCTCCCCCCTCATTCTCGTTTGGTTTTGCTCCCTCTGTTACTATGCGCTACATTTTTTCAAACCTTCAATCCTTGTCTTTCCGACTTGGTGCTGGCTACTTTTTTACCTACTACAACCTGCGTATGACAGAAGATACAATGGGCGAAAACGGCAGAGAGTTTAACGCCGTAACCTTTAGAAACAAGAAAAACGCCTTTGGCATTGATACTGATATATACTTTAATTTTGGTAAAAACTACATTCGGCACGGCATATATCTTAACGTCTTGTATACCTTTTTGGAACAAAACACTCACTTGTATGACGGCAAATGGCAGCAGGCAAACACCGCTCGGTTTTCCTTAGGATATAAGATTGGTGGGCCTTTTTCACTCCCGCATGAAACACTGCACTTTACTGCTCAAAAAATAAAAGCACAAGATGAATTTTCACGCAGAATCATAGATCCGTTTAGACCCATAAAAACTGAAGAGCCAGAGATTATAGAAGCAACTGAAGAGGACAAAAAGCGTGATGAACAAAAGAATCTTCAAGCTGATTATGAGGATTTTATTTACCTGCTTTCTAAAGGGGCTCAAAAACGAAACAGCCCCATTATTATTACTCACTTGGAAAAACGAAGTGATGACGCAAAAAAACTGTCATCTTTGGCCATCGGCTATAGAAACATTTCTTCAAAAGTCATTTCAAGTGTGAGCCTCGAGGTTCTCCCCTTTAACGCAAAGAATAAGATGCTAAAAAGCCAGTCGATAGTTATTAATACGAATGCCACTGTTTATACAGACAAATATGTAACGTCACTTGCTGTGTTTGACAGTCTTTGGAGTGGCATTGACGTTAGCAAAGTAAAGATTAAAAGCCTAATTGTTTCATTTGAAGACGGCTCAACGGCAAAAGTAAACAGCCCCAACAGTATTATCCTTGGTGATAGCGAATACAAAAAAATGCAATACTACAAAGAAACCTTAGAATATTAAACCTTGCATACGATAACACACAACGAATGTATCATCTGTGCTCATAAGAGGACACAGGCTATCCCATTACAGGGGTAGCCTTTTTTGTATAGAATAGAGGTTTCTCAGCTAGTAAAGGTTGAGAGGGCTACCCTAGTAATGGAAGTATTAAAAGAGATGGACAGCGTATATCTAAAAATATATACTATCAGCATATATATATAACAATAGATCCATCCATAGTCTTCCGTATGGGCGACTGATATAAAAAAGATAAGAATGAATACAAGGGATTTTTACCTGTCTTGTATGTTCTGTAAAAGAGGTCAAAGATGATAGAGAATGCACAGGAATTTAAACCCTTATATGAAGAATTACTATCAAGTGTAAAAGGTGTAGAAGGTGAATTGTATCCTTTTTTTGTGCAAGTGGGGGAAGGATATGAGCAGTCAAAGCATCGTATTTTATTTGTTGGCAAGGCTACTAACGGATGGCACAGTACATCTCGAAACGTTGATGAACTTTTTAATCAAGAAAGCAAGGAATGTATTAATAGAGTCGACCAAATGAGGTGGTTATCTAATCAAAAAGGAGAAACGTATAATATCAATAAATCAGCCTTTTGGAGACTTATTAGAGAGACAGTTGATGCAATTGAGCAACCAAAAGAAAATGATTGGTATGAATATATTGCATGGTCAAATCTCTATAAAATTAGTCCTAAATTAGGAAATCCTTGTCCACCATTAATAAACAAGCAACGATCCGCCTGCATAAAAATATTAGAAAAAGAGATACAAATACTTAAGCCAAAGGTGGTTGTTTTTTTAACTACAGGCTGGGAGAGCCACTTTTTAGAGAACTGCTCCCTTTTAGGCGAGCTAAAGTCACAGTATGATACTACAAAAAAGCTCGGAAACTATGAAATAAAATCCAAAGTGATTAATGGGATTACCTATATTCGCTCTGTTCACCCACAAGGCAAAAAAGGCAAACCATACGCTTCAATATTAGCTGAAATGATATCGCCCCAAGCAAACCTCTCGTAAAGCTGAGGGGTCTCAGATAATACAAGTACACATAGGCGTACTTGTATTATTATTTGTTATTTCTTTTGCTACTTTTTAACATAAGGTTGTAAGAATTTTATGACATTCTTTCTTTTGTACCTACGAGCATAGTCAATAGCTCTTTCCCCTTTTTTATTTTGGTAGTTAACATCAGCTCCGTTTGCCACAAGGAATTCCACTACAGGCAAATGCCCCTCACAAGCCGCCCGCATTAAAGCAGTCTCAGCTTTTTTATTTTGGTAGTTAACATCAGCTTCGTTTGCCACAAGGAATTCCACTACAGGCAAATGCCCCTCACAAGCCGCCCGCATTAAAGCAGTCTCTCCTTTTTTATTTTGATGATTAGCATCAGCCCCCTTTGCCACAAGGAATTCCACTACAGGCAAATGCCCCTCACAAGCCGCCCGCATTAAAGCAGTCTCTCCTTTTTTATTCTGGTAATTAACATCAGCTCCGTTTACCACAAGGAATTCCACTACAGGCAAATACCACTTAGAAGCCGCAAGCATTAAAGCAGTCTCGCCTTTTTTATTTTGGTACGTAACATCAGCTCCATTTGCCATAAGGAATTCTACAACAGGCAAATGACGATCCTCAATAGCCCACATTAAAGCAGTATATCTACTAGTATCTTGGATATTAATATCAGCTTCGTTTTTCACAAGGAATTCTACTACAGGCAAATGCCCACCAGAAGCCGCATTCATTAAAGCAGTCCGCCCATAGGTATCTTGATAATTAACACTAAAACCCTTTGATACAAGGAATTCTACAACAAGCAAATGTCCACCAGAGGCCGCCCGCATTAAAGCACCCCAGCGATCTTTGCATCGATGATTAACATCAGCCCCCTTTGTTACAAGAAGCTTAGCAATGGACAAATAGCCATTGCTAGATGCCAATAGTAACGCCGTTGTTCCTCTTTTATTTTGATGATTAACATTAACTCCTTCCTTTATGAGTACTTCAGCGATAGCTAACTGTCCCCTATCAAGAGCCAGCATTAAGGCATTCTTTCCGCTTGCATCTTGGTGATTGATATCAACTCCCTTTGTCACGAGGAACTCTACAACAGCTAAATGACCATATCTAGTTGCTTCCCATAAAACAGTCAATCCCTCTTTATTGCAGTGATTAATATCAGCTCCGTTTGACACAAGGAACTCTACAACAGGCAAACATCCTTCAAAGGCTGCCCACGTTAAAGCTGTCTCGCCGTTTGTATCTTGATGATTAATATCCGCTCCCTTTGCTACAAGAAATTCTACAACTGCTAAGTGTTCTTGAGCAGCACGCATTAAAAGAGTCTTCCCGTTTGCATCTTGATAATTAACATCTGCTCCGTTTGCTGCAAGGAATTCTACAACTGGTAAATATCCCTCAGACGTCGCCCACATTAAAGCAGTCCAGCCATAGGTATCTTGGTAATTAATATCAGCACCATTTGCTAGTGCGTCCTTTACTTCCGCAAGGTTTCCCCTTTTTGTAGCAGCAAATAAAAGCTCTGTCTTCTTCTCTTCCATAAAAACTCCTCTAATAATTTATTGTTATAATACAATCCCCCACTCAACTTTTATGCTATCCCGTCGTTGCTCTCTTTTGTGGCTTGCAGTGCTATCTGCGTTTCTTAAAGTTTGATTAGAAACGTAATCTTTCCTATTGCATTGGAGTAAACTCCACACTGTAGAATGACAGTCAACAAAGCTTCCGTAATGCCTTGTTAAACCTAAAACAAACAGCGGCTCGTATCCGCAAGGAGTTGAAAATGCAACTAAAAAAACTGATGATCGCAAGCTTATTGCTCATCACGGCACTACTTTCTTTTGCCCAACAAAACACGGTAGCTCAGGGTGCAAAAAAAGCTACGAAAGAGACACAAAAAAGCTCGAAAACGCCAACAGTCTACTTTACAAAAGACATCTCCAGTGAGGCAATTGTCAAGCTGTATGAGGCACTACAAACGCCCCTGCAAGGCAAGGTTGCACTCAAGGTTCACACAGGCGAGCCCAATGCTCAGTACTTTATAAAGCCCTCCATGGTAAAAGACATTGCGCGCAAAATAAATGGCACCATCGTAGAAAGCAACGTCTGGTATCAAGGGCCACGCTTTACCACCGCAGGCCATCGCAAGGCAATCAAAGAAAACGGCTGGGAAGAAATCGGCGGCGTTGATATCTTAGATGAAGACGGCGACATTCCTCTAATCGTTGAGGGCGGAACGTACTTAAAAGAAAACTACGTCGGCAAAAACTTCCAAAACTATGACTCAGTTCTAGTCCTCAGCCACTTTAAGGGACACGCAATGGCAGGCTTTGGCGGAGCAATCAAAAATACTTCAATCGGGATAGCCTCAAAGCGAGGAAAGGCATGGATTCATAATGCAGGGCAAGACGCACCCTCCTTTTTTGACGTATCAAAGTGGGATCACTACCAGTCAATTCAAGATGAGTTTCTTGCCTCAATGGCAGAGGCAGCCAAGTCCGTACATCAAGCAAAAAAGGGCAAGATTCTGTATATTAACGTGATGAATAACTTGTCCGTAGACTGCGACTGCTCAGGACTACGCTCTGCAGCCCCCGACATGCATGATATTGGCATCCTTGCTTCAACCGATCCACTTGCCCTAGACCAAGCCTGCATAGACCTTGTCTATAAAGCCAAGGATAATAACTCTTTGAAAGAACGGATTGAGTCTCGAAACGGCTTGCATACCCTTTCTCACGGAGAGAAAATTGGACTAGGATCACGCACATACAAACTTGAGACAATCAAATAAATGCAGCTAAAAAACATTCTTGTCGCAAGTTTAATCCTTTGCACCTGTGCCGTACCTGCCGAGCAAAACAAAGCAAAAATCATCTTTGAGTTTGAACAAAAATCCATAGTCGTTCAATTAAATGACACGGACGCAGCACAAGATTTGATTGCAAAACTGCCCATGGTGCTTTGCTTTACTGATTATAACAACACCGAAAAGATAGCCACCCTCAGTAAGGCATTGACACTTGGCAACTCTCCTACCTCCTACAAGCCATCAAAAGGAGACCTTGCCTACTACTCGCCATGGGGAAACCTTTGTTTTTTCTATAAGGATTTTCGCTTCTCCTCTGGACTTGTCCCGCTTGGAACGATTGAAAAAGGCAGTGAACATCTAATCCACATAGACCAAGCACAAACAGTTACCGTCAAGCTTCTAATGCAATAAGGAGCAATTGAGTTTTATTGATTGTCGAACGTTCGACGGAGTATGCGCTGAAGGTTCGACGGGGTAGGCGCTGAAGCTTCGACGGGGTAGGCGCTGAAGGTTCGAATGCAACAAGTTGCATATAAGTTTTTACTTGTCGGATAGTCCGACAATAGCTTTCTACAAATAGAAGCATAATGACGCTATACGTAAAAACTCACAGGATTTATTCTGAGATGGAAGAGCGCTGAAGCTTCGACGAGGTAGGCGCTGAAGGTTCGACGGAGTAGGCGCTGAAGCTTCGACGGTGTGAGCGCTGAAGCTTCGACAGGGTAAGCGCTGAAGCTTCGACGGAGTGAGCGCTGAAGCTTCGACAGAGTGTGCGCTGAAGCTTCGACAATAGCTCGCTACAAATAGAAGTAAAGTGACGCTATACGTAAAACCTCACAGCCTTTATTCTATTACTGAGAGAACAACAAAGGTTCGAATGCAACAAGTTGCAAGGGATTTATTGATCATACAAGGTAGTACTTGCTGGCAGTCTTAGCTACTAATGCAACAAGTTGCAATTAGGCTTTATTGACCGTCTAAGGTAGTACTGAGAGAGCAATAAAGCTTCGAATGCAACAAGTTGCAAGGGATTTATTGATCATACAAGGTAGTACTTGCTGGCAGTCTTAGTTTCGAATGCAACAAGTTGCAATTGAGTTTTATTGAGTATATAAGTGAGGATGATAGTTTGGCTATGGTTGTAGTCAAAAATAATAACAATTAGAAAAGGAGAATCGTATGAAGAAGAGTTTAGCAATTCTTTTGGTGCTTGCAGGGGGGATTTTACTGCAGGCTCAGTCGGCACAAAAAAAGGTTTTGATTGCTTTTTTTAGTGCACCAGAGGATGTCGCCCTTGCTGAAGTTGATGCAAACTCAGGGGCAAGTGCATTGAGTAAAAAGGGAGAAAGTCTTGGCAGCACTCAGTATATGGCTAAGACAATACAGCAAACTATTGGCGGCACTCTGTTTGAAATCACTCCAACAACACCCTACCCTCGAGAGCATAAGGCATTGGTTGACCTTGCAAAAGAGGAACAGCGCAAAAAGACTCGTCCTAGCATGTCATCAAAGCTTACTAACGTGCAAAACTACGACATTATTTATTTGGGCTTTCCTGTGTGGTGGTATGACTTGCCAATGATTCTATATACCTTTCTTGAAACAAATAACTTTGCAGGAAAAACAATCATTCCTTTTTGTACCCACGGAGGCAGTCGTTTTTCTACAACAATACAGACGATTACTACCTTGCAACCAAAGGCAACGGTTATAAGCGACGGCTTAGCAATCTCACGAAACAGCATTGCTCAGTCAGAAAACGAAATTAAAACATGGGCAGTGCGCAGTATAAAAGAACTATAAAACTTCTATTGGTGCGAAAAACCTCATACGTATAACGACAAGGACTACTGAAGTATTGCTCGACGATAACAGAGCTACAAATAAAAAGGAAATAACATGAAAAAAGGTGCAACACGTTGCAAGGGTTTTATTGACCGTCGAACGTTCGACGGGGTGAGCGCTGAAGCTTTGACGGGGTGAGCGCTCAAGCTTCGAATGCAACAAGTTGCATATAAGTTTTTACTTGTCGATAAGGCTCGACAATAGCTCGCTACAAATAGAAGCGAATTGACGCTATACGTAAAAACTCACT